>JADGPK010000164.1 GCA_017882445.1 Solirubrobacteraceae bacterium
GGGCTACACCCTGGGCGGTGGGCTGGGCTGGCTCGCCCGGCGCTACGGCCTGGCCTGCAACAGCGTCCTTGCCATCGACGTCGTGACCGCCGATGGCCGCCTGCTCCGTGTCGACCGCGAGCACGAGCCCGCCCTCTTCTGGGCGCTCCGCGGTGGCGGGGGCAGCTTCGGCATCGTCACTGCACTCGAGTTCGCCTTGTATCCCGTGCGCGAGCTGTACGCGGGCGCGCTGTTCTGGCCGCAGGAGCGCGCGGCCGAGATCCTGCAGGCCTGGCAGGCGTGGACCGCCGGCGTCCCCGACTCCGTGACGTCGGTCGGCCGCATCCTCAACCTGCCGACCAATCGGGAGATCCCCAAGGAGCTGCGGGGCCGCTCGTTCGTGCTCGTCGAGGCGGCGTGCCTGGCGGCAGAGGGCGAGGGCATCGAGTTGCTGCGCCCGCTCCGGGAGCTCGGGCCGGAGATCGACACGTTCGCCATGCTGCCACCGACCGGGCTGGGCGCGGTGCACATGGACCCGGTCGACCCGGTGCCGGCCTACATCGACGGGTGGCTCCTCGCAGACCTGCCGTCGACGGCAATCGACGCCCTCGTCGACGCGGCGGGTCCAGGCTCGGGATCACCGCTCCTGTCGGTCGAGGTGCGGCACCTGGGGGCGGCGCTGGCCGATGCAGCTGCCGACCATGGGGCCCTGGCCTCGCTCGACGCCGGGTTCGCGATCGCCACGATCAGCCTTGTGCCGAACGCAAACATGGCCGCCGCGGTGGAGCGTCATGCGACCGTCGTGCGGACCTCGCTGGCACCGTGGGAGGCGGAGCGGAACTACCCCAACTTCGCCGAGCGATCCCTTCATGTGCCCGATTTCCACTCGCCTGCGACCCGCAAACGGCTCGGCCGCGTCAAGGCCCAGTACGACCCGCGAGACCTCATTCGATCGACGCATCCGATCCCGCCGGCGTGAGGCCCGCCGATGTTGGCGGGACCGGCGTGGTCGCCTGCCTGGCCACCGCTGCGCTGGCGCTCGCCGCCTGCAGCAGCGCCAACCCACCCGCCAGCCCGTCCCCGAGCGCAGAGAGCGGCACCGAAGCCACGCCGACTGCCACCCCGACCCTGCGCGTTGCGGCCGCCCTCGCCCGGACCCGTCGTCACACTGCCGCCCGCCGCCAACCGGCCGCAGACGATCCACTCATCCTGCACCCGAGCAGCGACACGGAGATCTCCGTCCGCTCACAGACGGGGTGCAACACGGAGTACTGCCAGGGTGACTACCGCCTTGGGGATGACCCCCTGTTCGACGCGGCGACCGGCAAGCAGGTTGGAACGCTCGTATACGTGGAATTCGTCGTCACCACCGCCGACCCACTGTGGCTCTCTCCCGCCAACACCATCACGCTTGAAGGACGGGGGCAGATCGCCTTCAGCGAGGCGCTTCACGACGATGGCTCCGGGCGGCCTGCTACGGGAGCGATCCGTGGGGGCACCGGCGAGTTCCTCGGCGCAAGGGGCTATGTCATCAGCCGGTCGTTCGGCGGCAGCGGCGACTTCGTGATCACGATCACCGAGTAGGAGCGCGACCCTTCGGACCCACGCGCTGGCAGATGAGTCACGTGGCTGAGCCGCGCAACCAGCGATCTGCCCCCGTAACCTCGATCTCCAGCTGCAGTCGAGCCGGGACATTGAGGTCGGTCATGGCGGTATGGCTCCTCTCGCCCCTGACCACACCTCCCAACGAGGTCGCCACTACGCAGCAAGGAGTGCCTCGACCAACTCCCCGACGCCCTCAATCACGATGGTTGGTGGCGTGTGTTCGAATCCCTCCGGGCGCGCCACGGGCCTCCGGTGGCCCAGCGGACCCAGGCGGCACGACAGTCCTCGCGCTGCGGGACGGCGTCGTCACCGGCAAGTCAGGCCGCGGCGGAAGTCGGGGTTCCCGTGGCGAGCGCGATCGCCTCGCCCATCGCCAGGCGATCGCCCTCCAAGAAGGCGGCATCAAACGCCGCTGCGCCGAGCCGCTCGCGCACGGCGGCAGTGTCGCGCTGGACTTCGGCGCGGTCGGCTGGTGAGAGCGGCACCCCGATGCGCCCGAGCAGGGCAGCCTGCGCTCCGAGGAGACGGGCCGCCCGCGCCGGGTCGCCCAGTTCCAGCGCGACGCCTGCGACCGCCCCGAGGCACTCGGCAATCCCTTGCCGGTTGCCGGTCTCCTGCTGCAGCGCCAGGCTTTCGCGCAGGCGCGCCCGCGCCTCCGTCACGTCGCCCTCGCGCAGACGAAGGTAGGCAGATCGGTGAAGCGCCTGGGCGAGCTCCGGCTTCATGCCGAGCGATCGGGCGATGGCGAGGCTTTCCTCGTACCGCGCGCGTGCCTGCTCCGGATCACCCTGCGTCCGCGCGACGTCGCCAAGCCGCGCCAGCGTGTCCGCCGTGTACCCCGCGTTGGCGAGACCGCGGAAGATGTCGAGCGCCTCTTTGAATGATCGTTCGGCAGAGCTCAGGTCGCCGACGTGGAACGCCACCATGCCGAGGTCGCTGGTGAGGATGGCGACGGAATTGTCATCGGCGAGACCCTGGTACAGAGCGCGACTGTCGCCCAGTGTGGCGAGTGCAGTGGCGTACTCGGCCTGGTCCAGGAGCACGTGGCCGAGGATGTGCTGCGTGTCAGCGGTGACCTCGTCGCCCGCCGAGACGGCCCGACAGAGGCGAAGGGCCTCCCTATGTGAGCGCGGGCTTCGCGCAGGTCGCCCTGCTGCCACTCGAAGCTGCCGAAGCGCTCGAGCAGGCGAGCACGGAGCGGGCCGGGCTCCCGCACCACCTCGATGGCTCGCCGATGCCAGTCGCGAGCCTCGTAGTGCTGCCCGCGGAGCCCCCAGAAGTCGCCCAGGGCCCTGACCAGCTCGCCGCCGGCGATGACGTGAGGCTCGCCTTGCTCCAGGGCCCAGCCCAGCGCGGCGCGCAGGTTGTCGCGTTCGGCGTCGAGCAGCGCCATGGCGCCGGACAGCCCGGCGCCCTGGAGCTTCGCGCCCGCCTCGTTCGCCAGGCTGGCGAAGTGCGCAAGGTGGCGGGCGCGGTACTCGTCACCCTCGCCTGCATCGAGGAGCCGATCCCCAGCGTACTGGCGGATCGTCTCCAGCATGTGGTACCGCCCGGCGCCCCCATCGAACACGACGAGCGACTTGGCGACCAGCCCCGACAGCAGTTCGAGCACATTCCCGGATCCGTCGGCGCACACGGCTTCGGCGGATTCGAGCGTCCAACCGCCGGCGAACACCGATAAGCGCCGCAGGAGCTCCCGCTCCGGCTCGCTGAGCAGGCTATGCGACCAGTCGATCGTCCCCAGCAGCGTGC
>JADGPK010000165.1 GCA_017882445.1 Solirubrobacteraceae bacterium
CCGTGGATCGGACGCACGTTGTTCACGTTTCAGGCCCACCGAGTAGGGCAAGTTGTAGGGCAACGTCATCCGTAGCCTGTTTGTAACGGCTGAGATCGTGTTGCCCTCTATGCCGACCATCCCGTTATGCCGCGTTGCCCGACGGGGCGAGTAGTCGGTCCTGGTGACCCTGGCTGTCCCCGGCCGATCGGTCTGACGGAGTCGGCATAATCAGAGCGCTTCGAGGAAGGCGACCAGGGTGTCAGGCGGCTGGTAGCGCCCAGGGCGCGCGTGGAGGGGTGTCGTTCGCTGGAGCGCCCTCTCCTTGGTGGTCATATCGGCGTGGAGGTAGACGCGCGTCGATTCGATCTTCTCGTGACCGAGCCACATGCTGATGACAGCCACGTCGACACCGCCCTGGAGCAGGCCCATGGCGCAGCTGTGGCGCAGCGTATGGGTCGTGACGTGCTTGGGTCGCAGCGATTTGCAGGTCCGTCGAGCGGTAGCGAGGTGTTTCGCGACGAGTCGCTGCACAGCGTCTGGGCTGAGGTGGCCACCCCGCCGGGAGGGGAACAGGGGGTCGCTCGGCTCCCCTCGGCGTTCGGAGAGCCACGAGCAAAGGACCCTGGTGGTGGCCGGCGCCAACGGTGTGGCCCTCTGTTTGCGTCCCTTGCCGAGACAGCTGACATGTGCGCCGATGCCGAGGTGCACATCGCTGCAGCGCAGCCCGGTGAGCTCGGAGAGTCGCAGGCCGGTCTGCAGCGCCACGAGCAGGAGCGCATGGTCTCGTCGGCCCGCCCAGGTGCTCGTGTCGGGGGCCGCCACCAACGCGTCGGCCTCGCCTTGGGAGAGGAACGAGACCTCGGCTGTCTTGCGGCGCTTCTGGGGGATGGCGAGCACCTGCTGGATCGACGCCGCGTGCTCCGGGTGGCGGTAGGAGGCGAAGCGGTAGAAGGAACGCAGCGCTGCCAGACGGGCGTTGCGGGTGCGGACGCAGTTTCCCCGCTCATGCTCCAGGTGGTCCAGGAAGTCGCTGATCAGCGCGGCGTCCAGGTCCGCCAAGTCGAGTGCCGCCGGCTCCTTGCCGGTCATGAGCTTGGCGTAGCCGAGCAGGAGCCGGAAGGTGTCCCGGTAGGCGGCCAGGGTGTGTGGGCTGACCTGGCGCTGGCGAACGAGTCGGTCGGTGAAGAAGGCCTGCAGGGTGGGTGCGAACGTGCTCATCGTGTCTCCTTTTGTGATTCTTGGGCGCGCTGAGCGGCGAGGGTGAGCAGCTCGGGCGCGGCGGACAGATACCAGTAGGTGGTGGACGGGCCGACGTGGCCCAGGTAGGCAGAGAGCAGCGGGAGCCGCTCTTGCACATCGACACCCGCCCGATACCAAGCGATCAAACTGCTCGTGGCGAAGGAGTGTCTGAGATCGTGGTTAAGCCGACATCGGCTTAACCACGATTATGCCGACGTTCGCGTTATGCCGATGTCTGCAAGAACGTCCTGTTCACCGGTGGTGAGCGCCCCGACATTGTCGGCATAATCAGAGCGCCTCCAAGAACGCGATCAGCGAGTCCGGCGGCCGATAGCGGCCTGGCTTCGCGGTGAGCGGGGCGACGCGGTCGATCGCTTCTTGCTTGTGGCTCATGTCGGCGTGCAGGTATATGTTCGTCGTGGCGAGCTGCTCGTGGCCGAGCCAGAGCGCGATCACGGTGACGTCGTTTCCTGCGAGCAAAAGGCGCATCGCGCAGGTGTGCCGGAGCGTGTGCATGGTGATCCGCTTCGCCCCGATCGATGGGCAGATCGCTTGCGCCAGCGCGACGTGGTGGGCGAGCCGATGCTCGACGGCGTCTCGGCTGAGCCGCCTTCCCGTACTTGTCGCAAAGAGCGGGTCGCTCGGCGCTCCGGCCCGCTCGGCAAGGAATGCCTCGAGGATCTCGACCGTGCTCGGGACGAGCGGGGTGCGTCGCTCCTTCCTCCCCTTGCCGAAGGTGTGCACGTTGGCGCCGCGGCCGAGAGACACGTCCTCGCATTCGAGCCCGATGAGCTCGGAGATCCGAAGCCCCGTCTGGATCGCGAGAGCGAGCATCGTGTGATCGCGTCGGCCGGTCAAACGCTGCTGATCGCAGACCGCGAGGAGCGCGGTTACCTCGCCATCGTCGAGGTAAGTGACGAGATTTACCTCGGTTCGCTTGTTCGGGATCGACAAGACGCGCCCGATCGAGCCGGCGTGCTCAGGATGGTGCAGCGCCAGGTAGGAGAACAGCGAATGGATCGCCGCGAGGCGCGCGTTGCGCGTCACCGCAGTGTTCCCCCGCTTGCCCTCGAGATGCTCGAGGAACGCCGCGACGAGCGGCGCGTCGAGCTCGACGATGTCGAGCCCGCTCGGCGGGATGCCACGGCGAGCTGACGCGAACCCGAGCAGCAGCCGGAACGCCAGCGCGTAGGCGGCGATAGTGTTCTCGCTCGCAGCTCGCTGGCCCACCAGCCGATCGGTGAAGAACGCCTCGAGCGACGGAGCGAGCGCGCTCATCGTGGACTCCCGAAGCGCGCCTCGAGCCGATTGGCGGCGAGCCCCATCAGCTCGGGGACAGCCGATAGATACCAGTAGGTGTCGGACGGCGCGACATGACCGAGATAGCCCGAGAGCGTCGCGAGGTGGCGGTCGATGCTCACTCCCTGTCGCTGCCAGTTGACCAGCGTGCGGACGGCAAAACCGTGCCGGAGATCGTGCACGCGCGGACGTGTCGTCGCGGTGCGAAGTCCGAGCGCCGTCGTGATCTCGCGGAAGGTCTTGTCGACGCCGGAACGACCAAGCGCCGTGCCGACGCTCGAGCAGAAGAAGACGTCCACACGCTGCCGTGGGCACAGTCGGTCACGTGTCGCCGCATAGACCGAGAGCGCCGCGGTGGTGCTCTCGTGCAGCGGCACGAGCCGCGTGCGGTCGAACTTCGCGTGGCGGATCGTGATCACGCCGGACTCGAGGTCGACGTCGCCACGGGCAAGTCCGATCGCCTCGCCGATGCGCATGCCGGACGCGGCGAGCAGGCCAAACAACGCCTCATGCGTCGCCGCGCGCATCGGCGACGCCAGCCCTCGCGCCGCTGCGAGCACCCGTTCGATGTCGCATTCGGAGAAAAGGTAGGGGGCCGGTCTGCGCCGGTTCGTCGGGAAGATCCCTGACGGTGGCACCTCGGTGGCAGGGTCGATCGTCGCCAGATAGACGGCGAAGCGGCGCACGACGCCGAGGCGCTTGGCCCACTGGTTGGGGGAGGCCGCGATCGGCAGCTTCGCCCAGGCGATCGCGAGTTCGCTTGTGAGGTG
>JADGPK010000166.1 GCA_017882445.1 Solirubrobacteraceae bacterium
GCAGCGCGCCGAGCAGGTGGAAGAAGAGCGCCAGCTGATAGCGGGTGAGCTCATCCATGGGTCGCACCTTGGCGGATCCGTGATCGGCGCGCCTGCTCCGCGGGGGCTCTGCGGGCGAGGTGCCGGGCGTGCAGCACCGCATATGCGGTGAGGACCAGGAACAGCAGGATCGCGACCTCGCCCAGCACGCCGCCCCATTGCCAGGCCGCCAGATTGCCGGCGAGGTCCCCGCCGAGCAGGCGCAGCGCCAGCGAGGCGTGCAGCAGCGCCAGGTGCGCGTAGAACCCACGGTGAAACGGCAGCGACACGCGCAGCACCGCCGGGACGATCACCGGCGCGTGCGCGAAGACCATCGACATCACGAAGCCGAGGAACACCGCGTGCAGCGACGCGTCGTAGGCGGGACCGTCGACCATCGACGCGTATGCCGTCCACAGCACGCCGGCCACGGCGAGCCACACGTAGCCGGCGAGCAGCGCGCAGGCCATGAACCGCGTGACGCCGCCCATGCGCACCGTGCGCCGCGCGACGTCATAGCGCGCCAGCCACACCGCCTGGCCGAGCAGCCCCACGCCCGCGATCCGCACGCCCAAGGCCTCGGCGGGCAGGGACACGACCAGGCCGGCGCAGAACACCACGAGCGCGATCGCCAGCAGCCCCCGGACTCGGGCTGAGAGACGCACGGCGCGTGTCAGCTCCAGCCGCTCGCCGACGATCGTCAGCACGAGAAAGCCGGCGAGCAGCGGCGCGAAGCGACCCACGTCGGCGCCCAGGAGCCACGCCACGGCGGCCGCGCACCACGAGAGCGCACCGAGCCCCATCACAGCGTTGTGCGCCGAGGGGGCCATGCGCTGCAGAACAACGTGGTCCGCGAGCAGCACGAGCCCCGCGAGCGTCAGCAGCGCCGGCCCCAGACTGCCGGGCGCGCCGGCCAGCGCGGCGAGCGCTCCCAGGCCCGCGGCCAGCGGCGCCGCGTAGGACCACCAGCGCCCCAGCGCGACCGCCCGCTCGAGGCTCACGAGCGTGCCGAGAAAGCCGAACGCCATCAGCGGGCCATGCACTTCGCTGGCTGTGGTCAGGCCGCTCGGCAGCGACAGGCCGAGACGTAGCAGCCCGCCCCACAGCCCGGCGAACAGGGCGACGAGCGCCAGCGCCAGCAGCGGCGCGCGTCGACGCCGCATGTGCCGGGCATCGCTCACATCGATCGAAGCTCTTGGGATACGCTGGGTGCCGTTCACGCCCATCCGAGCTGCTCGCGCGCCAGGTCGCTCATCGCCGTCGGATCCCAAGGCGGCTCCCACACCAGCGTGACCGCGACGCCGCGCACCTGCGGCAGCTGCGCTAGACAGGCGCGAATCTCATCGTCGAGGAACCCCCCCAGCGGGCAGCCTGGCGTGGTCAGCGTCATCTCGATCTCGACATTGCCGTCCGCAGCGATGGTCACGTCGTAGACGAGCCCGAGATCCACGATGTTGACCCCCAGCTCCGGATCGATCACCTGCCGCAGCATCTCGAGCACCAGGCCAGCGTCGAGCAGGCGGGTGAGCAGGCCGAGCGCTCCAAGCTGATCGTCCACGGCCTTGATCTTTTCACACGAAGCGTGTAAAAACAATGAGGCCATGAAAACTCGCGCGACCGACAACGATGAGACGCTCAAAGCACTCACCCCTGTGCTCGTCGATGCCCTGTGCACGCTAGGCGAGAGCGGCCGGCCCGAGACCGCCAACCGGCTCGCCGGACGGGCGTGGGCGGCGCTGCGCCAACGCCATCCCGCCGAAGCTCAGCGCGTCAACGCGCTGATGCACCGGCTGGCCCGAATGCCATCCGACCCCAACCACGACCAAGGAGCACCGCAATGCCCGACCCACAACTCGACGTCCGCACCGAGCCGCCCGCCCGCCGCCACCAGCTGATCTTCGACACCTACGGCCAACTCGCCGCCGGCACCGGCTTTGAGCTCGTCAACGACCACGACCCCAAGCCGCTCTACTACCAGTTCGAGGCCGAGCACCCAGACCAGTTCACCTGGGACTACCTCGAAGAGGGCCCCGAGGTGTGGCGCGTGCGAATAGGCCGGCCCGCATGAGTCATCCAAGTCGAAGCCGGCCGTCGCCGAGCACCGGCGTTCCGTCGTGGATGACGCTCCGGGCGTAGCCCCTCGGCGCCTGCGGCGCTCGACGTCACCCCCGCGGCGCTGTGGCGCACCCAAGGCGTTAGGGTCTGCGGCGGGGCACCGCTATCCCTTCACCTGACATGGAGGCCGCTTGAAAAGCTGGCAGCTCAAGACGCTTGACCTCAAGCCGCGACTACCGGAGATCCTGTCCTCGAGCGATGCGGCGCGCGCGATCGTGCTCGACCTCGCGGCCGGCGAGAGCCTGTCCGACCATGAGGTGCACGAGCGCGCGTGGGTCATCGTGATCGATGGCGCGATCGAGGTCACCACAGCCGCCGGCGAGCGCGCGGAAGGTGGCCCAGGGTTGCTCATCGAGTTCGCTCCAGCAGAGCGTCACGAGGTCCTTGCGTCCTCGAACGCGCTGCTGCTGCTGCTGCTGACCCCTTGGCCAGGCAGCGGCCATCCAGGTGCGATGACGATCCGGGAGAAGCTCTACGCGCGACGCCATGCAGCCAAGCAAAAGCGATGAGAGCGGGGACCGGATTCGCCTGGTTGGGGTCCCGCGCGAGCACGCCGACAGCGACTAGCGCGACCACGCGGAGGACCTCGCCGTGGTCATGACGCTGGATCAGAGGGGTCCCGCTTAGGGCAGAGCAGGCAGCGGACCGTGGAACATCATGATGTGACGCAAACGGCCGGCCGCATCTCGCAACGTGACGTCGAGCCCCTCCATGACGTCGTTCCCCGCGGGATTGACGATCTTCCACGCGTATCGCGCGACGTCGTTGTGAACGTCCACGCCGCTGCCGGGGACGACCTTGGTCCCTGGCGCGATGCAAGGCTCGTTGACCACGTAGGTCGCAGGCCGAGTTCGTCCAAGAATCGTTTTCACAGCCGTCGTGGAAGACACCTGACACGCTACGTCTGGTTTTCCTAGCGACACTTGGTAAAACTAGGCGCGATGGCCTCGCCCTCCCCCGCTGGCCCGGACTCCGCTCTGGCTCAGGCGACCCCTACGCACCGTTTCGCGGCTCTCTCTGAGCGTGTGGGGTGCATAAATTCGATCGGGGTGCGGGTTGCGCTCGTATACGTGTGGATGAAGCCTCCGAAACCGACGCCAGCACAGATCCCGTCCGTACTCGACCGAGCAGGCGACGATCCGTAACGGGAGAGCCCC
>JADGPK010000022.1 GCA_017882445.1 Solirubrobacteraceae bacterium
CGCGGTCCGGGCTCTCGCCCGCGCGCGAGCGAGGTCGAGGCGCCGGGCGCCCGAATGCTCGACACGGCCACCTGCCGAGCTTGTATCGTCATGGCCCTGGTGTCCTCCACCCCCGCCCGGGAGGGGCAGCAAGGCGTGATCATCACGCACCCCAACCGCGACAAGCCGGTCGTGCAGGCGACGCGCGCGATCGTGGTTGTGCTGCTGCTCGCCAGTGCCGCGCTGGTCCTGATCGTGACCGTCGGCGGCTGGAGCGTGCTCTCGGGCGCCATCCCCGTGCAGATCGGCTACATCGTCATCGATCTGACGTTTGCCTTCTTCGCCGCGCGCTGGAACCGCGGCGTGCTTCCGGTCGCCGCCGCGTTCTCGGTGCTGCTGGCGATCTTCGCGCTCGTCGCCGGACCGGCCTGGTTCGACCGCGACAAGTTCGGCTTCGCCCAGCCCGCCCTCGGCGCCGGGCTGCTCGGGCTGCTCACCCTTCTGATCGTCCCCGTGCAGATGCTGCTGGTCGCGTTCGCCATGCGTGGCTTCTCCCAGGGCTGGAATGTCGAGCTCGAGCGACGCGCGCCCTCGGGTCGTGCCGACGTGTACGCCGACGCGCCGCCCCACCCCGCCTGACGAGCCGGATATCCTCGCTTCGTAGGCCAGCTTGCGGCGGTGGCGGAACGGTATACGCGGGGCCCTCAAAAGGCCTTGTCCGAAAGGGCGTGTGGGTTCGAATCCCACCCGCCGCATGCTTGAAGAGGCCGGGCAGCCTGAGCGACGCGAGCCCGGGGAACGGGGCTACACCGGCTGCTCGACCGGCACGGGACCCGAGTAGACCTCGAAGAAGCGGGCCACCATCTCCTCCGGGACGGCGAGGTTCGCGTCGTGGTCGCTGCGCACGCACACGAGGCTGGGCCCATCGTGCTCCCGGGCGCGGCGCAGCGCCGCTTCGAGATCCTGGATCTCATCGACGTACTCGCCGTGGCAGCCGAGTCCCTGCGCGACCAGATCCCAGCGGATCTCGCCCTGAGCGGTGCCGAACGTCGTGCCGTAGAGGGCCAGCTCGTTGGGCTCCTCCATCGTCCACGAGCCCTCTGCGAAGACGATGGTCGTGATCGCCAGCCTCTCCCGGGCCGCCGACTGCATCTCCATGACGTTGAAGCCGGCCGCGCCGTCGCCGGTGATGCACACGACCTCGCGGTCGGGCGCACCGAGCTTGGCGCCGATCGCAGACGGGATGCCGGTGCCGAGCATCCCCAACTCGAGGATCGAGTGGTAGGAGTGCGGCCGCGTGGCGGGCAGGATCGAATAGGCCCACAGCGAGGTGTTGCCACCGTCGACCGTGTACACGGCGTCACCGCCGAAGACGGCCCCGATCGTCCCGATCGCGTGTGCGGGATGGATCCCCGGGCCCTGCCACTCGAGGATCGGCGCCGCCTGCGCCATCCGAGCCTCCGCGTCGAGCGTGCGGTAGCGCGCGAGGTCCTCTCCGTTGCGACTCGGCAGGTCCATCGAGCGCAGCCGGGTGGCGATCCCCTCCAACGCGGTCCTCGCATCGGCGAGGATGGCGAGGCTGATCGGACGGGTGACACCGAAGTGTCGTTGGTCGATGTCGATCTGGATCAGGCGCTGCCCGGCGGGGTCGCCCCAGTACTTGTCGTAGGGCACGTCGAGGTTCCCGATCCGTGAGCCGACGACCAACATGACGTCGGCCTCGTGGCGCACCAGGTCGCCGGCCTCTCCGAACCCGAACACGTAGTTCGGGTGATCGGACGGCACCGTCGCGCGGCCGGCCATCGTCGTCAGGACCGGGCAGCCGAGTCGCTCGACGATCTCCAGCAGCGCGGCGTTCGCACCCGCGCGATCGACGCCTGTGCCCGAGATCACGATCGGCCGCTCGGCTGATGCGAGCAGCTCGACCGCTTCGGTGAGCTGTGCGTCGGAGGCCTGCGGACCCGTGCCGCGGTGGGTGGCCGGCGGTGTGATCGGCGCCGTCTCCTCCTCGCCGGTGGCGTAGAGGATCGGCGCGGGCAGCTCGATGTGGACCGGCCCGGGGCGTCCGTTCCACATTTCGCGGAAGGCCAGGCGCATCACCTCGGGGATGCGGCCCCACTCGAAGACCGGGCCACCCCACTTCACCGCCGGGCGAAACAGGTCGAGCTGGTCCTGGCCCTGGAACGTCGACGGCGGCGAGGGGTAGACGATGCCCAGCCGGTGCTGTGAGGTGATGACGAGCACCGGCACGCCCTCGTGCAGCGCGGTGATCACGCCCGGCAGCAGATTCGCCGACCCCGGGCCCGGGTTGCCGAGCACCGCGGCGACCCTCCCGGTCGTCTTGTAGAGCCCTTCGGCCATGTGGACGGCCGCGGCCTCGTGGCGCACCGGCACCAGCCGGACGCCGTGCGCCTCCAGCTCGACCAGCAGAGCGTCGATCTCGGGTGACGGCAGTCCGAAGAGGAACTCGATGCCCTCCGCCTGCAGCGCGCGAGCGAACAGCTCGCCTCCGGTGATCTCGGTCATGGATATCTCTCCTCGTTCTCGGGTTCCTGGAGCATGGCGCTCGCCAGGCCGGCCAGAGCGCGTCCGATGCGGACTTGCAGCAGCGCGGCGATGAGCCGGCCGCTCAGCGGCACGCGTGAACGGAACCGGACCGCCCAGCGCACGCGTGAGCCACTGCCGTCGGCCGTCACACTGACCTCGCCGCGGTGGTGGCTGAGTGGGCCGCCGGAGGTCAGGCGGTAGGCGTAGCCGCGCGGCGGATCCCAGTCGACGATCTCCTCGGTGACCCAGGACCCGAACATCTTCAGGCGCCGGCGGGTGCCAAGCGCAGGCGGTCCCGGCTCATCGACGCGCACCGGCAGGCCTGACCACGACTCCATCCCCGCAAGGTCTGAGAGGCGCTCCCAGACCGCGCTCGGCGCGGCCTGCACCTGCTGCTCGGCGACCGCGTAGGGCATGCTGGGCGCGAACCCCATCAGCCGGTCCGCCCAGCGCCGCGGGCGGAGCATCTCGACATCGAAGCCGTCTGGGTCGTCGAGATACATCACCCGGCAGGCGCCGATCTCCAGCGGCCTGCCGTGCGGCGTCCAGCCTGCGTCCTTGGCGCGCGCGAACCAGCGGTCGAACTCGCCGGTGTCGCGGAAGCCGACCGCGAAGTTCATGTAGCCCAGGTCCGAGAGCCGGTAGCCGTCCGGCCAGCGCCGGCCGAGCGGACGCTCGTACTGCACGACCTCGAGCGCGACGCCGCCGCCACGCAGCACCGCCGAGCGGCGCTCAGCCCCGTCGAGCCCCCAGAGCCGCTCGTGCTCGGGACCGTGGAGGTCGAGGTCCTCGCGCACGAGCCCGAGGCCGTGCTCGGCTCGCTCGCAGAACGCCTCGACATCCCCCACCGAGACCGTCGCGAAGCGCACCGTGGCATCGAGGTCGGGGCGCTCGAATGGGGGCGCGAGCTCGGCCAGCGGGTCGCGCTCGAGCAGCTCCAGCAGGTTGCCGTCCGGGTCGGGCACGCAGACCCGACGCTCGCCCGCCGGGCCGAGCGGCTCGGTGTAGGGCAGCGAGCCGAGCGCTGCCAGCCGCTCCAGGGCTCCGTCGAAGTCCCGCACGTGGACGCCGACGGTCGAGTAGCCCCAGTCGGCGGGGGTCCAGTCCTGACGCCGCGGCCGCGAGCGCGGCGTGCGGTACTGGAAGATCTCGACCTGGAAGAAGCCCTGTCGGTCGAGCGCCCAGGCCGCGAGCAGCAGCGGGTTCGGCACCGCCTGGACCCGTTCGGTGAGCCTGCCGAAGAAGACGTTGCGACCGGCGGGCAGCATCCCCAGGCCCTCGGTGTACCAGCGCGCCGTCCGCGCCGCGTCCCGCGCGACGATGCAGACCTGGTTGATCGGGGTCGATGGCGCTGCACTCACGCGCGCCCCCGCTCGCGACGCGCGCGTTCGAACTGCTTCATGCCCTTGCGCTTGAGCGGCCCGTAGAGCAACAGCAGCGTGCTGGGGACGGCGCTCGAGAGCTTCGACAGCAGGCCGCGACTGAACGGCAGGTCGATCTCCAGCGGCCGGTCGCGCATCGCGCGGAAGATCGCCTCGCTGACCTCGTCCGCCGTCAGTGCTCGCGGCCCGGAGAAGACCAGCGCGACGGCCTCGGGGTCCTTGACGCCGAGGTGCTGGTCGAACAGCGCGGTGTCCACGAGGTCCGGGCAGATGACGGTCACATACACGCCACGTGGCCGCAGCTCGACGGCGGCCGCGATCGAGACCGCCCGCAGGCCGAACTTGGTGGCCGAGTAGATCGAGGTGCCCGGCGTCGGCGTGACCCCGGCGAGCGACGCCATGTTGATGATGTGACCCGAGCCGCGCGCGGCCATGTGCTCAGCCACGATCCGCATCCCGTACAGCGGGCCCTTGAGGTTGACGTCGACGAGCGCATCGATGTTCTCGAGCGCCTGGTCGATGAACATCGCCGAGCGATCGATCCCCGCGATGTTGAACAGGTAGTCGATCGCGCCGAAGCGCTCGAGCGTCTCGTCGACCACGCGCTGCCACTCCTCAAGCGTTCGGACGTCGAACGCCTCCAGCACGACGTTCTCGCCGGCCGGGAACGCCTCGGCGAGCGCCTCGTGGTTGACGTCGACGAGCACGAGACGCATCCGCGGCCGGCGGCGCCGCAGCTCGGTTGCGAAGTGCCGGCCGATACCGCTCGCCGCACCGGTGATGATCGCGACCTGGTCACTCATGCTCGGCCTCCTCTCCGGTTCAGCCGCGCCTGACGAGGCGATCCACGTTGCGCGCGAAAGGCTGCACGAGCCGTGGGGAGAGGCGGTGCAGGAGGTTGAGCAGGGTGACATGGCGACGCGGCACTCCGACGATCAGCTTGCGCTTGTCGATGGCCTTGAGAACCGCCTGCGCGACCTCGTCCGGCGAGGCGCCGTGCTTGGCGTAGAAGCTCGATATCCGACCGTGGATCTCCGCCATGTCGCCGCGCATGATCCCGCTCGACACGATCGGGGTGTCGATGATTCCGGGGCAGATCGCGCTGACGTGGATGCCGCGCTTGGACAGCTCGGCGTTGAGCGCCTCGCTGAGGCCGACCACGGCGTACTTCGACGCGCAGTAGGGGGCCATCCTGGCCGCGGGCACGAGGCCCGCCTGTGATGCCGTGTTCACCACCGACGCCGGGCGACCCTGCTTCAGCATCCGGGGGATGAACGCCTGAACACCGTAGGCGACGCCGAGCAGGTTCACGCCGATCACCCGCTGCCAGTCCTCTACGGTGATCGCCTCGATGTTCCCGGCGTGACCGATGCCGGCGTTGTTGTGGAGGATGTCGACGTGGCCCTCCGTGGCGAACACCTTCGCGGCGAACGCCTCTACCGCGTCGGGGTCTGACACGTCGAGCGCATGCGCCGTAGCACTGCCGCCGGCGGCCTCGATCGCCCGCGCGACGTCCCCGGCGGAGTCGGCGTTGAGGTCGGCGACGTGGACCCTGGCGCCGTGGCGCGCGAGCAGCAGCGCGGTCGCGCGGCCGATGCCAGAGCCACCGCCGGTGACCACCGCGATCTTCCCGGCCAGATTCGGGTCGTTGTTCACAATGCCTCGCGGTCCTCAGGCGGGCCGCTCTCCCTCTGCTAAAGATCTGAACGCTACTCGCGTTATAATATGAGGGGAAGCGGCTGCTGTCAAGGGGCCGTCGAACCCAACTGAAACCATCTACAGGACACCGTGACCGACACGATCCGCCAGCGCCGGGAGCCGGTTCAGGTGCGCAGCCGCGAGACCGTCGCGCGCATCCTGCAGACGACCGCCGAGCTGATCGAAACGGACGGCGCCGACGCGGCGAGCACGCGGGCGATCGCCGACCGAGCCGGCGTGTCCGTTCCATCGCTCTACCGCTTCTTCGCGGACCGCGACGAGATCTTCGACCGGCTGATGAGCACCCAGCTCGCCGAGCTCGACCGGCACTCAGAGGAGACGGAGGCCACCTGGGAGGTCGCTTCGATCCGCGACTTCGTCAGCCGCGAGCTCGACCTGCACGTCGCCTACTACGAACAGCATCCAAGCTTTGTGCGGCTCTGGTTCGGCGGGCGCATCTCACCGACCGTGATCGCCGAGGTACGCAGGCGCAACCGCACGCTGGCGCGACGCGCTCGATCGACCCTCGTGGCTGCGGGCCTCGTCGAGGAAAGCGTGAGCGAGACCGCCTTCGTCCTCCTCGTCGAGCTCGGCGACCGCGTGCTCGACCTCGCCTTCCGCGACCGGCGCCGCGCCGACCGTACGATGATCGAGCAGGGGCGTGACGCTCTCTGCGCCTACTTCGAAGGCATCGCCGTAAGCGCGAGCGCCCGATCCTGACCCGAAGCTCCGCCGGTGTCTCTACGGGCCGCCGATGAGCTCGAGCAGCGGCCCCGCCAGCGCCGGCCGTGCCACGAGGATCCCCCAGGGCAGGTCCTCGTGCACCGGCAGCTCCAGCACGAGCAGACCCGCTCGTTCGCAGATGAGCGCCCCGGCGGCTATGTCCCACTGCTTGACCGACCGCTCGAAGTACGCGTCGTAACGTCCCGCGGCCGTCCACGTCAGATCGAGCGCAGCGCTGCCGAAGCGGCGAATGTCCCGCACGCGCGGGGCCAGCCTCCCGAGCACGCGCGCCTGCGCTGAGCGCACCTGCGCGTCATACGCAAGACCGGTTGCGACCATCGCGCTCGCCATGTCCTCGCCGCCGCCCGGGGTTGGGCTCGCTCCCCGCTCCCCACTCCCCTCGGCGGCCCCCCCGGGGCCGCTCAGCTCCACGGCACCCTCGGGGCCGACGAGCGTCGGAACGCCGTCTCTGCTCGCCGTGAACAGCTCGTCGCGGTTCGGGTCATACACCGCTCCCGCGAGCGTGCCCGTGGCGTCGCGCACCGCCACGCTGACGCACCATTGGGGTATCCCGAACAGGAAGTTCACCGTGCCGTCGAGCGGGTCCACCACCCAGCTGAGGCCGCTCGTGCCACCCTCGCTGCCGCCCTCCTCGCCGAGGAAACCGTCGTCCGGGCGTCTCCTACCGAGCAGCTCGCGGATGGCGCTCTCCGCGGCTAGATCCGCCTCGCTGACCAGGTCGGTCGGCGTGCTCTTGCTCGTCACGTCCCGCTCGGCCCCCCCGCGGACGCGTTCCAGGAGCAGCGCGCCGGCCATCCGAGCGGCGTCCGCGGCCACCTCCAGCAGCGCCTCGCCTTCGCTCACGAGAACTCTGGCGGGCGATTCTGCGCCCAGGGACGCTCGGTCTCGAGCTGTCCCGCGAGCGACAGGAGCGTCGCCTCATCGTTGGGACGCCCCACGAGCTGGACCGCGCGCGGGAGCCCATCCGCGCCGAATCCGCCCGGAACCGATGCCGCGGGCTGGCCGGTCACGTTCCAGACGCCGTTGTACGGGACCATGCCCGCGACGGCGTTGAGCGTCCACAGCGCGCCGCGGCCCTGCAGCTGGCCGATGCGCAGGGGCGGCGCGGCCGTCGCGGGTGTCAGCAGCACGTCGTGATCGTCAAAGACGCGGTTCAACCTGCGCGAAAGCTCCGCCTCGCCCGCCAGCGACCGCTGCAGAAGGGCCGCTGGGATCAGACCACCCAGTCGGGCGATGGCGCGCGTGCGCCGTTCCAGGCGCTCCGGATGGGGCAGCGCACCAGCGTCGTCGTGCACCCCTCTCAGGTAGCGCACGAGCACCGCCGGGATCGTGTCCGAGCCGTAGTCCGGATCGCTCTCGGTCAGCTCATGCCCGAGCGAGCGCAGCAGCTCGACCATCTCCTTGAGAACGCGTTCCGCGTCGCCGTCCAGGCTCGAGAGCACCCCGAAGGGAACGCGTGTCGAGTAGGCGATCTTCAGGCGTCCCGGCGGGGTGGCCGCCGCCTGGCTGAACGGGACATCGGGCGCGGGGACGCTGTCGCGATCGGTCTCGATCGCGCCCGAGGCCACGTCGTAGAACAGCGCCGTGTCGGTGACGCCGCGGGTCAGGACGCCGTTGACCGACAGGCCGTACCACGGACCCACGCGGGGCGCCATCGACACCCGTCCGCGCTGGGACTTCAGGCCGAACAGACCGCACCAGGCCGCCGGGATGCGGATCGAGCCCGCTCCATCTGAGCCCAGCGCGGCGCCCACGAGCCCGGCGGCGACCGCCGAGGCGCTGCCCCCGCTCGACCCGCCGGGTGCGCGCTGGATATCCCACGGGTTGCGGGTCGCGCCGAACGTGGCGGTCTCCGTGAACGGCCACAGCGTCAGCTCGGGCACGTTGGTCTTGCCGATCACCACCGCGCCCGCCTCACGCAGGCGACGCACGACCTCGGCGTCCGCCGGCGCGGGCCCCCCGTGCGCGTTGGTGCCGAATGCGGTCACCTCGCCGGCCACGTCGATGTCGTCCTTGACGGCCACCGGCACGCCCAGCAACGGGCGCTGATCTCCCGCGCCGCGCCGCGCGTCCGCCTGTTCGGCCTCCAGCCGAGCGCGCTCGCCCAACACGATCCGGAATGCGTTCAGCCGCGGGTCCAGCCGCGCGATCCGCTCCAGGTAGAGGTCGACCAGCTCGGCGGAGGAGATCTCGCCCGCGGCGATCAGCTCGGCCTGGCGGGCGATTCCGGCGTAGGCGAGGTCGGTGGAATCCATCTCAGCGGCAATCTATTGAATCTGCTCGCAACTACGCCGCGAACCGACTTACGATGCGCCCGATAGTCCTTTGCGGTCTCGCCCCCGCCGCACTCAGAGCACGGACCTCGGGGACCAAAACGCTTCGCGCCCACCGCGAGAGGGGAGCATTCATGTCATATCCAGTCACCTTCGAGGCTGACTACGTCCAGCAGCGCAGCAGGCTGACCGCCTTCTTCCGTCTGGTCCTGGCGATTCCGCTGGCGATCTGGGGGTACCTCTACGCAATCGCCGCGTCGATCGCGCTCGTGATCGCCTGGTTCGCGATCGTGTTCACCGCCCGCTACCCCAAGGGTCTGTACGGGTTCGTCTCCGGCTACACGCGCTTCATGGCGCGCCTCACCGCCTACGTCGCGCTGCTGAGTGACGCCTATCCGCCGTTCGGGGGCTCTGACGATCGGGCCTACCCGGTGCGCATGCACTTCGCCGGGCCACTCGAGCGTACAGTCGCCTCAAGACGCTCTTCCGGATCATCCTCGCCATCCCGATTCTGATCCTGCGCTACGTCATGAACCTGCTCCTGGAGATCGGCGCCGTGGGCGCCTGGATCGTGATCGTGGTGACCGGCAAGATGCCGCGCGGCCTGTTCGACCTGATGGTGCTCGCCAACTCCTACATGGCGCGCTCGGACGCCTACATCTGCCTGCTGACCGAGACCTACCCGCCGTTCCAGGACGAGCAGACCCGCGCCGCGGGAACCGCCCAGCCGATCTAGATCAAACGGGCGTCACCGCGTTGTGCTTGGCGGGCCATTCGCGCCGCTTGGTGCTCGCGTGCGCGAAACGCCGGATGAGCTCGGCGCGCAGCTCGTCCGGCTCGATCACCGCGTCGATCACCAGTTCTGAGGCGAGATGCAGCAGATCGATGTCCGCCGAGTACTCGGCGCGCAGCTCCTCGGTCTTGGCGGCGCGCTCACGCTCGTCCTCGATCGCCTGCAGCTGGTTGTAGTAGACCGCGTTGATCGCCGCCTGCGGCCCCATCACGGCGATCGACGCACCTGGGAGCGCGATGCAGCAGTCGGGGTCGAACGCCGGGCCCGCCATCGCATACAGACCAGCGCCGTAGGCCTTGCGCACGATCACCGAGATCTTGGGGACGGTCGCCTCGCTGACCGCGCTGATCATCTTCGCGCCGTGTCTGATGATCCCGTCCCGCTCGACCTGCGTGCCGATCATGAAGCCGGGGACATCCGCTAGAAACAGCAGGGGGACGTTGAAGGCGTTGCACGTCCAGATGAAGCGCGCGGCCTTGTCGGCCGAGTCGGAGAACAGCACTCCGCCCTTGTGCTTGGGCTGGTTGGCGACGATGCCCACCGCTTTGCCCTCCAGGCGCGCGAAGCCGACCACGACCTCCTTGGCCCAGCGCGGATGGATCTCGAACAGAGACCCGTCGTCGATAAGCGCCGCGATGAGCGTCTTGATATCGAAGGGCTTGTTCTCGTCGCTCGGTATCAGCGCCGCGATGCGCTCGCCGGCCGGGAGCGACGGCGGGGAAGCCGGCGTGCCGGCCGGGGCCTCCCCCCTCCAGCTGCTCGGCAGGTAGGAGAGGTAGCGTCGCGCGGCCTCGATGCCCTCCTCGTCGCTCTTGACGAGCAGGTGCCCGCACCCGGAGACCCCGGTGTGCATACGCGCGCCGCCCATCTCCTCGAGGCTCACCTTCTCGCCGATCACCATCTCTGCCATCCGCGGCGAGCCCAGGTACATCGACGCGTTCCCGTCGCGCATGATCACGATGTCGCAGAACGCCGGGATGTACGCGCCGCCCGCCGCGCTCGGACCGAACAGCACGCACACCTGGGGAACCGTTCCCGACAGCTTGACCTGGTTGTGGAAGATCCTTCCAGCGCCCCTGCGGCCCGGGAACATCTGGACCTGATCGGTGATCCGCGCTCCCGCGGAGTCCACGAGATAGATCATCGGGATCGCCAGAGCGAGAGCGCGTTCCTGGACGCGCAGGATCTTCTCGACCGTCTTGGGACCCCACGAGCCCGCCTTGACGGTCGGGTCGTTGGCCATCAACGCCACCGGCCTGCCGTCGAGCGTTCCGAGGCCTGTCACCACACCGTCGGCGCCCAGGCCCTCCTCCTGCCAGTTCGCCAACAGCGCCTCCTCGGCGAACGAGTCGTCGTCCAGCAGCAGCGCCACCCGCTCGCGCACCCCCAGCTTGCCCTGCTCGCGGGCCTTCTCCCGGTGGCGCTCAGGGCCACCTGCTAGCGCCCGGCCGGTGGCTGTACCGAGATCGGTCAACTTGCGGGTCGCCCAGTTCGACCGGAGGGTGGTCTGGTCGGGACGTGTGCTTGCAAGAAAAAGTTGCGTATCACCATCGTATTCACTGAATAAATACCATCGCTATACAGTCCTCGAAAGAAGGAACATCAAAACCCGAGCTGGCCCGGCTCGCCCGTCCTAGATCCCAGGGTTCTCGGTTGGCGTCTCGCCCGAGTAGTCGTAGAAGCCCATCCCCGACTTGCGCCCGAACCAGCCGGCGCTCAGCATCTTGCGAAGCGTCGGCGGCCGCGCGAAACGACGCTCGCGGAACTCGTCGAACATCACGTCGCAGATCGAGCCGAGCGTGTCCAGGCCGACGAAGTCCGCGAGGGTCAGCGGCCCCATCGGGTGCCCGGCGCCGGCCTTCATCGCCTCGTCGATCTCTCCCACCGAGCCCACGCCCTCTTCGTAGGCACGGACCGCGTCGAGCAGGTAGGGCACGAGCAGGCGGTTGACGATGAAGCCGGCCTTGTCCTTGGTCGGGATCGCGAGCTTGCCCTCCGATCGAGCGAACTCCATGGCGGTCGCGAACGCCTCATCCGAGGTCGTCACGCAGCGCACGACCTCGACCAGCTTCATCACCTGGGCCGGGTTGAAGTAGTGAAGGCCCACGAACCGCGACGGACGGCCGGAGACAGCCGCCTGGTCGATCACCGCCAGCGAGGACGTGTTCGTCGCGAAGACCGCCTCCGGCTTGATGATCTCGTTCAGTTCCTTCCACATCTCGAGCTTCGCCTGAAGGCTCTCGGTGATCGCCTCGATCACCAGGTCGCAGTCGGCCAGGTCGCGGTAGTCGATCGTGCCCTGGATGCGACCGCGGACGGCGTCAGCCTCCTCTTGCGTGGACTTGCCCTTCTCCACGGCGCGAGCCAGCTGCTTCTCGATCCTGCCGATCCCCCTCTTCAGCGCCGCCTCGTCGACCTCCCGCACCACCACCTGATAGCCCGCCTGGGCGGCCACCTGGGCGATGCCGTGACCCATCAGCCCGGCCCCGAGCACTCCCACCTTCTCGATCTGCTGCGCCATGAGACCTCCGCTTGAATTCTCCGGTTGCGTCACGGGAGCCTATTACGCCCTCGTCGGGCGCCGCTGCGCCCCACCCCGGCGGCGGGGCGAGCTCCCTCGCGAGGCGCCGGGGCGACGGCCGTGAGCACCAGAGCGGTTGTAGGCTCACATCTGCACGCGCGCTCGCCAGCGGCGAAGCGCCCTCCACCACCACGAGGAGTCACCGATGAGCATGGTCGTCACCGAGGATCGTGGGCCGGTCAGGCACGTCGTGCTGAATCGACCCGAGAAGCGCAACGCGATGAACCAGCAGCTGCTCGGGGAGCTGGGAGACGCCCTGCGGCGCGCCGCCGCCGACAGCGCCGTCCACTGCGTCGTCCTGCGCGGCGAGGGTCGCGTGTTCTCCGCCGGCGTGGACCTGGTCGAGCTTGCCGAGTTCGCCGGTCAGGCCGGCCTGCTGCGCCCGTTTCGCAAGATCTTTCTCGACTGCGCGAACCTCTGCGAAGAGATGGCCAAGCCGGTCGTCTGCCAGATCCACCGCACCTGCGTCGGCGGCGCCCTGGAGGTGGCGCTCGGCTGCGATCTGCGGATCGCCTCCAGCGACGCCCAGCTGGGGCTGCCGGAGGTCAAGTTCGGGCTCATCCCCGACGTCGGCGGCTCCACCCGCCTGCCGGCCGTCGTCGGCCTCGGCCGCGCCAAGGAGCTGATCATGACCGCCCGCACGATCGACGCCGCCGAGGCCGAGCGCATCGGCCTCGTCAACCGCGTCGTCGCACCGGAGGAGCTCGAGCAGGCCACCGGGGCGCTGGTGGACGAGCTGCTCAGCAACTCGCACGTCGCGGTCGGCCGCGCAAAGCGGGTGATCGACGCCTCCGCCCGCCCCGCGCTCGCCCAAACCCTCGAGATGGAGATCGCCGTGCAGGAGTACTGCGTGGCCGCGGCCCGCGAGAGCGCGCGTGAGGCGGCCGATGCCGAGGCGGCCGATGCCGAGGCAGCGCAGGCCGAAGAGGCGCTCGCCGGTTAGGCGGCCCGCGCTGCTAGGCCGCGCCGCCGTGCCACTGCACCGGCCCGGCCACAAGCGTATGGCTCCCCAGCGGACGGCCGAGGATCTCCTGGACGCGCCACGCGCAGGCGATGAGCGCTCCGAGCTCGACGCCGGTCTCGATCCCCATCTCGTGCAGCATCGAGACGAGATCCTCGCTGGCGATGTTCCCCGTGGCGCCGGCGGGCACGGGACAGCCACCCAACTCGCCGAAGCTCGACTCGAAGCTCGCCACCCCCGCCTCCAGCGCGGCGAGCACGTTCGCCAGGCCCTGGCCACGCGTGTTGTGGAAGTGGGCGGTCAGCTCGACGTCCCCTCCCAGCGCCACCCGCGCCGCTGCGAAGAACTCCCTGACCTGACGGGGGTTGGCCATACCGGTCGTGTCGCCGAAGCCGATCTCCTGCGCGCCCGCGTCGCGCAGGCGAGCGGCGATCTCGAGCACCCGCTCGCGCGGGACATGGCCCTCGTAGGGGCAGCCGAACGAGGTCGAGATCACACCCTCGCAGCGCAGACCGCCCGCGCGCGCGCGGGCGAGCACGACCTCCAGGCCCTCCAGCGACTCGGCGACCGACCGGTTGACGTTCTTGCGGTTGTGCGTCTCTGAGGCCGACAGGAACACGTTGACCTCGTCGAAGGCCTCCGTGCGGGCCGAGGCCTCCGACGGGGACCGCCTCGCCGCTTGACGCAGCTCCAGGGCCGCGTCGAGTCCCCGCTCGTTGGGGATCAGCACCGAGATGCTCACCTCGCGGGGCACATCCACCCGCGCGAGCACCTCGGCGGCGTCGGCGAGTTGGGGGATCACATCCGCACGCACGAAGCTCGTCACCTCGAGTCGCCTGAGCCCGGTGCGAGCCAGCGCGTCGATGAGCTCCACCTTGCGCTCCGTGGGGATGACCTCCGGCTCGTTCTGGAAGCCGTCGCGCGGACCGACCTCCCTGATGCTCACTGCGGAGGGGACCTTCTCGACCGGCGCGCCCACCGAATCGAGAGTCCGCTTTCCCTCGAGACTCATCCGTCGAAGCCTATACTCGGCCGGCTGTGCCATCCCCCACGCCAGATCCGGTCGCAGTCATCGGCGCCTCAGGGGCGCTCGGCTTCGGCCTCGTGGTGAGGCTGGCCCGCGCCGGCGTGCCGATCATGATCGGATCTCGCGACGCGACCCGCGCCGAGGACACCGCCGAGCGCGCCCGCGCCGTCGTGCCCGAGGGCTCCTTTGCGGCGCACGACAATCGCGGCGCCGCGGGCGCGGCGAACACGGTGATCCTGAGCGTCCCCTTCCGCAACCAGGCGGACACCCTGACCGACCTCGGTGACGCGCTGAGCCCCGGGCAGCTGCTGATCGACGCGACCGTCCCGCTGGCGGCCACCGTCGGCGGGAAGGCCACCCGCATGCTCGGGGTGTGGCAGGGCTCGGCCGCTCAGCAGGCGTTCGAGATGGTGCCCGATGGTGTACGCGTGGTCTCTGCGCTGCACACCGTCAGCGCCGCCTCGCTGAGCGACCTCGAGCACCCCTTGGAGCAGGACGTGCTGATCTGCGGCGACTCGCGCACGGACAAGCGCGAGGCGGCCAGCGTGATCGAGCGCATCGACGGCCTGCGCTGCGTGGACTGCGGACGCCTGGAGATGGCGCGCACGACCGAGGCTCTCACCGCCCTCTTGATCTCCGTCAACGTCCGCTACAAGATCCATGCCGGTCTGCGCCTCACGAGCCTGCCGGACAGCCTGTGGGCGTGAGCCCCCCCGATATCGTCGTCCTGTCCGGCGGCAGCGGCGGGGCGAAGTTCGCGAGGGGCATGGCGGACGCGGTCGGAGGCGAGCGTCTCTCAACGATCGTCAACACGGGCGATGACATCGAGATATACGGTGCGCACGTCTCGCCCGATCCCGATCTCGTGTCCTTCTGGCTGGCCGACGTGATCGACGAGCGCGGCTGGGGGCTGCGCGACGACAGCTTCCGGGTGATGGACGCCCTGCGGGCGCTCGGGGTCGATGTGTGGTTCAACCTCGGCGATCGCGACCTCGCGTGGTGCATCGAGCGCGCGAGGATGCTCGCCGAGGGGCTGTCGCCCACCGCCGCGCTTGCGCGCCTGAACGAGGCGCTCGGGGTCCGCGGGCAGGTGCTGCCGATGAGCGACGATCCCGTGCGGACCTGGGTGCGCACCGGCCAGGCGGGCTGGTGCGGCTTCCAGGAGTTCATGATCCGCGAGGGTGCAGCCGGGCTCGTCGAGGGCCTGGAGTACCGGGGCGCCGAGCAGGCCTCCCCGAGCAAGCAGGTGCTCGCGGCGATAGCGGGCGCGAGCACGATCGTGATCGGCCCTTCCAACCCGCTCGCCTCGATCGGCCCGATCCTCGCCGTGCCCGGGATCCGGGAGGCCCTGATCGACGCCGATGCCCCGATCGTGGCCGTCAGCCCGATCGTCGACGGGAAGGTGCTCAAGGGGCCCACGGCGGAGTTCATGGCCTTTGCGGCGCTCGAGCAGAGCGCGGACGGCGTGGCCGACTTCTACGGCGAGATGCTCGACGGGATGGTGTCCGACGAAGACGTCACAAGCCTGCCAACGCTGCAGATGGACACCCGAATCGACGACGCCGCATCTCGCGTGCGACTCGCCGAGCAGACGCTCTCCTTCGCCGAAGCCCTCGTTGAATAGTCCGTCACGCCGGCGAAAAGAACTCGCGTTCGCGCCACGCCCCGAGCGAGTCCAGGGCTCCGCCGATGACGCGTTCCACGAACGGGCCCCGCTCGTTCGCGTGCGGCAGCGGCGCGTCGGGCACATCCACCTCGAGGAACTCGCACAGAGGCCCCCATCCGTCGGTGACCTCCCACACGAGCAGCCGCTCCGGCGGGACGACGCGCTTGACCTCCTCGTTGTGGCGAACCATCTGCTCGATCAGCATCGCGGGCTCTGAGTGGCCGGCGGAGAAGGTGCCCTGCGGTCCCCAGAACATGCGATCCACGAGCGCCAGGTACCTGCGCCAGCGGGGGTCGACCTCCGCGCGGGCCCGCGACAGCAGGGGCATCAGCGACTCGCCGTGACACATCGTCCAGATGGTGTCCCTGAAGCTGCGCTCCCACGCCTCTGGGTCGCGCACGCTCAGCAGGACCTTGGCCTCGGGATAGGCGTCCATGAGCTCGCGATAGAAGTAGCCGCCGGGCCAGTCCACCGTGGAGCGCTGACCGTCGAAGACCTCGTCCCACGGCGCCTCTCCGTCCAGCGCCCGGCTCCACAGCTCGACCTGATCGAGATCGGCGATCACGTTGACCCAGTGGTAACAGGGCCCCAGCCCGAGGTCCTCCAGCGCCAGCTTCTGCGTCAGCGTGCCGGTGCGGGGCAGCCCTGCTCCTATCAGCCTCATGCTCGTCGATCCCTCGATGGCAGTAACCTACCGATCCATATCGTCTAACCCCCAGTTCGACGGCTCGGTTCCAACATCCCCCGCGAACCACGGGCCCACAACCCTGAAGCGCAGCTCGAGCCCTAACGGCGGAGAATCGCTAGCCCGTCCGGCGACGATCACAGCCCACCGCGTCCGGCGCGCCGGCCCGCGAATCGCCGCGCTGGCGGTGTCCGACTCGGCAGAGGTTCTCTCCCAGGAGCAGGTCCTCGCTCGTCTCGGGCTCAACGGAGACGAGTTCGCCACGGGCATCTTCGAACGCTGCGGGGTCGAGCGCCGCCACCTCGATCTGAGCGAGGACTTCCTCGCACGCACCTTGCAGGGTCGCGCTGCACAGATCGAGGAGGGACTGCTGCGACACTCGATCCGGGCGGTCGACGCTCTCGAGGTCGACCCCCGCACGATCGGCACCGTGCTCAGCTCGAGCCTGTACTCGCTCGGCTGCCCCACGCTCGCCCACCGCCTCGTCGAGCACTACGACATGGATCCCTCGACCGACAAGTACCACGTGACCGGCGTGGGCTGCGCCGGCGGCGTGCCACTCATGCGACTTGCAGGCCAGGCGTTGCGCGAGCACCCGGACAAGCAGGCGTTGGTCGTGGCAGCGGAGAGCATGAGCGGCATCCTGGCGCGGGCCGCACCGGAGGACCCGAAGGCGAAGGTCGTCGGCTCGGCGATCTTCGGCGACGGCTGCGCGGCGGCCCTGCTCTCGAACGATTCACTCGCGCGCGGGCCGATCATCCTCGCCTCCCAGGTCCACCAGATCGGGGAGACGCTCGGCGCGGTCAGCCTCGAGTTCGCAGAACAGGACGGCTACCTTCACCTCGCGCGCGATCTGCCCGATCTTGCCGGAGCGGGCCTGCTGGAGGTCGTGGAGCGATTCCTGCGCCGCAACGACCTCGAGCGCTCGGCGATCGACCACTGGGTCGTCCATCCGGGGGGCAGACGCATCATCGAGCACGTGCAGGCGGCGCTCGAGCTCTCCCACGACGATGTGGAATTGAGCTGGGATGCACTCGCCGAGCACGGCAACGTCGGCACTCCTTCGATCCTCTACATACTCAAGGACACCATCGAGCGTCGCAGGCCGGCGCCCGGCGAGCGCGGCCTGATGGTGACGATCGGCCCCGGGATCACCGTCGGCATGATGCTCCTGGGCTGGTGAGCGACGGCTCTGGCGCCGTCGTCGTCGATGCGAATGCGCACCGCCGCAATTCTGCCCGTCAAGCGCTTCGCCCAGGCCAAGCAGCGCCTCGGGGCGAACGTCGCCGACAACCTGCGCCTGGCGCTCGCCGGCGCGATGGTCGCGGATGTACTGCTGGCCCTGGCGCAAACCGACGCGATCGAGTGCACGATCGTCGTGACCCGCGAGGTCCTCGCTGCGCGCGCGGCGCGCGAGCAGGGGGCGATCGTGGTCGAGGACCTGCTCGAGAGCGGCCAGTCCGCCGCCGTGACGCTCGGCGTCGAGCGAGCGCTGGCGGAGGGGATCGAGCGTGTGCTGTGCATCCCCGGAGACTGCCCGGCGCTCGACCCGGCCGAGCTTGAGTCGCTGCTCGCCGGGCGCGCCGGCGCCGAGCGCGAGGTCGTGATCGTGCCCGACCGTCACGGGACCGGCACCAACGGGCTGCTGCTCACGCCCCCCGACGCGATCGCCCCCAGCTTCGGGCCCGACAGCTGCGAGCGCCACCGCGTGCATGCGCTCGACGCGGGCGTGGAATTCCGTCTCGAGCGGCCCCCATCGCTGCTGCTCGACATCGACACGGGAGCAGACCTCCGGGTGCTGCGCGAGCGCCTGGAGGGGGCGAGCTCGCGCGCCGCGGGCACGCGCGCCGTTCTCGGCCTGCGCGCACACACGGACGCCCTCTCGGAAACCGGCGCCGGCTGATCGGAGTGTTCGTGGCGAGTCTCTGCGCCCGCCCCATCGGCCCCCTCCCCGAGGTGCGCGCCGGCGAGGATCTCGCCCTGCTGATCGCGTCTGCGGTGACCGATGCGCCTCTGAAGGACGGGCAGGTCGTCGTGATCGCCCACAAGGTGGTCTCAAAGACCGAGGGCGCGGTCGTGACGCTCGACGACGTCCGGCCGAGCGCGCGCGCGCTCGAGCTGGCGGCCGGGCTAGAGCTGGCGGCCGCGCAGGACCGCGATCCCCGCGCGGTCCAGGTGGTGCTCGACGAGTCCGCGGAGATCCTGCGCGCCGAGCGCGGCGTGCTGATCTGCCGTACCCGCCATGGCTTCGTCTGCGCCAACGCCGGCGTGGACGCCTCCAACTCGGCCGATTCCGGCACGCTGATCCTGCTGCCCCGCGACCCCGACGCCTCCGCGCGGCGCCTGCGCAGGCGCCTGCGCGAGCTGACGGGCGCGACGGTCGCGGTGCTGATCACCGACAGCTTTGGCCGCGCCTGGCGCCATGGCCAGGTGGACGTCGCCATCGGCATCGCCGGCATGAAGCCGCTCGACGACTGGCGCGGTCGGACGGACACGCGCGGACTGGAGCTGAGGGCGACCTGGCTGGCGGTCGCAGACGCCGCCGCCGCGAGCGCCGACCTGGCGCGGGCCAAGGACTCGCGCGAACCGGTCGTGATCCTCGACGGGCTGGACCGCTTCGTCACCGAGGACGACGGCCCCGGCGCCGCCGCGCTGCTGAGAGATCTCCAGGAGGACCTGTTCCGCTGACCCCTCTCCCGCTCCTCCTCGCGCGGATCGCGCGGGAGGCGCGGGAGGCCGGTCAGGCCGCCACCGGCACGTCCCCTTCGCCCTTCAGCGGGTAGCGGCGCCTGATCTCATACAGCGTGGTGCGCTCGGCCGCCGGGCGGCCCGCGGCGTGAGCTGCCGCGATGAGCTGGTCGGGGTCGAGCCTGGTGCCGTGGTAGCTGCCCGCGAGTCGGCTGATCGACTCCTCCATGAGCGTTCCGCCGAGGTCGTTGACTCCCCAGCGCAGAGACTCGCTCGCCGCGTCGAGGCCCATCTTCACCCAGCTCGCCTGCAGGCTCGCGATCGTGCGTCCGAGCGCCAGGCGAAAGACCGCGGTGTGCTTGAGGTTCTCCGCGCGCGAGATCTCCTCCACGCCGTGCGTTCGGCCGAGCAGCGTCTGGAAGGGGATGAAGGACAGCGGCACGAACTCCGTGATCCCACCTGTGCGCTCCTGCAGCTCGCGGACGACCCGCATGTGCTCGGCCAACTCCCACGGCTCCTCGATGTGACCGAACATGACCGTGGCGGTCGAACGCAGCCCGGCGAGGTGTGACGCCTCGATGATCTCCACCCAGCGCGCCACGGGCAGCTTGTTCGGCGATATGCGCTCGCGCACGCCGTCGTGCAGCACCTCCGCGGCGGTCCCGGGCGTCGATCCCAGCCCCGCGTCCTTCAGCCGCGCGAACACCTCCGCGGGGGCCAGCCCGGAGATGTCGCACATGTGGGCTATCTCCATCGGGCTGTAGGCGTGAAGGTGGATGTCGACGCCCGCCCGCCCGGCCGTGGTCTTGGCGAGGCGCAGCCAGCCGAGGTAGTCCTCGAGCGTCCAGTCGGGGTGGATGCCCGACTGGATGCACAGCTCGGTGGCGCCGTAGTCGACCGCTTCGAGGATGCGCGCGACGAACTCGCGCTCATCGTGCTCGTAGGCGTCAGGCGAGCGCTTGCCCTGACCGAACCCACAGAATGCGCACCCGACGACGCAGACGTTCGAGACGTTGATGTTGCGGTTCACCACGAACGTGACCGTCTCCCCCACGAGCTCCTCACGCAGCTCGTCGGCCGCCTGGCGAATCTCCTCGATCGCCTCGGGCCGCGTCTCTGAGAAGAGGACCGTCAGCTCGTCAGCGCTCAGCGCGAGCCCGTCGCGGCCCTTCCCGATCGCGCCGGCGAGGAGGTCCAGACGGATCGGTCTCGGAGGATCGGTGCGGCCCGATCCTCGTCGGGGTATGAAGCTCCAGTACTTCACCTTGATCGTGTCCATGACCGCGGGCGCCACCCAGTCGGGGTCGATGTAGCTGGCGTACACGCACAGGCGCTCGGTCAACGCGTAGCCGTCTGACTGCAGCGCCTTGCGCACCTGGTGCGGTGAGGGGAACGGGTGCTCGGGAGAGATGTGGTCGCCGTTGGCGCTCAGCCCGCCGAGATCGGTGGCCCCGGCGGCCACCAGCTCGCCCCACCAGTCAGCGAGGTTCGGCGGGATCTGTATCCCCACGTCGGGCATCAGCCGTCGCGTCTCTGAGATCAGGCGCTTCATGTCCTCGATGTTGATCGGGCCCGCACCCGCGCCCGCCTGCGCCCATTCGGGCAGCGGCAGCTGCGGGCGCCCGTCAGCCACACCCGTGCGCCAATAGGCGCGCGCGGCTGCGTCGGCGATCTGCGCGGGCTCCTCGCCGTAGTAGCGCTGGTGCGGCACGAAGTTCTGCAGGATCACCTCCTGCAGGTGGCCGTGCTCTGCGTGGACCGCTGCCAGAGCCTCGAGCGATTCGATGCGCTCCTGCTCGGTCTCCCCGATCCCGACGAGGATGCCGCTCGTGAACGGGATCCTCAGCTCGCCCGCTGCCCGGATCATCTCCAGGCGCCTCGCCGGATGCTTGGTAGGCGAACCAGCGTGCACGGTCTGCATCAGCCGCTCGGCCACCGACTCGAGCATCAGTCCCTGCGAGGCCGTCACCTCGCGCAGGCGCGCGAGGTCGCGACGCGCGAGCACCCCGAGGTTGGTGTGCGGGAGCAGTCCGCGCTCCAGCGCCCGTTCGCACACCCACACGACATAGCCGGTGAAGTCCTCGTGGCCGTACTCGCGCAGCCGCTCGCGCACCTCGGGGTTGACCTCGGGGCGCTCGCCCGTCAGCACCAGCAGCTCCTTGACCTGCCGGCGAGCGGCCCCGTCGAGGGTGTCGATCACCTCCTGCGGCGAGTACAGGTGCGCGGTGTGCGTGGCGAACGCGCAGTACTTGCAGAAGCACCGGCAGGTCCGCGACAGCGACAGCGTCAAGTTGCGCGAGAAGGTGACCCTGCGGCGCATCCCCGGAGTGTAGGCGCTCGCGGACGCCCGCCCGAGCGCGGGGTCCGTCCGATCGAGACCGTAGGTTTTCCGTCGTGTTCGAGGATGCCCTTCGGCGTGCCGTCGCCGAGTTCATCGGCGCCTTCACGCTGATCTTCATCGGCGCCGGAGCAGCCGTCGCCGCCAACCAGGTCCACGACGGCTCGCTGATCGGCGTGGCTGTTGCGAACGGCCTGGCGATCGGCGTGATGGTCTCGGCCCTGGGCCACATCTCCGGCGGGCACTTCAACCCGGCGATCACGTTCGGCTTCCTCATCACCCGGCGCATCAAGCCGGCGCTCGGGGTCGTCTACTGGGTCGCGCAGCTCTCCGGCGCGGCGCTCGCAGCGCTGCTCGTGCACGACCTGATCCCCCACGCGATCACCGAAGCCGTGAAGCTCGGCGTGCCGGCGACCGGCAACGGCGTCGATGCGGCCTCGGCCTTCGGCCTGGAGGCGATCATGACCTTCTTCCTCGCCTTGGTCGTGTTCGCCAGCGCCGTCGACGCGCGCGGAACGTTCAAGTCGATCGCGGGCCTCGCGATCGGTCTCACGATCACGATCGACGTGCTCTTCGGCGGTCCGTTCACGGGCGCCGCGGTGAACCCCGCCCGCGCCTTCGGGCCGCAGCTCATCGGCGACTACTGGTCGCATGCCTGGGTCTGGTACGCCGGTCCGATCGCCGGCGCCGCGGTCGCGGCGCTCCTGTACGAGTTCCTGTACCTGCGCCCGGCCGAACGCGAGCCCGTCGGGCCCTCCGACGGCGGGGTCCTGGAGCCGCGCGCCAGCGAGAGCTAGGTGGCCGCACGGGTCCACCTGGCCCGGCACGGCCAGACGGCCTACAACCTCGAGGGCCGCTTCCAGGGCCATCTGCCCGTGCCGCTCGACGACACCGGACGCGCACAGGCCGCCGAGCTGGCCGAGCGCGCCGCCGCGCACGACTTTCGCGCGCTGTGGTGCAGCCCGTTGCTGCGCGCCCGCGAAACGGCCGATGTCGTGGCCCGCAGGATCGGCCTCGAGCCAATCGAGGACCCCCGACTGATGGAGACCGACGCCGGCGACTGGACCGACCGCTCGTTCGCCGACGTTCATGCCGAAGCGCCTGAGCTGTTCGCGGCGTTCATCGCCGGCGAGCCCTCCTTCGCTTTCCCCGGCGGCGAGTCCTTCGCCGAGCAGGAGGAGCGGGTTAGCGCGGCTCTCGCGGAGGTCGAGCAAGGCGAGCTGCCCGCGCTCGTGGTGTGCCACGGCATGGTGATCCGCGCCGCCCTCGCGCGCCGGGCCGGACATCGCGTGGAGCGCTTCGAGCGTGTGCCCAACGGCGCGTTGGTGCCGCTCGACCCGGCCGAGGCGGAACGCGCCGAGGTGGGCGGCGGCGCGGCCACGCCGTCGAGCTGAGCTGCGACGAGCCGGCAGGCCGCGTAGCTAGAGGCGAGCCGCCTGGCCCAGGCGCGCTACGAGCTCTGCTCCCTCGCGGGCCATGCGCGAGCGCGGCACGAGCAGCTCGAAGCCGGCCCGCTTTCCGCGCTCGCGCGCGGACTCATCGACGTGCGAGTAGAAGCCCAGCGTGCGCACCCCGGCCAGCCGCGCTTCGCGGGCGAGCGCTTCGACGATCGCCGCTCCGTCGAGGCGATCGTCGGTCAGGTCGACCACCAGCACCTCGGCGCCGGGCGCCGCGACGTCTGCGAGCCGCGTCCTCAGCCGTTGCTCGTCTGCGATCAGCTCCACCTCGTGGCCGGCCGCGGCCAGGGCGCCCTGCACGCGCGAGCCGAACAGCAGATCGCCGGTCAGCGCCAGCACGCGCGCCATCGCTACTGTGCCCGCAGCCGCCGAAACTCCTCGCGCGCGGACTGCGGACGTCCCCACATCTGGGTGACCTCCACGCGCCCGCTGCGCATCTCGCGCACGACGAGCTCCGCCTCGATATGAGCGTCGTCGAGCAGCCCCAGCGCGCCGTGGACGACCTCGGCCGCTGCCGCGTGGCCGAAGGTGTGGGCGACGAGCAGCCGCCAGTGCCAGTCGTGATGCGAGTAGGGGCGCGCGTTGCAGGTCGCCAGGTACAGGGCGGCTTCGACGTAGCGCGACTCCTCGGCGATCCGCAGGTCGAGCTCCAGGTCGGTCCAGTCCGCCGGCAACGAGTCCACGATCTCCTGGAATGTGTCGGCGAGAGCCATTGCCCGCAAGCCTAGCGCGGCTATTCTCGAAAGAGTGGCGAGCACCGGCACAGACACCCTGCAAGCGGACTACGACACGCTCGTGCACGGCTGCGGGCTGCTCGACCGCTCAGAGCGGGGCAAGCTCGCCCTGAGCGGATCCGGGGCGGTCGAGTTCCTCAACGGCCAGGTCACAAACGAGCTGATGACCCTGCGGCCGGGCGAGGGCCTCTACGCGGCGTTCCTCACCCACAAGGGCAAGATGTTGGGCGACCTGCGCGTGCTCGCCGTCGGCGAGGACGCGGTCGGACCCACGTCTGAGCTCGAACCGCCGTCGGAGCTCCTGCTCGACACGGAGCGCTCGACGCTTCAGGCGCTCTTCGACATGATCAGCCGCTTCAAGGTCGGCTATGAGGTCGAGCTGCACAAGCGCACGCTCGAGTGCGGGCTGCTGTCGCTGATCGGCCCCGAGGCCGATCGAATAGCGCGCGCCGAGCTGCTCGCAGGAGCCGAGCACGCGCACGGGGCCGTTGAGATCGGAGGCCTTCGCGCGCGGGCGGTTCGCACCGACGTGGGCGTGGATCTCCTCTGCGACGCCGAGCACACCGAGCGGCTTCTCGACGAGCTGGGAGGGCGCGGTGCGGTGCGCGTCTGCGAGCAGGCCGCGGAATGCCTGCGGATCGAGCATGGTCGCCCGCGCTACGGGCTGGACCTCGATGACTCGGTCATCCCCCAGGAGGCGGGCCTGAACGAGCGCGCGGTCAGCTTCACCAAGGGCTGCTACGTCGGCCAGGAGACGGTCGCGCGCCTTTACTACAAGGGCAAGCCCAATCGCCATCTGCGCGGGCTTCGGCTGTCCGAGCCGGCCGGCACGGGTGATGAGCTGCGACTGGGAGACCGCCCCGTGGGGCGGGTGGGCAGCAGCGCGATCTCGCCAACGCTCGGCCCGATCGCCCTCGCGCTGGTGCGCAGGGAGGCAGCGCCCGGCACGACGGTGACGGTCGGTGACGCCGGCGCGAGCGCCGAGGTGCTCGAGCTGCCGTTCTGAGCCGGTCGAGCGCTCCCGCGGCGGGGAAGCTAGGACACTAGGAGGCGGGGGGCGGGTCCAGGGGGCGGCGACCCTCGAGGTGCTTGCGGATCGCCGCCTCATGCGCCTTGACCGCGTCGGGATGCGGCGGCGTGTCGAACGTGCTGCTCGCGTTCGGCCCCTTCAGCGGAACCTTCGTCGGCTCCAAGTCCCCTGCACCCTTGAACGGCTCGTGTTCATTCATCGCGTTCACCTTCAGGCGGAATACCAGACTCCTCAATGTACGCCTGCCACTGCTCGCCGAGAAGGTCCAGCAGCTGACTGGCGAGCAGAGGTGAGAACGAGACGCGCGAGACGACCATGCCCTGCTGCCCCTGCGGTCCGATGCGCATGAAGTCGAGCGTGAACTCGTGCGGTGTTCGTGCGATGGCCGCCGCGTTGGCCCACCTGCCGGCGAACTCCTCCGGCGGCATCATGATGGTGGGGCCCGGATCGGCTGGGATCTCCTCGGACTCGTCGGGCTGCTCTGACTCGTGCTCTGACTCGGCCACCAGGCTGCTGAGCCTATCGCGATGGCGTGTGTGATGTGTCACACACAGACAACCATTGCGCTGGGCATATGGTTGCGCTCATGCAAGCAACTACCGAAGCGATCCCCTCCCAGGTCGATGCGAGCACCTCATACGGCCAAGCGCCCCCCTCTGAGGCCGTCGCGAGCACCTCTGAGCGCACGGCGCTGACGCGCGACATGTACGCGCTGGCGAGCTACCTGATGCGGACGGCCAACCTTCACACCTTCAACGCGATCGCCGAGCTGGACCTCTCGTTCACGCAGATCAAGGCGCTGTGCGCGCTCGAGAGAGACGGCGAGGGGCGCTCGGTGAAGGCGCTCGCGGACTCGCTCGGGGCGTCCCTGCCGGCGATGAGCCGCGCGGTGGACGGCCTGTACGAGCGCGGCCTGGTGAGACGGGAGGAGGACCGGGAGGACCGGCGCATGAAGCGTGTCCGACTGACGAGCGCCGGGCAGCGGGTGCCCCAGGCGCTCGACGAGGCCCGGCTGTCGGCGCTCTCGGAGCTGATCGGCTCGCTGCTCGACGAGGAGTCGCTCGCGCTCGAAGGGGCCCTGCGGCTGATCCTCGATCGGCGCGCGGAGATCGCGGCCTACAGGCCGGCCCTGGACCGAGACGCGATATGAGCGCGAGGATCCGCTCGCTGCAGATGAACGACGAGAACCGCCGCTGGTGGGCTCTGGGCGCGATGTGCTTCGCCCTGTTCATGGTGATGCTCGACAACACGGTGGTCAACGTCGCGCTGCCTTCCATCCAGCGCGGCCTGCACGCCTCCACGGCGTCGCTGGAGTGGACCGTCAACGCGTACACGCTCTCCTTCGCCGTCCTGCTCGTCACCGGCGGACGCCTCGGAGACCTCTTCGGCAGGCGCAAGGTCTTCCTCGCGGGGGTGATCGTGTTCGCGGGCGCGAGCGGTGCGATCGGCTTCTCGCCGAGCGACACGTGGCTGGTGGCCTGGCGAGCCGTTCAGGGCGTCGGCTCGGCCTTGATGATGCCCGCAACGCTCTCGATCATCACCAACGCGTTCCCGGCCGCCGAGCGCGGCAAGGCGATCGGCACCTGGGCGGGTGTCTCGGCGTTGGCCCTCGCGATCGGGCCGGTCGTCGGCGGCCTGCTCGTGCAGGACGTCAGCTGGCAGTCGATCTTCTTCCTGAACCTCCCCGTCGCGGTCGGCGCGGTCCTCGTGACGCTGTTCGCCGTGCGCGAGTCGCGCGATGAGACCGTCGCGCAGAGGATCGACGTGCCCGGCGTGATCGCCCTGACGATCGGCCTTGCCGCGCTCGTGCTCGCCCTGGTCGAGGGCAACGAATGGCACTGGGGCTCCACACGTGAGCTTCTCCTGTTCGCCGTCGCCGTCGTCGGGCTGGCCGGCTTCGCGGTCATCGAGCGCCGCCGGCCCGCTCCGATGGTCGACTTCAGCTTCTTCGCATCGCGCACCTTCCTGGGCGCGAACATCGTCGCGTTCATCGTCAGCTTCGCGATGCTCGCGATGTTCTTCTTCATGGCGTTGTACATGCAGAACGTCCTGCACTACACGCCTCTGCAGGCGGGAGTTCGCTTCCTGCCCTCGACCGTGATGATCGTGCTGATCGCACCCATCGCGGGACGTCTGGCCGATCGCATCGGCCCGCGGCCGCTGATCACGGTTGGCCTGGTGGGCGTGTCGGGATCGTTGCTCTGGCAGTCGCAGCTGACGGTCTCGAGCCGCTATGGAGCGCTGCTCCCGGGCTTCGTTCTGCTGGGGATCGGCATGGCGATCGTGATGTCGCCGATGAGCATGGCGGCGATGAACTCCGTCGAGCAGACCAAGGCGGGCGTCGCCTCGGGCATCCTCTCGATGAGCCGCATGGTCGGCGGAACGTTCGGCGTGGCGGTGCTCGGAGCGATGGTCGCGACGCTCGGACGCTCGAAGATCGATGAGTTGCTGCCCGCGCTGCCGGACGCCGCGCGCGCCCGCCTGGCCGGGGGCCTTGGCTCGGGTGGCGTCCTGCACGGGGTACCGCCGCAGATCGTGGACGCCGGCCAGCGGGCCTTCGTCTATGCCCTTCAGTACGGGCTTCGGCTGGGGTCCGCCGTGGCGCTGCTCGGCGCGCTGCTCGCGTGGACCCTGATCGGCCGGCGCACAGGGGCGACGGCGGCGACCGCGGCGACCGGGCCGGCGCAGAGCTCGGAGGCCCCACCGGACGCATCGCCCGCGCCGAGCGCGGGTCGCGGCCGAGCGCACGAGACGCTCCAGGTCTGAGCCGCCAGGTCTGAGCCGCCCGGCGGGACGCCCGCCGCGGGCGCACGCATGCACCACGCCGGGGTAGGATTGGGCTCCCCTTCCCTGATCCCGACAGACGAGGTTCCAGAGCACGTGGCAATCGATCTCCAACAAGTCTCCGCCATAGACGTCGAGCCCGGCGAGCTGCCCAAGACGATGGCCGCGTGGGTGATTCGCGAGGAGCGCTTCGGCGAACCGAAGGACGCCTTCCAGCTCGAGGAGATCGAGGTGCCCGAGCCGGGCGCCTTCGAGGTGATCGTGCGCGTGATGGCGGCGGGCGTGAACTACAACAACGTGTGGGCCGCCCTGGGCAAGCCCGTGTCGGTGATGCGCTACGGCGACCACCCCGAGTTCGGCCATCACATCGGCGGCTCTGACGCGTCGGGCATCGTGTGGAAGATCGGCGCGGGTGTCACGCGCTGGAAGCCGGGCGACGAGGTCGTGGTGCACTGCAACCAGGCGTCCTACGAGGACCCCGAGGTTCACGGCCTGGACCCCATGGCCGCGCCCTCACAGAAGATCTGGGGCTATGAGACGACGTGGGGCTCCTTCGCGCAGTTCACCAAAGTGCAGGCCCAGCAGCTGCTCCCCAAGCCCGCGGCGCTCACCTGGGAGGAGTCGGCCTCCTACGGCCTCGTCTACTTCACGGCGTACCGCATGCTGATGACCCGCTGCAAGCTCCAGGCCGGGGGCAAGGTCCTGATCTGGGGAGCCGCCGGCGGTCTGGGCGTGTTCGCCACCCAGCTGTGCGCGGCCGCCGGAGCCCACTGCGTCGGCGTCGTCTCATCGCCAGAGAAGGGCGAGCTGGTCAAGCGGCTTGGAGCGGTCGACTTCATCGACCGCGGCGAGTTCGCGGGCATGATGCGCACCGGGAAGGAGTCCGACGAGGAGGAGAAGGAACGCTTCGGCGTCTCGCGGGCATTCGCCAAGCGCGTCAAGGAGATCCTGGGAGACTCGCCCGACATCGTCTTCGAGCACGTCGGCCAGGCGACGTTCCCGACATCCGTGTTCACGGTCAAGCCGTTCGGCAAGGTCGTCATCTGCGCGGGCACCACCGGCTTCAACCTCGACTTCGACGTCCGCTACCTGTGGATGAAGCAGAAGGAGATCCTCGGCTCCCACTTCGCGAACGCGTACGAGTGCACGAAGGCCAACGAGCTGATCGAGAGCGGCCAGATCCGTCCGGTCCTGTGGCGCACGCTCGGCTTCGAGGGCGTCGCGGAGGCCCACCAGCTGATGCTGGAAAACAAGCATCTCGGCAAGATCTCGATCCTCGTCGGAGCCGACTCGGAGGGCAAGGGCAAGACCGCCGAGGGCCCCGGAGCGATCCACGCCGAGGTCGGCGCCTGATGGCCGGCACGGTGATCGTGCCGTGGTACGCCACGGGCTTCCGCGCGGACGCCTTCGAGAAGGACCTCGGCGAGGTGGCCGCGACGGCTCTTCGCTACGGCGCCAGCTCATACGCCGTCTACCGCTCCCGCGACGACCGCTACAAGTTCCAGCAGCTCGCCGCCTTCGAGGACTACCTCGAATGGGAACGCTTCTGGGACGGGCCCGAGATGGTCTACTTCAGGGCCGCCCACGCCAGCTGGTACCAGGTGCCCCTGCTGTACGGCTGGTGGGACCTGAGCGCCGCTGGCGCCGTCGTCGGCGAGCCCGTGGCCAGCGGCGGCAACGGCCACGGCAACGGCGGGCGTAGCGGCGACATCGTCCAGTAGCGATAGGCCGAGAGGTCGAACCCCAAGCCGGGTGAGGGACTCCCGGGCTCGGCCGATGGATCCTTTCAGAGTCTCGAGCAGTCCGTAAGGTTAGTGCGCTATCCTTACAAAACTCTCTGGAGTTTGAAAGGAACACGACGTCCCCTCCCACACAGGCGCTGCGCCCCACCGGCCACCTCGAGGAGCGCTTCTGGCCGCTCGACGAGAGCGTACCGTCGTGGGGTCGGCAAGGCGGCGCCTATCGCGTCTTCCTGCCCGATCGGATCGCGGAGCGCGAGTTTCCCCTCGAAGGCGCTGCCGTCGCCTCGGTGACGGATGCGACGAAGGCACTTAGTCACCTCAACAGCACGCAACCCGCGCTCTCCACGCTGGGGGCGCTGGCGCGCAACCTCCTGCGCTCAGAGAGTGCGGCGTCATCGCGCATCGAGGGGGTCAAGATCTCCCACCGGCGCCTGGCCCGTGCCTCCTACGCCCGCGCCGGCGGACGGCGCGGCGACAACCGCGCCGCCGAAGTGCTCGGCAATGTGGAAGCGATGGAACGTGCGATCGAAATCGGAGGACGAGCTGACCCGTTCACGGTCGCCGACATCGTCGACATCCACCGCACGCTGCTTCGCTTCACCGACGACCGCGAAATCGCCGGCGTCATCCGCACCAAGCAGAACTGGATCGGCGGCAACGACCATCACCCGATCGGCGCTACGTACGTCCCGCCGCCCCCCGAGCTGGTCCCGGCTCTGCTCGAAGATCTAGCCCAGTTCATCGGCCGAACCAACATCGCCGCCGTCGCGCAGGCCGCGATCGTCCATGCTCAGTTCGAGAACATCCATCCGTTCGCCGACGGCAACGGCCGCACCGGACGCGCATTGATCTACACAGTCCTGCGTCGCCGCCAGGAGATCACCGAGTACATACCCCCCATCAGCCTCGTGCTCGCCAGTCAGCCGAAGAGCTACGTCGCCGGGCTGGGCGCCTACAGCTCGGGCGACGTCAGCCGCTGGTGCGAGATGTTCGCCCAAGCCACGTCTCGCGCGACATACGAGGCCGAGCGCTTGGCCGAGGCGATCGAAGCCCTACAGGCGGACTGGATCGGGCGACTCGGGCGACCCCGAAAGGATTCCGCTGCCCGCGAACTCATCAGCGCGCTTCCGGCCCAGCCGGTGATCGACGTCCCCGCAGCTCAGCAGCTGACGGGGAAGTCCCATGTAGCAATCGGGAATGCAATCCACCAGCTTCAAGCAGCGGGCATCCTCAAGAGCCTCAACGAGCGAAAATGGGGGCAGGTCTGGGAATGCCACGAGCTGCTCTCCCTCGTCGACCGCTTCGAGAAGAACGTCTCCACGCCCTAGCAACCGCGCCAATGTGCTGACGCTGGGCCGGTGGGCGCATGCGCCCACCGGCGGGGCAGCACATGTGCTGCCCCGAGGAGCGCCGCATGCGGCGCTCCACAGGCCGGATCACACGTGACCCGGCCCTGAGACGGTCGTGGACCAAGCAGGGCTAGGACGCAGTGAGCGAAGTGTGCTTCGCACATGAGCGATCGAGGACGACGCCCTGCGCCGCGTCCACGGCCGTCTCAGCCCCGCTCGAGGGGAGCCATCGTCAGCCCCGCGCCCTTCAGCTGCTCCCAGTAGTGCTCGGCTGCCTCCTGGTGGCCGGTGTAGACGACCGCCTTGCCCGAGCTGTGGATCACGTTGGCGATCTCCATGCCGCGCGTGAGCGTGATGCCGGGGATGTAGCGCGCGAGCGTTCGGGCGACGTGATCGAAGGTGTTGTGGTCGTCGTTGCAGACGATCACACGCCAGGCCCCTCCCAGCCCGCTTCCGGGCGGGCCCGTGCGGGGAACCTCGATCGCTTGATCCATCGCATCAGGATAAAGCTCGCGGCCCGACCGTACAATGACGAGCATGAGCGGCGATCACTCTGCGCGGCTGCCCGAGCGAGACCGGCCCTGGATGATGCGCACCTACGCCGGGCACTCCACGGCCAAGGCATCCAACGAGCTCTACAGGCGCAACCTGCAGAAGGGTCAGACGGGCCTGTCGGTCGCCTTCGACCTGCCCACCCAGACCGGCTATGACCCCGACGACGAGCTGGCCAGGGGCGAGGTCGGCAAGGTCGGAGTGCCGATCTCCCACCGGGGTGACATGGCTGCGCTGATGGACGGCATCCCGCTGGGCGAGATGAACACCTCGATGACCATCAACGCCACCGCGGCCTGGCTGCTGGCGCTCTACATCGTGGCGGCCGAGGAGCAGGGCGTGAGCCAGGAGCAGCTCCAGGGCACCACCCAGAACGACATCATCAAGGAGTTCCTCGCGCGTGGAACCTACGCGTTCCCGCCCGCCCCCTCGATGCGACTGATCGCGGACATGATCGCCTACACGGTCGAGCACGTCCCCAAGTGGAACCCGATCAACATCTGCTCCTACCACCTGCAGGAGGCCGGCGCGACCCCCGTTCAGGAGATCGCCTACGCGATGAGCAACGCGATCGCCGTCCTCGACGCCGCCCGTGAGCGCATCGGCGGCGGACACGGCGAGGCCGGCACGCAGCTCATGGGCGAGGTCTTCGGGCGCATCTCGTTCTTCGTCAACGCGGGCGTGCGCTTCATCGAGGAGCACGCCAAGCTGCGCGCCATGTCGATCCTGTGGGAAGAGCTCGGGCGCGAGCGCTACGGCGTGGAGGACCCCCGCCTCCTGCGCTTCCGCTACGGCGTGCAGGTCAACTCGCTGGGGCTGACCGAGGCGCAGCCCGAGAACAACGTCCAGCGCATCGTGATCGAGGCGCTCGCCGTCACGCTGGGGCGCGACGCGCGCGCACGGGCGGTCCAGCTGCCTGCGTGGAACGAGGCGCTCGGACTGCCGCGGCCATGGGATCAACAGTGGTCGCTGCGAATCCAGCAGATCCTCGCCTACGAGACCGACCTCCTGGAGTACCCGGACATCTTCGAGGGCTCCAGGGTGATGGAGGCGCTCGTGGAGGAGCTGCTCGGCGGAGCCCGCGCCGAGATGGCCGTCGTCGCCGAGCACGGCGGCGCGGTGCAGGCCGTCCCCTACATGAAGGCTGCGCTGGTCGACTCGCACCGCGAGCGCATCCGCCGCATCGAGACGGGCGAGCAGGTGGTGGTGGGACAGAACCGCTTCACCGAGTCCGAGGACTCGCCGCTGACCGCCGACGCGGAGGGCGGAATCCTGGTGGTCGACCCGGCGCTCGAAGCCGAGCAGATCGCGGAGGTGCGCCGCTGGCGCTCCGAGCGAGACCAGGCTGCGGTGAAGGACGCGCTCGCCGCGCTCGCGGCCGTGGCTTCAGAGGAGAACGCCTCTGAGAACCTCATGACCGCGACGATCGCCGCCGCGCGCGCGGGCGCCACGACCGGCGAGTGGTCTCGCACCCTGCGCGAGGTGTTCGGCAGCTACCGCGCACCTACGGGCGTCGGCGAGGCGACCGCGACGGCGCCCGACGAGGAGATGAACGAGTTGCGCGGCGAGGTCTCGCGTCTGCAGGAGAAGCTCGGCCGCAGGCCCAAGATCCTGGTCGGCAAGCCGGGCCTGGACGGTCACTCCAACGGCGCCGAGCAGATCGCCGTGCGCGCGCGCGACTCGGGCATGGACGTGGTGTATGAAGGCATTCGCCTGACGCCCGCCCAGATCGCCGCCTCGGCGCTGCAGGAGGGCGTGCACGTGATCGGGCTGTCGATCCTCTCGGGCTCCCACCGCGAGCTGATCCCCGCCGTGATGAACGCACTTCACGACGCCGGCGTCTCGGCTCCGGTGGTGGTCGGCGGCATCATCCCCGAGCAGGACGTGGCCACGCTGGAACAGGCGGGCGTCGCCGCGGTGTACACCCCCAAGGACTTCGACATCACCCGCATCATGCGCGACATCGTGGCCCTGGTGGGAGCCGGCGCCGACCGGTCACCGGCCGTCGCGAGCAGCACCTCCGCCAACGGCTCGGCGTGAGCGGGGCACCGCGCCCGCAGGGTGGGGTCGGAGCCGCGATCGGCGCGCGCCTGCGCCTGAGAGACCTGTCGGCGGCGCCGGCCGCGTTGAACCTGCTCGAGAGCACCGCGCCGGTCGACCGCGAGCAGTCGGCGGCGCTGCTCAAAGAGGTCTCCCCGGCCGCGCTCGGCAGCGAGGCGCCAGCGCACGTGATCGGCGTCACCGGGCCGCCGGGCGCCGGCAAGTCGACGCTGCTCTCCGCCCTGCTGCACGCCTGGCGCCAGCAGGGGCGCAGCGTGGCGATGCTCGCCGTCGATCCGAGCTCCCGCCGCTCGGGTGGCTCGCTGCTCGGCGACCGTGCGCGCATCGACTTCGACCCGACCGACCGCGGTGTGCTGATCCGCTCCACGGCGGCCGGCGAGCGACTCGGGGGGCTGGCGTGGGCCACACGCGCGGCCGCCCACGCGCTCGCCGCGGCGTTCGACATCGTCGTGATCGAGACCGTCGGCGTCGGGCAGGCCGAGACCGAGGTCGCTGACGTGGTCGACACCGTCGCGGTCGTCGTGCAGCCGGGCAGCGGCGACGTGCTGCAGTTCCTGAAGTCGGGGATCATGGAGATTCCCGACGTGCTCGTCGTCACCAAGGCGGACATCGGCCAGATCGCGATGCGCACCAGGCGCGACCTGAGCGCAGCGCTGCGCTCGCTCGGCTCGCGCTCGACGCGCGTGCTCAGCGTCTCCTCGCTTCCGCCGCCCAGCGGCATCGAGGACCTGGTGGCCGCGCTCGAGGAGCATCGCGCGGGGCTGGACGTCGGCGAGCGTCGCCTGCGAGCGCGCCGGGCCGGCGCGCTGACGGACTTCGCCCTCGAGCACGGCGAGCGCGGCCTGCGCGCCCTCGGCGGACGCCGGGCGGCCGAGCAGCTGCTGGCGGCACAGGAGCCGGGCCTGGAGGTGCCCGCCCTCGTGGCCGCGCTCGAACGGGGAATGCGATGATCGCCGCCCTCGAGGATGGTCGATCAGGGAGCATGAGCTGAAGTCTCGTATGCTCCGCCGGTGGCAACCGGCTGCTTCATTTCCACCGGGCGCTCTCTCGGGGAGGCGATCGAGCGGGTCAAGCTCGCCGAGTCTCTTGGCTACGAGTCGGTGTATGTGACCCACATCGCAGGGCGGGAGTCGCTGACGGTGCTGACCGCCTACGCGCTCTCGACCAGCCGCATCCGACTCGGCACCGGCGTGGTGCCGATCTACACGCGCACACCCGCCACGATGGCCCAGACCGCCGCCACGGTCGACGAGCTCTCGGGCGGACGCCTCACGCTCGGGCTGGGCGTCTCCCACCGGCCGGTCGTCGAGGGCTGGTACGGACAGACGATCGACCATCCGGCGGCCGAGATGCGCGAGTACGCCTCGATCGTCCGGGCGATCCTCCGCGGCGAGGATCCACCGCGCGGCGAGAAGTGGCAGACCGGCTTTCACCTCGTTGGCCTCGACCCGCGCCCGGGGCTGCCGATCTACATCGCCGCCCTCTCCCCCGCGATGCTGCGCCTGGCCGGCGAGATTGCCGACGGTGTGCTGCTGTGGCTGTGCAACCCGCGCTACATCGAGGAGGTCGTGATCCCCGAGGTGAGGGCCGGTCGCGAGCGCGCCGGGCTGACGCTCGAGGGCTTCGACGTGGTGCCGGCCGTGCCGGCGGCGCTGACCGACGATCCTCGCGGCGCCTACGCTGCGATGCGCAAAGATCTGATCCCCTACTTCGGGCTGCCGTTCTACAGGAAGATGATCGAGCGCACCGGCTTTGCGTCCGACATCGAGGCATACGACCGTGCCGGCGGAGACCTCGAAGCGATGCAGGCCGCCGTGTCCGAGGGTTTTCTCGACGAGCTCACTGCGGTGGGGGACGAGTCGGCTCTGAGCGCCGGCGTCGAGCGCTACCGCGAGGCGGGAGCGAGCTCGCCCTGCATCGGCCCGATCCCCAAGACGGACTTCGAGGCCACGCTGCGCGCCGGCGTCGGCTCCTAGGAACCATCACGCCGTCTCGGGCACGCGCGGGACGACGCTACGCGTCTACGTTCAAGATAGGCCACGCCACGCTCTCGGAGGCTGGGCCACCCCGCTTAGGGCACCCCAGCCTCCGACATCTCCGCGCGCCGCAAGGAGCTGGTTCGTCAGCGAGTCTGCGTTGCCTGCGTGGTGAGGCTCACCCGCGGAGCCCCCGATCCGATCTTCGTCGCGCGCACGGTGAAACGCAGGTTCCCGCTCACGAGCTGCGAGAGTCTGGCCACCAGGAAGGTGCTGCCCTGGTGCGTGGTCAGCTTGAGCTTGCGTGCTGCCACCGCCACGGTCTTGCCTTTCCTCACGATCCTCAGGTTCGAGATCGCAAACGAGTCGAGTGGGCTCGACCAAGAGAGCGTCAGCTGCACCGAGCGCACTTTGCTCGCCAATGCAACCACGTGGCTCTTGCTCTGGCCAACCTTTGCAAATGCATCTTTGAAGGACGTCGGTGGCGTCTGACAGGTGAGCGTCGTGCCGATCTGGTTGACCACAGCCTGCAGGTTGCTCGAGTCGGTCTGCGGGAAGTACCTGCCCCCAGTATCAGTTGCGATTTGCTGCAGCCGCTGTCCATCAGTGCCTGTGACCGCGCTGCTGAAGCCGATCACGTAGGTCGGCGGGCCGCCGCGGTGACCATTTTCGAATTCACCGACGTCGTGTCCCCCGTCGGTCAGGAAGATCCAGGCCTTTGCGCCAGGGTTGTCGACCTTGGCCTTGGCGAAGGCCGCGTTGTAGTCAGTGAGGCCGTTGTCAGCTTTGATCTTTTCGGTCAGCGCCGCCTGCATCGCGCTCGCGTTCGGCCCGATCGGCTCCGGTGAGAAGACCGTGTCGCTCGACGCTTCTCCGGTCCGGAAGGCACCACCGAACTCGACCGCCCCCAGCGTGATCTTTTCGTTGCCCGGCGTTTCGATCAGCAGATCCAGCGCAGCAACGCGCAGCCTGTTTGGGTCGGTGCCCGACATCGAGCCCGAGTCGTCGATGATCGCCTCGATGTTCGAGACCGGAGTACAGGTCGCCGCAGCGCGCGCGCCATGCGCGCCCATGCCAGCGACGATCGCGAGAGCCACGACGAGCGCAGCCGCGCCCCCCGCTGCGGTGACTGGAACAGTGTGTCGTGAGCTCATGTGCTGGTGCTCCTTTGCATAGTTGAACAGCTTCTCGCGTGACCTGGGAAGAAACCGACCTATCACGCCGTCGTTCCGATGAGTTGGGGCAATCCATTTCTATCGCTTCGGCCAGGCTCCTCTTTGGTCCAGTCTGGCCGGGGGATCTCGCCCAGTCGCTGCGCACTCTACCGCTCACAACGGAGGCGCCCCAGACGGAGCGTCTCGTGGCCGGGGAGCACCCGCAAGCCACTTGGCCATTGCGCGCCCGAGTATCGCCGACCCACTCGCTCCCCCGGCCGGCTCCCTGCGCTCACCACCCCCAGCCCGATGCGCAGCCGATCGGTCATCCTCCCCAGCGGCCGCGGCCGTTCATCGAGACGCGTCGTCGCGGTCGGCGCGCAGGCGCCTACAATGACCCTCATGGAGGGCTCGATGGCCGAGACGAGCGCGCGCAGCTGGCTGCGCTGCTACCGATGCTGGTCGCAGGATCTCGAGGTCCAGGTCCACTACGAGGGAATTCACAAGATCGACCCTGACACCGGCGAGCGCGCTGAAGTGGTCGACGAGCTCCAGGAGGCGGTCGTGCAGTGCCTGGACTGCATGCACGACCAGCCGCACCTCGGTTTCAACAACGGACGCGTGGAGCCCATCGAGGATCGCTGGGAACGGATGATCGCCGGCACGCCGTGGGTCGCCTCGTGCACCGTGACGGTCGACTCCGAAGACGTCGACAGCTGCTCGGGACCGGAGGCCGGGGACGCTCTCTCCTACGCGGCCTTCGGGGACCACGGCGTGCGCGAGTTCTTCACCCACGTTCGCTTCCACAAGCACGAAGACGACACCCGCATCATCGTTCATCTCCTCGTCGAGCTGTACGCGCGCTCGCTGGAGGAGGCAACCGAGGTGCTCGAGTCTTCAGCGCGCGGCGGGCTGACCATCACCTCGCTCGCCGAG
>JADGPK010000167.1 GCA_017882445.1 Solirubrobacteraceae bacterium
AGCTCGGTGCCGCCCTGGAGTCCCTCGACCACGTCGATACTCGTGTGCTTGGGCTCGTGCTCAACAAGGTGCAGAAGGAGGACGAGGACCGCTACGGGTCCGGCTACACAGATCTACGACCAGCTCCAGGCCAGCAACCCGTCCGGGCGAAGGCGGCCGCGCTGGTCGCGCCGGTCGCGACCGCTCCCGCCCGCGGGATCGCCAGCAGCCGCTGAGTCAGGCACCGTGATCGGGTGATGCTCAGGCGTCCCCGAGCGTGACGACTTACGGTTCCAGCATGGATCCCTTCGTTGTCGAGCTCGCCGAATGGGCACAGCGGATCGCCACCCCCACCCGCGGTTCGCTCACATGGAGGGCGGTCGCATCGCTCGCCTTCGGCGGCCTGCTGGCGCTGCTCGCTGCAGCAGGGCTCGTGGTCATGCTCGTCCAGGACGGCATCAGCGCCAGACTGCTGGGCGTGGCCTTCGTCGGAGGATTCGCAGCGATCCTGATGTGGAACGGAACTCGCTTCATGAGGCACCTGCCCCCTGGCACGGACGATGACCGCGTCCAATTCTCGGCACCCTTCGCCTTCGCGATCTTCGACGACGCCATCCACTTCCCAGGGCGCTTCGGTGCCGACCCTGAGGACTGGCCACTCGCCGAGACGATGGTTGAGGCAACCCCCGGACGCTCTGGAGGCTCCCTGGCGCTCCGGTGCCCAGGAAAGAAGCCCCGGCGATTCATCGCCCGCGCGCTCGTGATGAGCTCCGGCGAGATCAGCCGACTGGTGGAGGATCGCCGAGGCGTCCCGCGCGCCTGAGCTCAGTCAAGCCACTCGACGGTGCCCGGGGCTTGCTAGTGATGTTGCCGACGACGCGGTTGACTCGCGGACCTCGTTAGGGATGCGCTCGAGGACGCCGCACGGGAGGCGTCCCGAGTCGGCTGCCGTGGCGTCGTACGCGACCAGCTGAGGCTCGCCGTCCAGCTCGGCGCGTGGTGTGCCCTGCGGTACGGGGAGGTGTTCGAGCTGCGCCGCAAGGACCTCGACGCCATCCGGGGCGTGGTGCATGTTCTGTGCCCACGAGCGGTGGTTCTGGATCGAACTGGGCGCGTTCGATCGGCGCGTGCGATCTTGGGCTGCGATCATCGAGTCGTGACGTTGATAACCGTCCGGGCTGTGGCTCCTGAGCGCTGGCAGGAGTATCGCGACCTGCGCCTTGCCGCTCTGACACTCGATCCGGATGCGTTCGCCTCCACCCTCACCCGCGAAGCGGGCTTCACGTCGGCCCAGTGGCGCGAGCGCTGCACCAATCCCGACAGTTTCATCGGCTACCTCGACGGTCGACCGGTTGCCCTCGCCGGTCTGCTTCCCAGCGACGGGCCTCGCCGCGAACTTGTTGGTGTGTGGACGGCACCCACAGCTCGCGGTCACGGGGTTGCCGAAGAAGTCTGCCGTGCGGCGATCCAGGCCGCTGAGAAGTCCGGATCGACGGCCGTGGTTCTCTTGGTCGCGGGCAGCGCCGATTCAGCTCGCCGCCTGTACCGACGACTCGGGTTTGTAGAAACTGGACACACCGAGCCGATGCCAAGGGACAAATCCCTGCTCCTCACAGAGATGGTGCTGAGCCTGGGAATCGGCAATAGACGCTCCCGCGCCTGATCCATGACAATGCCCGCAACTGCCGCTCTGAGTGCGCGAGTTCCCATCGCGAGCCTGCGGAAATGCAGGGAGGCGGGTGCCGCTGATGCTTGGATAGCGGGGTGATGGCGCGTCTTCTACATGCGATCGATGGGGTCAACCAGACCGCTGGTCGATGAGGTCCGGCCAACTCAGGTCTGGCTCCCAGAGCGACAGTCCCATCGTCGGTCTGGCTTCGAGGTGTGCACGCTTGACTCGGACCGGCTCGCTGTGTCCGGCCTGGATCCCAGGAGGCGATCGAAGGGCGGCCGCCGGGCGGCCTTAGATTGCAGTGTGTTATGATATCGTCACACTATGGCGCGATATCAGGGTAATGATTGGTCCTTGATGCTGGACGCCTGGTTCTTGACGCAGAGCACGGCGCGCTGGCTCGCGGAGCGAGTGCCGGACAGCCCTCTGAGCCCCGACGAGTTCGGGTTGTGCACCGCGCTGGCTGCTGTCGGGAGCGTCACGGCCAGCCAGGCTGCAGACCTGACCGGACTGACCATTTCCACGGTGGCCAGCATGATGTCCCGCCTGGGATCCCGTGGGGTGCTCACCTCCGAGCCGCACCCCTCGGATCGTCGCGCTCGTCTGTGGTCCTTCACCGAGGATGGCCGTCAGGCCTTCGACGACATCCAGGCGCGTTTCCACTCGTCCTACCGGAAACTGATCGCCGCCATGACGCCGGAGCTCGCCGCGTCGGCGCGCGCCGGGATGATCGCGCTCGACGATGGGCTCCGGGCTGACCTCGGTTTGGCGGCTCGTCCTCGCCCAGCGGTTGCCCACGTGGCGCAGGCGCAGCTCACGCTGGCCGAGCAACTCGAGGTCCGACAGTTCGAGGCGTGGCTTGTTCATCGTCGTACCCGCGACGTGGGCGGTGCACCGTGAGCCGTCGGGTCCTTGTGCTGGTCAGCAGTGTGTACGCCCTTCTCGCCGTGCTGATGTTCGGATGGGCAGCGCCCACCGTCCAGCACTCGTGCGGGATGGCGCCACCCGATGCGACCGTCCCCTGGGGCGCGGGCTACGCCGAGACGTTCCTTCACGCGTGTGGGTCGCCGGGGCTGCAGTCGTACGCCCGGATGCAGGTGTTCGATCTGTTCTACCCGGCCGCACTATGCGCGGTGCTCACGGTCTGGTCGATCCAGCTCGGACGGGGATCGTGGCGCGCGCTGGCCATCGCCACGGCGATCGTGGGAGCCGCGTTCGACTACCTCGAGAACCTCGCCGCCTGGTCTGTCATCCGGCACGGGGACGGCTGGGCTGGCTCGCTCCCTTTGACCCTGGCGCCCGTGGCTAGCGTGGCCAAGAGTCTTGCTGACAGCGCGGCGATGCTCCTCGTCGCCGGACTCATTGTACGGGCGTTGGCTACACTCGTGTTGTCCCGCCGGACTCACCCGCGTGTGACACCCCCGAACCATTGACGGCCCGGGAAGGGCTTCCACGTACCCTTTGGTTCCGTTCACTCGGATCCGCTGTCCGTTCCGTGATGAACGTGGTGTCTCCAAAGGGCCACGCTCGTGTGCTGCCCCTGCGTTACGGTCGGGGGTCAGCAGCAGCGAGCCTGTGGGTTGTTCTCCTTGTGCTCGCTCCGGTGCCGCTCGAAGTCCCGGCGCGACATCGGCTCC
>JADGPK010000063.1 GCA_017882445.1 Solirubrobacteraceae bacterium
GGCGTAGTAGGAGTCCCCACCGTTGAAGCCGTTCCAGCCGAGCCACAGCAGACCGGCTCCGGCGGCGACCATCAACAGGTTGTTCGGAGCGTCGATCTCGCGGTCTCGTTGCAGTCGCGGTCCGATCACAGCCGCCGCCACGAAGCCGGAGATGCCGGCCGCCAGATGGATCACGTACCCACCGGAATAGTCCAGCGCGCCGTGGAAGGCGAAGTACCCGCCGCCCCAGATGAGGAAGGCGTTGACGGTGTACACGAACGTGATCCACAGCAGCACGAACGGGATCCAGGCCTTGAAGTTGATCCGGCCGAGCACCGACCCGAGCATCAGGATCGGGGTGATGGCCGCGAACACGAACTGGAAGTACACGAGCGAGGACATGGGGAAATGGAACGGCGGACCTTCGGTGATCGACGGGATCACCGCCTGGCCCTCCTCGGCCCCGGCCGAGAGCACGGTCCCGGACTTGCCCCAGAAGCTTTCGAAGAACCCATGGCCCTTGCCGATCGGGGTTCCGAAGCCCATCTTGAAGCCCCACAGGACCCACGCGACCAGGACGAGGGAGAACGCTACGAACGTGAGCATCATGCTGTTCACCGACCAGCGCTTCTGCATGACTCCGCCGTACAGGATCGCGAGACCCGGCAGGCTCATGAGCCCGACGAAGGTCGCCGCGGTCATCTGCCAGGCGTTATCTCCCGCGTGCAGCCAACTTGGGTATGCGGACCAGGACATGGGCCTCCGTTTCCTACGTTGTGGATCTCGTGCGCGTGACTACGCTGACGCGAGCCGCGAGCCGATAACAGTCCGGGTATGAAATCCGGCATGCCCGGGCGCCGGTAGGGCCATCGTGGCCAACACTTGCTGTCAGCCTTTCGACATCTGTCTAAGACGTCCTACGAGGGCGGGGTGAACGGGAAGCCGGCGCGCCGACAGGCCACCCGCAGTTCCTGCTCGATTCCCGGGAATGCTCCCGACGCGCACATGCGCCTGGCGCGCGAGCCGCAGGCGTGCAGGCGCGCGCCTCCGAGCGTGCTCGCGAAGGTGACTTCCACGCAATCGGACCGCGCCGGGGCGCCGCTCGTCAGCGCGTATGCGCCGAGGCCGACCAGCGCGAGCGCCAGCACGGCCAGCACGGCCGCGACGGCGCTCTTCTCCCGCCGGCCCCAGCGCAGGGGCTCTGACAGCCGACGGGACTGATCGAACATGATCATCGCGCGAGCAAGGCTACTGGGAGCTCAGCGCACGCGGACGGACGGGCGCCGCGCTCGCGGCGGCCTCACTGCGAAGGTTCGTCGGGCTCGAAGGCGAGAGCCGCCGAGTTGATGCAGTAGCGCTGTCCGGTCGGTCCGGGACCGTCGTCGAACACGTGGCCGAGATGGCCCCCGCACCTGCGGCACACCACCTCGGTGCGGCGCATGAACAGGCCGTTGTCGGGGCGCAACTCGACCGCCTCGGCGACCGCCGGCTCGGTGAAGCTCGGCCAACCGGTACCAGACTCGAACTTCGTCTCGGCCGTGAACAGGACCGCCGAGCATGCCGCGCAGCGGTAGTCGCCCGAGGCCTTGTTGTAAACGTACTCGCCCGTGAACGGCGGCTCGGTGCCGGCCTTGCGCAGCACGTCGTACTGCGCAGGCGTGAGCTGATCGCGCCATTCCTCATCCGACTTGGCGACCTTCAGCTTCGTCGAGGACATTCTCCTGTTCTAGCAGCGGCCAAACCCATTGCCGACGCTGCTATTGTGATCCTTACGTTCACGTTAGTTTCGACAGGCAGGCCTGGGAGTGATCGCACCTGAGCAGCGCGACGCGACCAGTACAGAAGACAGCCGGTGAGCAGTCCGGCGGACGCTTCGGGGTGGCGGCGGGGCACGAGCACTACAAGTGGTGGGCGCTCTCCTGCACGAGCCTGGGGATGCTGCTCGCGGCCACGAACTCCGGGACGCTCATCATCGCCCTGCCCGATCTGGAGCGCTCGCTGCACACGAGCCTGCTGGCCCTCGTCTGGGTGATCCTCGCCTACCTGATAGCTGCGACGGTGCTCGTCCTGACGGCCGGGCGCTTGAGCGACCTGTTCGGGCGAAAGCGCGCCTACGTAGGAGGTTTTCTCGTGTTCGCGCTGGCCTCGCTCGGCGCCGGCTTCTCTCCCGACTCAACGGTCCTCATCCTCTGGCGGATCCTCCAGGGCATCGGCTCGGCCTTCCTGTTCGCCAACGCCGCTGCGCTTGTCACCGACGCCTTCCCCAAGGAGCAGCTCGGCCTCGCGATGGGAGCGAACACGATGATCGCCGCGATCGGGCTCGTGCTCGGCCCGGTTCTGGGCGGCGCGCTGGTGACGATCTCATGGCACTGGGTCTTCTGGTTCAACGTGCCGCTCGCGCTCGCAGGCGCCCTGTGGGGCGCGCTGATCCTGCACGAGCTTGCCAACCCGGACTCCGTGCGCGGCTACGACGTGCTGGGCACGAGCACATTCGTGGTCGGGCTCACCGGCCTCGTGCTCGGTGTCTCCCGCGGCGGGCTGAGCGGGTGGCACGATCCGATCGTGCTCGGCGGCCTGGCCCTCGCCGCGGTGCTGCTGCCCCTGTGGGTCCTGATCGAGAGCCGCTCGCGCGCGCCTATGCTCGACCTGAACATCTTCCGCAACCACCTGTTCGCGGCCGCCAGCGCCGCCGCCTTCATCAACGGGCTCACGCGTTTCGCGCTGATGTTCCTGTTCGTCTTCTACTACCAGGGCGCACAGGGCGACTCGCCGATAGACGCGGGCATCAAGCTGATGCCGCTCGCGCTCGGCATGCTGATCGCCTCGCCGATCGCCGGTATCCATGCGGACCGCCATGGCTCGCGGGCGCTTGCCGCCGTCGGCATGCTCGTGAGCACCGCCGGCCTGGCCGCGATGGCGACGTTGCAGGTCCACAGCGCCTACTGGCAGAGCGCTCTCTGGCTGCTGATGGTCGGCGTCGGATCGGGCATGTTCAACAGCCCCAACACGGCGGCGATGATGGGCGTCGTCCCGGCCCATCGCCGCGGCATAGCGGCGGGCGCGCGAATGCTGCTGCAGAACACCGGCGCCGTGCTCTCGATCGCCTTCGTGCTCGCGATCGTCACCTCGGCGGTGCCGAAACCGACCCTGTTCGCGATCTTCTCGGGCCTCGCCAAGGGGCTCTCCGCGGAGAAGCTCGCGCCGTTCATCGCCAACATGCACCTGGCGCTGTGGGTGCTCGCGGCCGTCTCGCTGATCGGGACGTTCGTCTGCCTGTTGCGCCCGCGCTACGTGCACGCGAGCGCGGCCGAGCCGCATCCCCCCGTCTCTGTGCCCGCGGGCACACTTTGAGCATCTCGGCCGTGGACCAGACCCCGCCCTCCCACCTGCCGCCGTCCTGCGAGCCCCGCCGCGAGAGCCTGCGGATCGGAGACGTCGCCCGGCTGGTGGGGACGACGCCGCGGACGATCCGCTACTACGAGGAGATCGGGCTGCTCCCCGAGGCGCCAGCGCGACCGGCCGGACAGCACCGGCTCTACACGCACGCGGAGGTCGAGCGGCTGGCGGAGGCGATGCGCCTGAAGCATCTGCTCGGCGTGTCGCTCGAGGAGCTGAAGACGCTGCTCACGGCCGAGGAGGCGCGCGCGGAGGTCCGCGCGCAGCTGCGCCGCGAGGACGTCGAGCCGACGCGCCGGCTGGAGCTGTTGAACGAGGCTCTCGGACACCTCGATCGCCAGCTGGAGCTGGTCCGCCACCGAGCCGGCGAGCTGCGCAAGCTCGAGCACGAGCTGTGCGAGACGCGTAAGCGCGTCCGGCGCAAGATCCGCGAGCAGAACGCCCACGCGGAGGGCGCTTTCGGGCCCGAGCCCGCTCTCGAGCTGAGCGGAGAATCGCAGTCATGAGCGCCTCCGGAGCCGACCCGGCGCTCCTGGTCGACGGACTCGTCGTGCGCTTCGGCCAGCTCGAAGCCGTCGGCGGCGTCTCCTTCGCGGTGGCCCCGGGCGAGGTGTTCGGCCTGCTCGGGCCGAACGGGGCCGGCAAGACCACGATCATCCGCGTGCTCACCACGCTGCTCGCGCCCACCGAGGGCCGCGCGCTCGTGGCCGGCTTCGATGTCCGCAAGGAGGGCCTCGCGGTGCGCGCCAGCATCGGCTACATCCCGCAGGCGATCTCGGTCGACGGCGCGCTCACGGCATACGAGAACCTCGACTTCTACGGCCGCGTGACCGGCGTGCCGAGGCGCGAGCGACGCGAGCGGATGACGGAGGCGATCGAGACGATGGAGCTCGCGCCCATGCTCGACCGCCTTGCGCGGACGCTCTCGGGCGGCATGCTGCGCAGGCTGGAGATCGCCAGCGCGCTGCTCAACCGCCCAGAGGTGCTGTTCCTGGACGAGCCCACCGTCGGGCTGGACCCGACCGCCCGCGGGATGGTGTGGGAGCGGCTGCAGGCGCTGGGCGTGCAGGCGGGCACGACGATCCTCGTGACCACGCATGTGATGGAGGAGGCCGAGCGCCACTGCGACCGCCTCGGCGTTATCGATCGGGGGCGGCTGGTTGAGCAGGGAGCGCCAGCGGAGCTCGTGGCTCGCCACGGGGTCGAGACGCTGGAAGAGGTCTTCACCACCGTCACCGGCCGGCCGATCGGCGAACAGGGCAACGAAGACGAAGGGAGGCTGTCCGATGTCCGCGCCCAGCGCCGCGTCGCCCGCCGCCTCGGCTGATCGACGACGCCCCCAGGCGCTCTCGATGGGGCCGCTGGCCCGCATGGCGGAGGGGACCCTGGCGATGGTCCAGGCCGAGATGCGCAAGCTGCGCCACGACTACCTAGATATCGTCACCCGCTCGGTCCAGCCGCTGCTGTGGCTGTTCATCTTCGGCACGGCGATGCGCAACAACCGCGCGCTCACGCTCGGCACCCTGGACTACCGCGCGTACCTCGCTCCGGGCGTCATGGCCCAGGCGGCAATGTTCATTGCGATCTTCTTCGGGCTCGCGATCATCTGGGAACGGGACGTCGGCCAACTTCAGCGCCTGCTGGCCACGCCGCTGCCGCGCACCTCGATCGTGCTCGGCAAGGCCGCGGGCGCCTGCGTGCGCACGCTGGTCCAGGCGTTGCTGCTGCTGGCGGTGCTCGCCGCGGCGGGCATCGGGGTTCGCTGGAGCGTGACGGGCGTAATCGGCACGCTCGCGATGCTGATGCTCGGAACGGCGGCGTTCGCGTGCATGTCGATGCTGCTCGCGGCGGCCGTGAAGGAGCGCGAGCGCTTCATGGGAATCGGCCAGCTGATCATGATGCCGCTGTTCTTCGCCTCCAGCGCCCTCTACCCGCTCAAGGTGATGCCCGGCTGGCTGCACGTGATCGCGCGCGTGAACCCGCTCACCTACGAGGTGCAGGGATTGCGTCAGATGCTGGTCGGGGTGGGTGGATCCGGCGAGGTCTGGCTCGATTTCCTGGTCGTGGCGGCCTTCTTCGCCGTCATGCTGCTCGCCGCCACCCGTGCCTACCCCAAAGCGATCGTCTAACCGAAAAAGAGCGTGACCACGATGACGAGCACCCCGGTCAAGCCAAGCCCCGCGGGAGTGCCCGGCGCGGTCAGCGACCCGGCGCGGATCGCAGGCGAGGATCTGACGTTTCCGGGCGCCCGCGGCGCCCCCGTGAACGGCTACCTGGCGCGTCCGGCCGCTTCGGGCAGCCGTCCGGCCATGATCGTGATCCACGAGGCGATGGGTCTCAACGAGCATATCCGCGACATCGCCAACCGCCTGGCCAACCTCGGCTACGTGGCGCTCGCGGTCGACCTCTACACGCGCGAAGGCGGCCCGCCGCCCGCCGAGGACAGAGAGGCGATGATGAGGCGCCTGTTCTCGATGTCCGACGAGACGGTGCTCGGCGACCTGGAGGGCGCCGCGGACTTCCTGCGCGCGCACGAGAAGGTGAGCGGCAGGGTCGGCTGCATCGGCTTCTGCATGGGCGGGCGCTACACGCTGCTGTTCGCCTGCGCGAGCGACCGCCTGGACGCGGCGGTCGACTGTTGGGGCGGGTTCATCGACAGGGCCACCCCCGAGGCGCGCTCCACGCCGGAGCGCCCCATTCCTCCGCTGGAGCTCTCCGACAGGCTGAGCTGCCCGCTGCTGGCGGCGGTCGGCGCGGAAGATGAGAACCCCTCCCCCGCTCTCGCCGAGCAGCTGCGCGAGCGCGCCCGCCTGTCTCCGATCGGCACGAGCGGGCAGGAGGTCGCGGTCGAGGTGTACGACGGCGCCGGCCACGCCTTCCTGGCCGACTATCGCCCCACCTACCGTCCCGCAGCGGCGGCGGAGCTGTGGGAGAGGATCGTGCCGTTCCTGGCCCGGCATCTCGGGCAGGGTTAGCCCCAGGCCGTCGGCGGCGGCACCGGGCGTTCATATAGTGCGAGGCGAAAGCCGCACGGCGGTCGATGACGAGGAGGACGGCTTGGAGCGCAAGTGGTGGACCCTGATCGCCGTGTCGGTGGCGATCTTCATGCTGCTGCTCGACATCACGGTGGTCAACGTCGCGCTGCCGGACATCCAGCGCTCGCTGCACTCGAGCTTCCAGGACCTGCAATGGGTGGTGGACGCATACTCGCTGACGCTGGCCGCGTTCCTCCTGACAGCCGGCTCGGTGGCCGACCAGCTCGGGCGCAGACGCGTGTTCCTCGCCGGTCTGGTGGTCTTCACCGGTTCATCAGCGCTCTGCGGGCTGTCCTCGAGCGCGCTGATGCTCAACCTCGCGCGAGGGCTCCAGGGCACCGGCGGGGCGATGATGTTCGCGACCTCCCTCGCGCTCCTCGCCCAGGCGTTCCGGGGACGCGACCGCGGCACGGCCTTCGGCGTGTTCGGCGCGGTGACCGGTGCGGCCGTGGCCGTCGGGCCGCTCATCGGCGGCGTGATCACATCCGGTATCGGCTGGAAGTGGATCTTCTTCGTCAACCTGCCGATCGGCATCGCGGCCGTGCTGCTCACGCTCGCCCGCGTGGAGGAGTCCCGCGACCCCGACGCCACAGGCGTGGACTGGCTCGGCCTGCTCACCTTCTCGGGATCGCTGTTCCTGCTCGTGTTCGCATTGGTGCGCGGCAACGACGCCGGCTGGGGCTCGACGCAGATCCTCGCTTTCCTGAGCGGCTCTGCGGTGCTGATCATCGCGTTCCTGATCGTCGAGCTGGCTCAGGAGCGCCCGATGCTCGACCTCGCGCTGTTCAGACGCCCGGCGTTCGCCGGAGCAAACGTCGTCGCCTTCGCGCTGTCGGGCTCGATCTTCGCGATGTTCCTCTACCTGACGCTCTATATCCAGAACGTTCTCGGATACAGCCCGCTGCAGGCAGGTCTGCGCTTCCTGCCGATCACCCTGCTGTCATTCGCCGTGGCGCCGATCGCCGGGAAGCTGACCGTGCGCGTCCCCGTGCGCCTGCTCCTGGGCACCGGGCTGGTGCTGGTCGGTGCGGGCCTCTTCTGCATGACCGCCGTCGACGCGGCCTCGGGATGGACCGCCCTGATACCCGGCTTCCTGCTCGGCGGCGTGGGTATCGGCCTGGTCAATCCGCCGCTGGCCTCGGCCGCCATCGGGGTCGTCCCGGCGGCCCGCAGCGGCATGGCCTCGGGCATCAACAGCACGTTTCGGCAGGTCGGCATCGCCACCGGAATCGCCGGGCTGGGCGCGATCTTCCAGCACAACGTCACGCAGGGCACGACTGCGGCCCTGGCGCACAGCGGGCATTCCCACGAGATCCTCGCCGCGGTCCACGGACAGCTCCCGACCGTGCTCGAGTCCGGCGAGATCGGGCCGGTCGCCGGGGGCCTGTCGCACGGCGGCCACGCTGCCCTGCTGAGCTCCTACAGGGTGGGCTTCACGGGCGCGCTGACCGACATCCTCATCATCGCCGGGGCTCTCGCGCTCCTCGGCGCGGCGCTCGCGTTCGCGCTCGTGCGCAGCCGCGACTTCGTGGCCGCGGGACACGCGCCGGGATCCCAGGCGGCCGAGCCGACCGGCGAGCCTGCCGGCGCGCTCGCGCGATGACCGGCGCGCGTGCGTCAGGCTTGCGGGAGACCCGCTGGAGCCTTCTCCTCATATCCCGGGCATGACTCAACCGGCAGGCGCGGGTAACGCGGATAGGCGGGGTCATCGCGTGAGTGCCCGCACAGCGAGAAGGTCGAGCCGCGGGTGTTGCGGACCTCGCGCTGGTGCTCGCAGGTGTCGCACAGGCCCGCACGCGGCGGGCGCTCTCGTGAGGTGCTCGGCGGTGTGGACATGAGCGGAGCTTAGGAGCAGCGGCCCGCGGCGGGCCACGCAGGCCCGCGGCGGGCGCCTGCAATAATCGTTGCCCATACAACTATGAGTACTTTCTACCGACTGCTCGGGTTCCTACGCCCCTACAAGCGCGGGCTGATCGCCTCGTGGGCGCTGGCGAGCGCCGCGATGGTCATGACCGTGGCGCTGCCCTATCTCACCGGCCGCACCGTCGACACGTTGCGCAGCGGCGCCCTGCACACCCAGCGCCACCAGCTGCTCGCGCGCGACCACGATCGCCACACGCTGCTGCTGCTCGCGCTCGCGATCGTCGCCGCCGTGCTCGTGCGCTGGGTGCTCACGTATCTGCGCCGGATGATCGCCGGTCGCGTGTCGCTCGGCATCGAGTACGACCTGCGTGAGCTCATCTACGGACACCTCCAGCGCCTGGAGCTCGGCTTCTTCGACCACCAGCAGACCGGCCAGCTGATGTCGCGGGCGACCGTCGATCTGCAGGCGGTTCGCTTCTTCCTCGGCTACGGCCTCGTGTTCATCCTGCAGTCCGTGCTCACGCTCGCGCTGGCGGGGATCGCGATGATCCTCATCAACCCGACGCTCGGCCTGATAGCCATGGCGCCGGTGCCGTTCGTGGTGGTCATCTCCCAGCGCTACGGCCGGCGCGCCCGTCCGGCGGTCCAGGAGGTCCAGCAGCGAATCGCGGAGCTGACCGCCAACGCCGAGGAGAACATCTCGGGGGTGCGTGTGGTCAAGTCCTTCGCGCGTGAGCCGCTGCAGCTGACGCGATTCCGCCACAGCGTCTCGCGCGTGTTCGACCAGGCGATGGTCGCCACGCGCCTGGAGGCCAGGTACAACCCGATGATCGGCTTCCTCCCCCAGCTCGGGCTCGCCGCGGTGCTCTTGATCGGCGGACGCAGCGTCATCCACGCACACCTCTCGCTCGGCCAGTTCAGCGCCTTCTACTTCTACCTGAACATGCTGATCGCGCCGATGCGCTCGCTCGGCGTCACCCTCGGCCTCGCCCAGCGCGCCGCGGCCTCAGGCGCGCGGATCTTCCAGGTGCTCGATCGCGCGCCGCGCCTGACCTCCCCGCCGGAGGCCCCGCCGCTGCCCGCAGGCAACGGCCACGTCGAGTTTCGCGGCGTATCGCTGCGCTACGAGGACCCCGACGAGTTCGGGGCGAGCTATTCGTCCTCACTCAAGGTCGCACCGTCGCAACCCGCGCGGGCCGTGCTGCGCGACGTCGACCTCGACGTGCCCGCCGGGCGCACCATCGCGCTCGTCGGCGTGACGGGCTCGGGCAAGACGAGCCTCGTCTCGCTGATATCCCGGCTGTATGACGTCAGCGCGGGCAGCGTGCTGATCGACGGGGTCGATGTGCGTAGCGTCGATCTGCGCTCGCTGCGCCGCGCCGTGGCGGTCGTCAGCGACGACCCGTTCCTGTTCTCGGCGTCGATCGCGGAGAACCTGGCCTACGCGCGTCCCGGCGCCGACGCGGAGGAGGTCGAACGGGCGGCGATCCGCGCGCAGGCCCACGAGTTCATAGCTCGGCTGCCGGACGGCTATGAGACCCAGGTGGGCGAGCGCGGCCTGACCCTCTCCGGCGGCCAGCGCCAGCGACTGGCGATCGCCCGCGCCCTGCTCGCCGATCCGCGCGTGCTGATCCTCGACGACGCGACCTCCTCGGTGGACTCCTCCACCGAGCGCCAGATCAAGCTTGCGCTCGACGCGGCGATGGCGGGACGCACGACGTTCATCATCGCCCACCGGCTCTCCACGATCGCGCTGGCGGACGAGATCGCCGTGCTCGACCGCGGCCGGGTGCTGGCGCACGGCGATCACGCCGAACTGCTCGAAAGCTCAGAGCTGTACCGCGAAATCGTCGCCAAGGGCCTGCCCGACCAGGTGTTCCTCACTCGCGAGACGCGCGCGCGCGAGGTCAGCGGCCTGTGAGCCCGACGGTGGGACGCGGCCATGCGGGCCCCGGGGGCTTCGGCCGCACGCAGTGGGCGGGCGAGCGCGCCTCCAAGGGCAGTCGCGGTCGCAACCTCAAGGGGCTGCTCCAGCTTCTCCGCCCCTATCGCGCGCGCTCGGCGACGATGCTCGCTGCGCTGGTGGTCGGCACCGCGGCCTCGCTGGCTCCGCCGCTGCTCGCCAAAGTGGCCATCGACAGGGGCATCGCCCGGCACGACACCAACGCGCTCGTGCTGGTGGTGCTCGCGTTCATGCTCTCCGCCGTGCTGGTCTGGGTGATGACCTACGTGCAGACCTACCTGGTCGGATGGGTTGGTCAGCGCGCACTCGCCGATCTGCGCATCCGCATCTTCACCCACCTGCAGTCGCTGCCGGTCGGCTTCTACGAGAGCCGCCCCGCGGGCGTGCTGATCTCGCGCATGACCAACGACGTGGAGGCGCTCGACAGCCTCGTCACGGACTCCGTGGTCACGCTGTTCCAGGCGGGACTTACGCTGCTCGGCACGATCGTGATCCTGCTCACGCTGGACTTCAAGCTCGCCCTGATCACCTTCGGCGTGTTCCCGCTGCTGGCCGGCGGCTCGATCTGGTTCCGCCTGGCCTCCGCGGGCGCCTTCAGGCGCACCCGCGAGACCATCGGCTCGATCACCGCCTATCTCCAGGAGACGCTCTCGGGCATCCGCGTCGTGCGCAGCTTCGGGCAGGAGGCCTTCCACGAGGCTCAGTTCGCGGAGCTGAACGAGGACAACCGCGCGGCCAACATGGCCACCGTGCGGCTGAACGCGGCCTACTTCCCGTCTGTTGAAATGCTCTCGGGGATCGCCATCGCGGGCATCGTCCTATACGGCGGCCACCAGGCGATCGAAGGCACGATCACGGCGGGAACGATCGTGGCGTTCATCGGGGCGCTGTCGAACCTGTTCGACCCGATCCAGCAGCTCTCACAGCTGTACACCACCTACCAGTCCGGCATGGCCGCCCTCGAGAAGATCTTCCAGCTTCTCGACGTCCAGCCCGACCTGGAGGACCGCCCCAACGCGTTCGAGCTTCCCCGCATCGAGGGCGAGATCTGCTTCGAGGACACCTCCTTCGCCTACGCCCGCCGTCGCGCGCCCAGGACGTCTGACCCGGCCGCGCCGGCCGCACACCCCGATGGCGCACGTTCCGGCGCGCAGGCGCCCGCCGCGCTCGCGCTCGACCGCGTCAGCCTGCGCGTGCCCCCGGGCGAGACGGTGGCGCTGGTCGGAGCCACCGGCGCGGGCAAGTCGACGATGGCAAAGCTCGTAGCACGCTTCTATGACCCCACCGGGGGGCGCGTACTGGTAGACGGGCACGACCTGCGCGAGATCTCGAGCGCATCGCTGCGCTCGCAGATGGGCATCGTCCCGCAGGAGGCCTTCCTGTTCTCCGGCACCATCGGCGAAAACATCGCCTTCGGGCGCCCCGACGGCGACGACGAACAGGTCCGCGCCGCCGCGGAGGCGGTCGGGGCGGATCAGTTCATCGAAGAACTGGACCGCGGCTATGACACCGAGGTCGGCGAGCGCGGCGCGCAGCTGTCGTCCGGCCAGCGCCAGCTGATCGCGTTCGCCAGGGCCCTGATCGCCGATCCGCGGATCCTCGTGCTCGACGAGGCCACGTCGAACGTCGACCTGCACACCGAGGGCCGCATCGAGCTGGGCCTGCGGCGGCTGCTCTCGGGGCGCACCTCGATCGTGATCGCCCATCGTCTCTCCACCATCCGCGAGGCGGGGCGGATCGTGGTGCTCGAGCGGGGCCGCATCGCCGAACAGGGCTCCCACGACGAGCTGATCGCCGCCGAGGGCCGCTACTTCAAGCTGTACCGCGACTGGGCTTCGCAGGCCGCCGCGTAACGGGCGCCGCGGGGCTCGAGGGCGGGGATTGCGGGGTGTGCCGGGACCGGGCCCAGAACGACGGAGGCCCCGCGCTTGCGAGGCCTCCGCCTACTCCGGGACAGGGACTCGAACC
>JADGPK010000168.1 GCA_017882445.1 Solirubrobacteraceae bacterium
GCGATGATCGCCGCATCAGCAACCGTCGCCCGGCGAATGACAAAGTCGCGGCCGTTCATGCGCCGCGGTGTACGACGCGGGACGGGGGGGACGCAACGCTCGCCCGCAGAGACGTTTCTCACCCCCGTGGACGGCGAGTGTCGCGCCAAAGCGTCGTCAGGCGTTGCTGCCCGTGACACTTCGGGTGATCAACAGCACAGCTCGGAAGCCATTTACATTATGCACCTACGTAGGCTTTCACTTTCGCCGCAAGATGCACTAAGCTCTCACGTCGATGTCTGCGCCGCGTCATGCCATTTTTGTCAGCTACCGCCGGCGTGATTCGATTTACGCGGTGGATCGTCTCGACGAGCGACTGAAGCACGCCTTCGGCGCCGACGCGGTCTTCCGCGATGTGCGTTCGATCCGAAAGGGACACGACTTCCCGGCAGACATTCGGAACGCGCTCGACGTTGCACGGCTTGGCCTGGTGGTCATCGGACCGTGGTGGCTGAAGACCTCCGACGACCCGGATGGCTCCAGGAGCGCGAGCCGCCTCGACGATCCTCAGGACTGGGTCCGCATCGAAATCGAGACGCTGCTCGGGCGCAACGGCGTGCCGGTCATTCCACTGCTTCTCGGCGGCGTTGATATGCCAAAGGTGGAGGATCTTCCGGAAACGCTCGGGCAACTCCCGCGACGCGACGGAATGACGCTTCGACCGGAGCCGGATTTCGAAGACACCGTCCGAAGAGTTATCGACGAGGTTGGCCAGATTCTGGGAGTGGTCCCCAATCCCAGTCAACCGGCACCAGTTGCGGCGCCGCGTCCGCGGATCGCACCCACGCGTCTCAGCGTGACGGGCCGCGAGTTCGTCGGCCGATCCAAGGAGCTATACCTGCTCGACGAAGCCTGGGGCCGATCTAGCACCGACAAGATCAACATCGTCTCGCTCGTCGGTCAGGGCGGCGAAGGCAAGACCGCGATCGTGCTCAATTGGTATGCGCGGCGGGCGCATCACGGCTGGCAGGGCGCCGCGCGTGTCTTCGACTGGAGCTTCTACAGCCAGGGCAGCAGCGCCCAGATCGCGGCCGGCGCCGACGAGTTCTTCGCCACAGCGTTCGAGTGGTTCGGGCATGCCGGCGACGTGCCAAAGGACCCGTGGACGAAGGGTGAGAAACTGGCGGAGCTGATCGTCGTCGAGCGCACCCTGCTCGTGCTCGACGGCCTGGAGCCGCTCCAGCAACCACCCGGAGATTACGGCGGTGAGCTGAAAGACCCGGCCATGAAGGCGCTGCTGCGCGGGCTCGCTATGAGCAATCCGGGCCTCTGCGTCCTCACCACCCGCACCGACGTTGCGGACCTCAAGGACTTCGAGCACGAGGACGGCGCGTGCATCCGCCACAGGCTGCACGCGTTAGACAATGACGCCGCCCGCCAATTGCTGCGCGACCTGGGCGTGCGCGGGACGGACGCGGAGATCGACGTTGCTGTGCGCGAGTTTCACGGCCACGCCTATGACCTGAACCTCCTCGGCAACTACCTCGGGAAGCTGACCGACGACCACGACATCCGTTGCTGGCGGGAAATCTTGCTCTTGAAGCCGGACGAACATGTCCACGGCAAGCCGGACGCTAGCGGCCGGCGGCTCGGGCATGGCCGGCGTATGTTGCAGGCCTACGAACGTTGGCTCGGGCCCGACAGCGCCGCCGTAGCGGTGCTCCGGCTCCTCGGCCTGTTTGACCGTCCGGCGCGCTCCGACCTGCTCGACGAACTGCGCGCCGCGCCCGCCATCCATGGCCTCACGGATGCGCTCGCGGGTTTGCCCGATGACGAATGGCTGCACGCGCTCGATCAGCTCGAGCAACTGGCGCTCATCACCCGGGAGAAGCTCGGCGCCCTCGCACGATCGGGTACACGCGAGCAGAAGCCCGCACGCGAAGGTCGTCCTGCGCGGTATTCCATCGATGCCCACCCATTGCTGCGCGAGCACTTCGCCGCCGCGCTGCGCAGCGGCCAGGCCGAGACCTGGCGAGCGGCGCACCGGCGACTGTACGAGTATCTCCGCGATACGACCGAGTATCGACCCGACGGCTTGGACGGCCTCCAGTCACTCTACCAAGCCGTAGCTCACGGGTGCCTGGCAGGGTTGCAGCAGGAAGCCTGCGCCAAGGTTTACCTCGGGCGTATCCTGCGCGGGGAAGAATTCTACAGCACAACGAAGCTCGGCGCGTTGGGTGCCGACCTGGGAGCGGTCGCCTGCTTCTTCGAGGAACCGTGGACGCGTCTGTCCTCCAATCTCAGCGCGCCCGGCCAAGCGTGGCTGCTCAACGAAGCGGCAACCCGCCTCCGGGCCTTGGGCCGCCTGACCGAGGCCCTCGAACCAATGCGGGCGAATCTCAGGATGCGGATAGATCGGCAGGAATGGATGCACGCGCCTTCAAGCGCCGGCAACCTGAGCGAGCTGGAGCTGACGCTGGGGGATGTGGCCAGCACGCTGCGCGACGCCGAGCAGTCCGTGACGTTCGCCGACCGCAGCGGCGACGCATTCCAGCGCACGGGCAAGCGCGCCACCCACGCCAACGCCCTGCATCACGCGGGCCGACGCACCGAGGCGCTGGCACGCTTCCACGAGGCCGAGCAGATGCAGGCCGAGCACCAGCCCGAATACCCACTGCTCTACTCGCTGCGAGGGTTCCAGTATTGCGACCTCCTCCTGGCGGAAGCCGAACGCGCCGCATGGGCTCTGTTTCTCCACCTGAAACCTGACACCCGACACCTGAAACCTGAACTCGACGCCTGCCACTCCGTCTCCGAGCGCGCAGCGCAGACGCTTGAGTGGAGCACGGAGCAAGGCATCCTCCTCGACATCGCTTTCGACCGCCTCACGCTCGGCCGCACCGCGCTGTACCAAGCCATTCTGCACAACTTGTCACTTCCCACTTGTCACTCGTCACTCGACTCCGCCGTCTCCAGCCTCCGCGCCGCCGGCCAAGTGCAAGAGCTTCCTCGCGGCCTTCTCACGCGCGCGTTCCTGCGAGGACTGGACAGGGATGCCACCGGCGCCCATGCCGACCTGGACGAAGCCTGGCAGATTGCTGAGCGTGGCTCGATGAGGCTCCACATGGCCGACATCCACCTCCACCGCACCCGCCTCTTCCGCGACAAGTCCGAGTTGGCCAAAGCCCGCACCCTCATCGAGACCTGCGGCTACTGGCGCCGCAAGGAAGAGCTGGAAGACGCCGAGAACGCGGCCGGGTCTT
>JADGPK010000064.1 GCA_017882445.1 Solirubrobacteraceae bacterium
CGCCTCCCTCGCTGGCGCTGCATCGGCAGTACGCGAGCCCTCTCGTCGCCCTGCGACTGCACACCTGTTTCCGGCCGCAAGCGCGAGTCGGCCAATGGAGCCAACCGGGATCGAACCGGTGACCTGCTGCTTGGTAGACAGGAGGTGACCAAAGTAGTGGCTTCCGACCCGTTGCGCGACGCCCTGAGTCAGGAGCAGGAGTTGTCGAGTCCGGGTTTCGACCCGCTTGTGCCCATTTGTGCCCAATAGGCCGCCGAGTCCCAGGGAATCCTGCTGGCGATGTGACGGACGTGAAGTCCTCCCTCCCCGCGGGCGGTCATGCTTGCTATCTACATGAGGGGATCGGGCAACCGAGGTGGGCGCGAAACATGACCGACCCACCGCTCGCACGAACCTACGCGGGCATCGGCTCGCGAGCCACGCCACCAGACATGCTCGAGCTGATCGAATCGATCGCCGCGACGCTTGCTCGAGAAGGGTGGGTACTGCGAACCGGCGGTTCGCCCGGTGCCGACCAGGCCTTCTACCGTGGCGCGCGCGCCGCACACGGACAAGTCGAGCTCTTTCTGCCGTGGCCCAGCTTTGAGGCCAACGCCTGGGCTGACGAAGACAGCGAGGTTCGCGTGTCTTCCACACCGTCGGAGGACGCATACGATCTTGCTGCTCAATTTCACCCCGCCTGGGATGCGGTGCCGAGTGCAGCACGCCACCTGCTCGCACGCGACGGGCACCAAGTGCTTGGCAGAGACCTTGCTACTCCCGTCCGCTTCGCTGTGTGCTGGACCGCCGACGGGAGCCTCGACGGGAGCAGCGCTCGATCGGGCGGTACCGGGCAGGCGCTGCGCATCGCACACCAGCATTGCGTGCGGGTGGTCAACCTCGCGCGCGCGGAGCATGCGCAGCGCGCGGTCCAATGGACCGGGCGCGATCAGGTCAGCTCAAGGCCAAACGCCGGGCCATCCACCCTTGCCGAGACAACATCGCCGTCGCCTTGAGCTCGCTGCTCTTTGGCTCATCGGGCCTCAGCGTCTGAAGCGGGAGCGGTTTACTCTGGATCGCCAGCGGCCGGCTGCGTCCTGTGCCAGCGTGCGCCGGACCCGGAGCCCTCGGATCTGATCTTGTGTTGGTTTCGCAGCTCATTGAGCACGAGTCGGATCGTCGCGGAGCTGATGTCTGGCAGAGCACGCTGGACGTCGCGAGTTCGGAATTCGTTCGGGGCTTGCGTGAGAATGAAGTTGCGGACTCGCTCCTGCTTGTTGCCTGAACCCTGGTCGGCGGCGGCGACCCGCTGCTCGAAGTCCCGATAGGCGCCGTCGAGGATGCGGACGAGATAGCTAGTCCACGGCCAGATGCTGTGTCCCGATCCATGCCAGCCTTGCTGGGATTCATAGAGGCTTGCGTAGTAGGCGTTCTTTGCTTCAAAGATCCGCTGCTCGACGCTGACGTAGCGCGCGACGCCGTATCCACCCGAGAGCAACTCATAGGTCGTCAACAGCCGCGCAAGGCGCCCGTTGCCGTCGGCGACTGGGTGGATCGCAAGGAAATCAAGAATCAGCGCACCGATCAAGACGATCGGATGGGTGCGACCCTCCTGCTTGGCCTCGGCGTAGCGGACGAGCAGCTCAGAGAGAAGCTGCGGGGTTTCCTTCTCATCGGGGGGCGTAAAGACGATCTCGCGGCGTCCGCTCTCGTAGGAGACGATCAGGTTAGGCTCGCTCTTCAAGTGGCCGCAGCGGCCGTCCAGGTGGCTAAAGATGAGACGGTGCAGATGCAGGATGAACGGGACGCTGAGCGCCTCGTAGCCTTCCAGGCGCATTAGCCAGTCGATGGCATCGCGGTAGCCAGCGAACTCCTTCTCATTGCGATTGCGGAAGCTCGGCGAGCCTTCGGCGATCCGCGCGGCGCGCTCGTCGTCAAGGACGACGTTCTCGATCGCGTTCGACGCCGTGATCGAGGCGACGCGGGCGTGCTCAGAGAGCTGTTTGAGCACCGCGGGCTTCTGGTCCTGAAAGAGCCGCTCGTGGCCCTTTCCCGTGTCGATCCTGGCCAGTGCGGCACCGAGCTCACGGGGCTGGTTGCCGAACGTCTTGTCGAGGTCCACAAAGCTTCGCATGGTGCTAATGATCGCATAATGGTGCTAACTGGGGGATCGATTAGCACTGTTATCGCATCTCTAGCGCAACAATCACCGGCCGGCACGCGTCGGGAGACTGGGGTGGACGCGTTTGCAGGGAGGTCTTGATCTGGGCCGTCTTGCCGACGTAGTCCACTCCATACGGCGGGTCGATCCACATGCAGTCGGCTACGCACCCATCCATCAGCCGCTCAACGTCGCTTGCCACCGTCGAATCTCCGCACAGCAGCCGGTGCTGACCAAGAATGACTAGATCGCCCGGATTCGTGACGGGCTCGACGGGAGGGTCGCCGGGTTCGGTGTCGCGTCCGTCGTTCTCGAGCGTCTGCAGGCTCCCGACCAGCTCAGCGAGAGCATCCTCGTCATACGCCGTTGAGGCGAACAGCTCCGCGTCTGCATCGCGCACCGCCTGGAGCATCGCCAGCAGGTCGGAGTCGTCGTAGGTCCCGAGGTCCGCCGTTCGGTTATCCGCGAGCGCAAACGCCCTCGCTGTGAGGTCGTCGTCGTCGACCCACACGACAGCGATGTGTGTCCAGCCGAGCTGCTGTGCCGCCGCCAGCTGACGGTTGCCGGCGATCACGATCCCACCGTCGCCCTCGCGTCGTGCAACGATGGCCTTGCGCTGGCCGAATGTCGCGTAGCTTCTAGCGACCGCCGCCACGTCGCCGTGCCTCGGGTTGTCTGGCCGTGGCGTCAGACGATCGACGGGAAAAGCGAGCCGCTCCAGATCGGCGACGATGTTGAAGTTACTGACCCCCGTCACGGCCAGCCCGACCTCGTTCTGTGTCCTTCTGATGGCATTGCCGGCGCCGCTTCAAGGGACAGGATGCTCGCCCACCCCGCGACGGCATCTCCAGCGCCGGTTCGCTTTCTAGTAGAGGCGCCGCTCGCGTGTTGCGGACAGCGGGCTTTCCGAGTAAGGGCCAGCTCCGGTGTCCGGTGACGACTGCTTGGTGGCAAGAGAACGGTAACCGTTCGCCTGGGGGGCGTGCCGTCAAGCATCGTTCATTCCCCGCCCTTTTGCCGTTGCCACGCCTCAGTCATCGCGATCCGCTGCATGATCGTCGGGTGGTTGGCGTCCAGCAGGTAGGACCAGGTAGGTGGATCGGGGTCGCTCAGGCTCGTGGTCGCGAGTTCCCGGAAGAGGCCGCGCGCGGCTGTTGGGTCGTGAGTTGTCTGGAGCGAGGCCCAGTCGGCCTCTGCCTCCTCGCGACGGGTCCGAGCCGAGATGAACGATGACGCCCAACGGTGGGGGGGCGCCCCCTGATCGCCGATAAGCTCATATTCCGTTGTCAGCGGAATGCTATAGTTTCCGGAAACACCTAGCAATCGATCATGCCGGTCCTGTCAACCACCCAATCGCCCTCCACCGTGGCAACATCGCCTCCCGAGCGCGAGGAGGATGTTCTGCGGCGCGCGCTCGACCTCGTGGCGCAGCGACTCCCACCGGGCTGGCAGTTCGCGGTCGAAGAGCAAGTCCGGATCGGCGACCGCCGCGTTGACGCCGTCGTCGAGCTCCGCGCGCCGGACGACAGGCGTGTGCTGCTGCTGGTTGAGGCGAAGCGAGAACTTGCCACGCGAGACGTGGCGAATGTATTGGAGCAACTCGAGCTCGCGCGCGCAAGCGTGGAGGAGCCGGCGGACGTCCTGCCCATGCTGGTCGCGCGCTACCTGCCCGCCTCGACACGCGCCCGGCTCGAGCAGCGCGGCACGGCCTACGCCGACGCCACCGGCAATCTGCGCCTGGCACTCGAGCGGCCCGCGTTGTTCCTGCGTGACGTCGGCGCCTCGCGCGACCCGTGGCGTGGACCCGGACGACCACGGGGAAGCCTCAAAGGACCCCCAGCTGCACGCGTGGTGCGGGCGCTCGTCGACTTCGCCCCGCCCTTCACGGTGCCTCAGCTCATCAAGCTCAGCCGCGCCTCCTCAGGAGCTACCTATCGTGTCGTCGAGTTCCTGGAACAGGAGGCGCTCATCGAGCGCCAACCCCGCAGCGCGATCACGACCATCGACTGGCGAGCGCTGCTCGAGCGATGGAGTCAGGACTACGGTTTCCAGCAGAGCAACACCGTCGGCGCGTATCTGCAACCTCGAGGCCTCCCCGCGGTCCTTGACGACCTGCGTTCTGCCCCGGACCTGCGCTATGCCCTGACCGGGGCGCTCGCCGCTGAGCGGCTCGCCCCGTACGCCTCCCCCCGCCTAGCCATGATCTACGTCGAGCGGCTCGACCAGGCTGCTGAGATGCTCGATCTCCGCGAGGTCGACAGCGGCACCAACGTCCTGCTGGCCACCGGGAGCTACGACGCGGTATTCGAGCGAACCCAAGAGACCGATGGGCTGCGCATTACGGCACCGAGCCAGATCGCCGTCGATCTGCTCACCGCGCCGGGCCGCGGGCCTAGTGAAGCAGGCGCCTTGCTCGACTGGATGGCAGCCAATGAATCGACCTGGCGACACTGACCTGCTCATCACGGCTCGCTCGGTGCTGCTCGACGCACTGCAAGCCCTCCAACCTCACCTCGACGCGCTGGTGCTCATCGGCGCGCAGGCGATCTATCTGCATACCGGCGGGGCGCAGGTTGCCCTCGCCGAGACGACCAAGGACAGCGACCTCGCGCTCGACACACGAAGCTTGAGCGATACGCCGAGGCTCGAGGATGCCCTCCGCCAGGCAGGGTTCGAGCTCGATCGCGATTCCCCACAGCCAGGGTCCTGGCTGAACCCCGACGGCATCCCCGTCGACCTGATGGTTCCCGAGTCACTCGCCGGCGCCGGGGGGCAGGCGCGGCGCACGCATCCCGCCGCACTCCAAGTACGCCGCACGCCGCAGGCCGCGCGGTCGGCCTCGAGGCCGCGATCGTCGACCACGCACAGATGCGTATCGCGTCACTCGACCCTGCGGATCTACGTTCCTGCACCGTCAACGTCGCCGGCCCCGCCGCCCTGCTCGTCGCCAAGCTGCACAAGCTCGGTGAGCGAACACAGACACCCGACCGTCTGCTCGACAAGGACGCGCACGACATCTACCGTCTTCTCGTCGCGGTTCCCACGAACAACCTCGCCGCGGCGCTCGGGCGCCTACAGTCCGATGCGCTCGCGGGCGAGGTGACGATGCGGGCTTTCGAGCTGCTCGACCAACTGTTCGCACGAGGGCCCGACTCACAGGGTTCCATGATGGCCGGGCGCGCGGAGCAGCAGATCGGCGACCCGCCCGCGGTTGCTGCCTCCTCGTCCGTACTGGCGGCCGATCTGCTTGCGGCACGCCGCCTGCCCGACCGGCCCGACGCGTAGCTGTCGCGGCGATAGTCCAAATGACCGGACCTGTTCATGGTTCCACCTGTTGTGCGTCGCGACTCCCCGCGCAAGCACACGCCAGCCGAGGCGGTCAAACGCCTGGCGGGATCGAAGCACCGGCTCGCACGTACCTTCTCGACCCTCAAAGACGCCTCAGCGAGGCCGTGTTCGCCGCCGGCGGGTCGGGCCATTGGGCGGCAACCGACTCGCTTCGGCATCTGCGCGAGGAGCGATCGCTGCTTGTCTAACCGAGGGGCGAGCTGCTCCGGCTCGTTGCATGTGGAGTCGACGTCCAGGAGCAGCGTTCAGGTCGCTCGTCGACATGCGATGCCCGATCGGCTCGTCGATGGCTTTCGCGGGTGCTCGTGTCCGTCGCGCTGCGCGGCGCTTCGCGGCTGAGCCTGCCGGGCCGCGTGGGCGCCCTCGGAATGCGCACATCACTGGGGTCGTCCAAGCGGCCTCAAGGGGCGCCTTCACTGCGTCGATAGAAACCTAGGGTCGCCCGACCCGGTCCCATGAGAGTCCGCACAAAGAACCCAACAATCTGCGACGCTCCCCTGCTCGAAGCTGCCCCTGCGACGTCGGCGGGCGCCGTAATCGAGCGGCGTCTAAGCCCTCCGAGCCCAGGGGTCCAGCGGCGGCGGCGTCGGTACATACCGCTGAGACTCCGGGTCGCCGCAACGATTGTAGCTGGGCTGTCCTGGGTAATTTTCTCACTCTGGTTGTCACGCACGTGGATCGCCACGCTCGGAAGCGACATCACGATGCCACTCGCGATCCTGGTGATCACCGGGATCGCCCTGGTACCGGGCTACCTGAACATCCAGCTGCTCGTGTCGATCCTCGTCGACACGCCGCCTCCTCTGCGCTTCGACCTAGCGTTTCCGCGCGTTGCGCTGCTGGTGGCCGCGTATAACGAGGAGCAGTCGATCGCCGAGACGGTTGAGTACGCGCTGCGGACTGACTACCCGGGCGAGTTCGAACTCGTGGTCGCCGACGATGGCTCCACAGACAGCACCCGCGAGATCGTCGCGGAATATGCCGCGCATGACCCCCGCGTGAGGCTCGTATCAGCCGAGCACGGCGGCAAGGCCAAGGCCCTGAACGCGGCTCTCGCGACCATCACAACGCCGCTGGTAGCGACGATCGACGCCGACACCCTGCTGATGCCGTACTCGCTCACGCACGCTGTCGCCCGTCTCGTGTCATCGCCCCCCGACACGGTCGCGGTGGCGGGCGCCGTACTCGTGCGAAACTCGCGTGACAATCTGCTCACGCGTGCACAGGAGTGGGACTACTTCCTCGGGATCGCCACGGTCAAGCGTGGCCAGGCTCTGCTGCAGGGAACCCTGGTCGCTCAGGGAGCATTCAGCCTCTACGATGCGACGGCCCTCCGACTCGCCGGGGGCTGGCCGAACGCCATCGGCGAGGACATCGTGCTCACCTGGCAGATGTTGCTTCAGGGCGGGCGAAGCGTGTTTGAGCCGACGGCGGTCGCGTTCACCGACGTTCCAACGTCGTGGTCCGCTTTCGCGCGCCAGCGACGACGCTGGGCACGCGGAATGGTGGAGGGCCTTCGCGAGCACGGGCTCGGGTTGCTCGGCCAGTTCAAGTTCTATTCACATTCGGTGGCCGGAAACTTTCTCTTTCCGTTCATCGACGCGACCTTTACGCTCGTCTTCATACCCGGAATCGTCCTCGCGATGTTCGGCAACTTCGCGATCGTCGGCCCGGTCACGCTGCTAGTCCTCCCGCTGAACGGCCTGCTCGCCAGCGTGATGTTCTATCACCAGCGCGACGTATTTCGATCTGTCAATTTGCGAGTCAGGGAGAACCGGAGAGGGCTGTTGTTCTACTTCTTTTGTTACCAGTTCGTCATGGCGCCGATCTCGCTCGGAGGCTACACACTCGAGGCCCTCCGAGCCCGGCGGGCATGGTAAGGAGGCTAGGTCAGGGCGTCGACTTCGTGCTCCCGCAGCAGGAGTGAGGGGTTTTTGGCGGTTCGGCGGTGTTCGGTCAGCGGATCTCGCTGCAGCCCGTCGTTCAAGTGGAGTCAACCGGGATCGAACCGGTGACCTCCTGCTTGCAAAACGGCACGGCGGCCTCGCTGCATGGCCTGATTTTCCGGCCTGTGTGCGGGATTGGGTCGCTGCGCCGCCGCGCGGATACGGCGGGATCGGGTGCGATTAGGCTGGGTTTGGGCAGCGGAATCGAGCTGCTGCCCAAACGTTCGCGGCTCTCACGGCGCCGCCAGCCACCGGGGCACCGACCCCAGGGGTCCTACGCCGAGGCCACTCAGCGTCTTGCTCCTTCAGCGCTCCCGTATCGCGGGTATGGGCTGGGTCCCATGCGGCCAGCAGCCGTGCGCAGGCGTGGTCGGTCGGCGGGTCCGCATTGACGTTCGTTGGGCGTTACGCGTGTCAAGGTCACGCGGTCGGCGAGCACTCGTGGCCTGACTTCTTGCTCGGCAGCAGGAGCTCTCGCGATGGTCTCTCGCCTGGATAGCAGACGGTCAGTAACAAGGTCACGATCGATTGCGGCGGTTGGCGGACGCCCGAATGCGGTCGATCGGCCCGTTACTGCCGGCGACCTAGCCCGCCTGCGCTGTGGGGCGCACGAGGATCTCGTTGACGTCGACGTGCGGGGGCTGGGACAACGCAAAAAGCACCGCGCGTGCGATGTCGTCGTCCTGCAATGCGTCTGTCGGCCGATTCTCAAAGAACGGAGTGTCCACCATCCCGGGCTCGATCAGCGTCACGCGGATGCCCGTGCCATCCAGGTCTTGGCGGGCTGCCTCACCCATCGCGGTCACGGCGTGCTTGGTGCACGAGTACATCGAGCCCGGCAGCACGCGCCGGCCGGCGACGCTTGAGGTGAGCAGCAGATGCCCGCGCGACTCGGTGAGCGCGGGAATCGCAGCGCGCAGCGTCAATGCCACTCCGTAGACGTTCGTGAGCACCATCTCGCGCCAGTGCTCCGGAGTGTCCTTCAGAAAGCCGCGCGGGCCGCCGAACCCGGCGTTGGCGAAGACCGCGTCGATCTGACCGAAGGCCGAGAGCGCGAGCTCCACGAGGCGCTGCTGGGCCTCCCAGTCGGTCACGTCGCAGGGCACTGCGAGCGCGCGCTCAGCTCCGCCCAGCTCTGCGGCGAGCGCCTGCAGGCGCTCCTGCGAGCGCGCGGCCAGCACGAGCCGCCATCCCGCGGCGCCGGCGTGGCGGGCAGTTGCCGCGCCGATTCCGGATGAGGCGCCGGTGATCAGCAGGACGCGGTCGGTCGGGGCGGAGGGATCGTTACTCATGGTCGACGTGCTCCTTGCTAGTTGGTCGCTGTCGGTCTCATCTAGCCACATATGAGAGATCCCGTGCCGAGCGCTGCTGGACCTACGATTGCTCCGAGGGACGGCACGGCCCGCCTCGAGAGCCCATCGTTCGGGAGGCAGGACACCCCGGGAGTGACCTGTTGCTAAGGCAGCAGAAGGTCATTGACCTGCGAGACAAGCAGGGAAGACCGGCCCCGTGGCGTGTCAGTCTTTGGCCGGCTACTCGCGGCAGAGCTTGGCGAGCTCGAGCACCTAGCTTACGCCTGCACTCAAGTATGGGCGTACGCTCGTGTCCACTGATTGGACTTTGACGACGGCCACCGCTCAAGGAAGTAGGTCGTCAATCAGCGTCGAGCCGCGCTTCGAGCTCGGCCAATGTGCGAACGCGCCCGCCTGGCGCATCAAACGCCTCTGCCGGCTCTTCAGGCGCCTGAGGCAGCAGCGCCGCCAGCTCCGGCGTCCCGTAGGTGAGCAGGCGTACTGTCGGCGAGTGCTCATCCAAGACGCGCCGGCAGAAGGTGACGGCGACAGGTGGGCCTCTAGCTACCTGGAGGAGATACGCGCCAGCGATCTTGGGATGCTGCGTGAATCGCTCGGCTGTGCCGGCGGATATCGTCAGGACGCGCTCGAGTCCGGCGAGGTCGATCGCGGGCTCGCGCACGGGCTCGGGTGCGATCGCCTCCCCGAGCTCCCCGAGCGTGACCGGGCCTTTTGGGCGGCCCGCATTTGAGCGCGGATCGCAGTCACCTGGTTCTGGAGGTCTTTATCGCGCTGCTCGCCCGGCTCCTCCATCGCGTGTCTCGCGACGATCGGCTTACGCTGGCCGAACGTGGCATAGCTGCGGGCGACCGCCTGCACATCCCCCTGGCGCGGGTTGCCCGGCAGCGGGGTCAGCCTCTCGACGGGGAAGGCGAGCCGTTGCAGATCCGGCACGATCTCGCAGATCTTGGCCCCGGTCATCACCACGCCTTCGGTCACACCGGGCGTATCCCGCCCCTTCTCCTCATCGGTCCGGTCCCGCTTGGGTTTAGGGGCCGTCTGGTCTTCAGCGCGTGCCGTCGTCGCGCTAGGCATCGCTGCTCCTCTCAGAAGTCGTCGACCCGGTGTGCGAACAGATGTTTGCTACTAATTCAGAATGAGCGACGAACGTATGTTTGTATGTTCGCACATCGAGCTGACGACGTGCGCGAGCAGCCAGGACGAGACGGCTGACCCACCTGACGGGCGATTGGTGCCCTCGTCCTTCGGTGCCTGCTTCGCGTCGGATGCGAGAGCGAGCCAGGAGCCGGGGAGGACTGCCGGTGCTCGTCGTGGCTGTTGCACAAACCCCCGAAGACCTCACTGGATCCGTTCTAAGGGTGGGGGCGAAAAACACGAAGGTCATCGCTCGGACGCGGCGCGCTCTACTCGGCCTCGGCGCTTCCAGCGGCTTCCACTGCCGTCACAGCGAGAGCCGCACAGGTTCTCGTAGACGGCTTTGTGCAACAGCCACCCGTCCGAAGCAGGCGTCTGCGGAGACTGCGCTAACGACGTTCCTTCGCATGGAACGCGAGAGCGCGCGTCAAGGCTGGTTTCCCGCTCGAAACGCGGTTAGCCTGTGCGTGCGGCGTCCCCGACGAGCGAGGGCCAGCGGTCGGCCCACGGATCGGCCTGTTCGAGCTGTGCGGCGACGCGGATCAGTTGATCCTCTCGTCCGTAGGCGGCGACGAGCTGGGCGCCGACTGGCAGGCCATCGGCGGTCCAATGAACGGGCAGCGAGATCGCTGGTTGGCCGGTGGTGTTGAATATGGCGGTAAAGGTGGCCAGGGGGACGGAGCGCATGATCGGCGCGAGCGGGTTCTCAGGTGCTGGCTCGAAGGTGCCGAGGGGTGTTGCTGGCTCTGCGGTGGTTGGCGTCAGCAGTAGATCGAACCCCTCCTGCCACCACTCAGCGATACGGCGGGTCAGACGCTGGTGATACTCGACTGCGCCCAGGTAATCAGCAGCGCTGTGAGAGCGGCCCAGCTCGGCCAGCGCCCAGGTGCTGGGCTCGACGTCGCCAGATCCGATTGACTTGCCCGTCTTGGCCTCCCAGTATTTGAGGTTCCAGGCAATCCCGGCCGTCCACCGCAGCAGAAACGTCGTGATGTACTCGGGGTCGTCGATCGCCTCCGGGTGGGCGGGCTCCACCCGGTGACCGAGTTGCTCAAGCGTCCTCGCCGCCGCCTCCGCTGCCGCGATGCAGTCCGGGTGCGTGGCAAACTGGCCTCCCGGAGGCGTTGTCATCAGACCCACCCGCAGGGGGCCAGGGTCTGCGCCGAACTCCTCCGAGTAGGGCCGCTGCCGGGCGGGTGCCACGTAGGGATCACCGGGCATCGCGCCGCAGATCGCATCCAGCACGCCGGCGCTATCACGAACCGAACGGCACAGCACATGCTCGACGACCAGCCCCGAGATGACATCTCCAAACTCCGCGCCCAGCGACACGCGCCCGCGTGACGGCTTGAGCCCCACCAGTCCACAATGGCTCGCCGGGATGCGAATCGATCCGCCGCCGTCGTTGCCGTGAGCCACCGCGACCAGTCCGGCAGCGACCGCTGCCGCCGAACCGCCGCTCGATCCACCGGGCGAGCGGCCAGGATCCCAGGGGTTGCGTGTGGGGCCGTACGCCGCCGGCTCGGTCGTCGGCAAGATGCCCAGCTCCGGCGTGTTGGTCTTACCGACAAAGACAAAGCCCGCCTCGCGGAACTTGCGCGCCAGATATTGGTCCTCGGACTCGGTCCATTCCAGCCGCTTGAGGAACGCCATGCCCTCATGGAATGGGTCCCCGGCCGAGTGGCAGGCGAGGTCCTTCAGCAGCAGCGGCACTCCGCGAAACGGCCCATCCGGTAGCGGCCGGCCGGCTGCCGCTATCGCCTTATCCGATAGGTCCGAAATGACCGCGTTGAGCTCCGGATTGAGGGCTTCTATCCGGCCGATGGCGCTCTCCACCAACTCCGCTGGCGACACCTGACCGTCGCGCACCAGCTCTGCCTGCCCCGTCGCGTCAAGCCGCGCCAACTCCGACATCGTCCCTCCCGATAGCCCCTGGGTTCCAATGACATTGCGGACTATATATCGCCCAGGATTTACCCACCGGCATCGCCCAGGAGAAGCGTTCCGCCACCGTCCGTGAGCGCCCCGCGAAGCACCGCGCCGCTGCCGCTCATCGATCCAAAGAGGCGTCTCAGACCGCCGACTCGGCGCGTAGCTAGCTCCTGCTCCCGGCGTGCAAGCGAGCGTCTCGGTGGCCGACTCTCAGACTGTCGCAACGGACGACTTCCAAGCGCGCCGCCCGACAGGCTCCTCACGCTCGCTTCCGCCAGGCGAAGCGGTAGCGCGGCTTCGCAGGCGCGAGACGCCTGAACGTC
>JADGPK010000169.1 GCA_017882445.1 Solirubrobacteraceae bacterium
CGATCAGCCGTCCCACCCGGTCGGCTCGTCCCTGGGAAGCCAACGCCCCGGCTCCCTCATCGGGAGCCGGGGCGGTTCGACCTTTGGCTAAATGGTGGAGCCAACCGGGATCGAACCGGTGACCTCCTGCTTGCAAAACGACACGCCGCACCCGCCGTATGGCCCGGTTTTCCGGGGTTTATGCGAGTTTGTGGCCCCTGCGGCGCCGCGCGGATACGGCTGGATTAGGCGCGATTAGGCTCGATTTGGGCAGCGGGACCGGGCTGCTGCCCAACCGGTTGACGCTCGCGCCGCGAGCAACGCGCGGTCAGTCGTGCTCGGTTGTGGCCTTCCGAGCTGGCTGCGCACGATCGCGAGCTCACGACGCAGGCCAAGGATCTCGATCTCCTTGGCCTCCTCACAACGGAAGAGCAGCACCGCGAGCTCCAAGATGCGCCGCAGCGCCCAGTAGAGGAAGGAGATGATCAGAAGCTCGGAGCGCTTGGGTGACACGGGGCAGGACCCTACACACCGCACGCCACAACGTCCTCAAGCGCCGACGATCGAGTTTTCGGCACCCACACGGCGAAAACTGTGCGTGACCTGCGCATCGCCGAGGTCATCAGGCAGGATGTGGCGATCGAGGACGGAACGATCAAGCACTACCGCGTTCGGCTCGCGATCTCGTTCAAGTACGACAGCAGCGACTGACCCCAGGCTCGCACGCACAGTTCCAGCCCTACGTCGAAGACGCGCTTGCGCAGGCTCGTCGGCGCCACCGCCAAGGCTCGGGCTCACCGCTGCTGAGCGGGGGCCTGCGCGGTGGGCAGCACCAAGACCGAGGGATGCTGGGCGTCGTGGAGCACGTCGATGTCGACCGGGCGCAGCGCGGTCGCGGTGAGGAGGTCCTCGCCGGTGCCCGGGTTGCGCGCGTAGCGGGGGTGGGCGCCGGAGGAGACCTGCAGGCGGATCCGGTGGCCGGCGGCGAAGCGGTGGCCCATCGGCCACAGGTCGAAGGCGACGCGCGCGGTGTCGTCCGCGGCCGGCTCGAAGCGCCCGGGCATGACGCGGGTCAGCGCGTCGCAGACGTTCCACGATGCGCCGCCGGTGTCGACGTCGCACACGCGCGCGAAGAGGTCGAAGTGCGGCGAGCTGGTCCGTACGCAGAGCTCGACGCGCACCGGGCCGATCGCCTCCACGGTCTCGGGCAGCAGCGCGGTGGTGTAGGTGAGCACGTCGGGCCGCAGCTCGAGCGCGCGGTTGTCGATCACCGGCTCGCGCGCGAGCAGCACGGGTCCACCGAGTGACGGCGTGGGGTCGGCGGGGTCGTAGCGGTAGCGGTCCCCGCTCCCGGGGTCGCCGGCGGGCTCGATGTCCTGCAGGCGCCCGCCGGCCGCGAGCCACAGCCGGCGCTCGCCCGTGCCCGGCGGCGGCCAGCTGCGCAGCTCGCGCCAGCCGCTGCCCGCGCGTTCGCCGCTGACGAGCACCCGCACGCCGGACGGCCGGAGGAGCCGGTCATCGCGGAGAAGGTGCGCGCGCAGCCAGCCCAGACCCTCGCGTAGCCCGGCGGCCAGCAGCCCGGGTGCGGTGTGGGTCCACGGGCCGATGATGAGCTGCGGCGAGCGCCCGGCGGCCTGCAGCGCGGCGAAGTCCTCCAGCATCCACGGCAGGAAGATGTCGTGCCAGCCGCCGACGAGCTGTACGGGCGCAGCCACCTTGCCGACGCCCGCGGCGAAGTCGCGGGCGACCCAGTAGGCGTCCTCGCGGCCCGGGCTGGCCAGCGCCTCGCGAAACCACGCGACCTCGGCGCCGGTGGCGCGCGCGTCGAGGTCGCCGATCGGCAGCTGCGCGAAGAGCGCGGGCAGGCGGCGGACGGCGCGGAGCATTGCCAGCGGGGCGAGCCGGCGCTCCTGGGCGGCGACGAGCACCAGCCATGAGGCCGCCGTCTCCAGCGCGAGGCTGCCGCCCGGGTAGGTCTGGCCGTGGAACTGTGAGGCGCTCACCTGGATCGCCAGCGCAGCCAGGTCGTCTCCGGCGTCGGGCGCTACGGCCCACTGCACCAGCCCGAGGTAACTGGGGCCGATCATGCCGATCCGTTCGGCGTGCCAGGGCTGTGCGCGGATCCAGCGCAGCGTGGCCAGGCCGTCGGCGCGCTCGTCAAACGGGCTGAACGCGCCCTGCGAGCCGAACGTGCCGCGCACGCTCTGGACGACGACCTGCAGACCCCGCTCGGCCAGCAGCCGTCCGAAGATCAGGCCGAAGAACTGCCGGCGTCCATAGGGCGAGCGCACGAGCACCGTCGGCTGCGGCTCCTGCCGGGTAGCGCGCGCGACATACCGGTCGGCCAGCAGCACCGCGCCGTCGTCCATCGTGACGCGCAGGTCTCGCTCGCAGACGACATCGCGGGTCTGCGCGCGCAGCAGGCGCATACGCCGGGCAATGATCTCAGTGGGGAGGGTCATGGCCGGCTATGGTGCGGTGGCCGCGGCTGGGCGTGATCACTGAGTGTGAGCCAGGTCGCGCAGCGCCTCGTTTGCTTCATCGATCACCCAGTCTGGACCGGGGAGCACGAGCCCGGCCGCGAGGAGGATCTCCGCCGCCTCGATGGCTATCTGGTTGAGCGAGTGCTGCGAGCTGGACGGCGGAGCCTCGGTGTCGATCCCGGCCAAACGCTCGCCGATCCCCCAGACCATCTGGGCTATCAGCTCATGCTTGGCGTCAAGGCCCGTTTTCAGCTCTGTGTCCGCCGCCTTCTGCACAGCGTGTCCCAGCTCTGGCACGAGCGGAGGAAGACCCCCGTAGGCGCTCTGGTGCTCGTTCCGCCCATGCGCAGCGGCCTGATGTGCCCACTGGCGCACAGCCCGGTCCGTTAGATGCAGGGTGCGGCGCAACTCTCGGGCGGCACCGGTACCGGCCGCGACTCGCAGAAGCTCCTGATGCTCAGCACCCAGTTTGGCGCGAACGGTCGCGCGGAAATGCTCTGCGACTTCGCTCATCGGCTCGCAAGTCTCGCATGGTGTGGTGGGCGGCCTCCCCTCGCTCGGTGGCTGAGGCTTCGGGCGTGGGTAATTACTGAGCCGCTACGCGGGGGGACTCCGATGCCGCTTCGTGCCTTGCGCGCTAGGTTCGGCCTGAAGGTCACGCCGGGAGGGAGTCAGAGGCGATGGGTGAGCAGCTCAGCATGCTGGACACGATGTTCCTCGAGCTTGAGCAGTTCGACGAGAGCGCGCACATGCACATCGGCGC
>JADGPK010000170.1 GCA_017882445.1 Solirubrobacteraceae bacterium
TGAGCGAGTTGTCGCGGTGGCTCGATGAGCACGCCGAGGCCATCCGATGACGTTCACCATCTTCCTGCGCGCGCGCATCGCAGCGGAAGGCCGCGCACCCGTCGCCGTGTTGCCTCCTGTGGGCGGCGGCGGGTCGCGCGGCAGCTATCCGACGCAGGGGGGAGGGGCTCAAGCAAGACGGGGCCGCTGCTTGACCCGCACGGTCAGGCTTTCCCCCCGAGCCGCCATTAAGCCGCACCGGGGGGCAGGGGCGGCCTCAGATCACGCCGCATGGGGCAACGTTCATCGCGCTGGTTCTTCGCGGAAGAATCGGAATCTGCGACCTGTTTTATGACTGGGCACCCGAATCCCCGAAGGAGGGCCGCTGATGGCCGTAGATGACGATTCTGAGGCGCTGTGGGGCGCTGTGCATGAGGCGGTGCGCGGCCAGCTCGCCGCTGATGGCATGTCGCACCTTGAGCAGCTCGGGATTGAGTATGTGGAGGCGATGAGATCCGGCGCGAGGCTGCGTGAGCTGGCCGACGAGCACCCGTTCAGCACGTTGAAGTCTGGGCGTGTCGTGATTCACCCGGGATATGAGGCCGCGGACCGTGATCTGCGCCGTGGGGCCCAGCTCGCGAAAGTCCTGGGGCTGACGGGGCGGCGGCAGGCTGCTGGAGCCGACATCTTCGCGGATCTTGACGGGGAGTTGCCGCGCCCGGTGAGTCTTGCCGCTCGGCGCAACAGGCGGACGAACGGGGGTGCGACGTGAGACAGGCGGCTGTGAAGCCGACGTGCTGCGGAGTCTGTGGGCGCCCGATCGTGCAGAAGCGAATGGGCCGCCCGAGGAAGTGGTGCGAGACGTGCGTGCCGATCGTGCAGCGCGCACAGAGCGATCAGTGGGACGGGATTCACCGCCCCGAGCGACGTAAATCCAACAGAAGGAGTGCAAATGTCTGACGAGGTTGCAGTATTGAGAGCGGCAGGGCTGGAGACTGCGGCGAAACTGATTGAGGCGGCGCGGGCTGGACAGGTTGCCGCACAGCCGCCTACGGCTCCCGCCGCACCGGCCGAGCCAACGCCCGGGCAGCTCTACGCCGCACAGCAGCAGGTTCAGGTGGCGGCGGCGCCGCAGGGACCCCCGCCACCTCCGGGCAAGGCGCCTCTCACGTCCGTTGAGGATTGGGAAGCCTTGGGCCAGAACGATCAGCTCGCCAGGATGGACGAGCTGGACGTGATCCTTCGCGAGGCGTCGTAATGGCGCGCATAGGCAAAGCCAAGGACCCGGAGCGCGACCTGGCGGCGTTGCACGAGAAGCGTTTGGCGCTCGCGCACAAGCGTCATGCGTTGGACGCCACCGAAGGGGCGCAGCGGGCCGTCATCGACGGGGCGACGGACCGTAAGCGTGCGGCGCGGCTCGCCGAGGCACGCGGCGACACTCACCCGGAGACTCCCGAGCAGGTGGAGCTAGCGCTTCGGCAGGCCCAAGCGGAGATGGTCGTCGTGAAGGAAAAGCGCGAGGCGATCCGGGAGGCAGAGCAGGAGGTCAAGGCGGAGGTCGATGCCGTGATCGACGCGCACCCGGAGCACTTCCTCGCCGCGGCCGTCGGGGCGTCGGAGGGAACGTCGGAGGTGATCGCGGTGGCGCTCAATGCGACACGGGCGGCCGTGACGGCATGGATGGGCACGCGGGAGGCGTGGGGTCGTGTGCGGCTGTCCCGCGGCCGTCGCGGGCTCGACCTCGGCCCGGAAGTCCCCATATCGGACCTCGGAGTGTCGGTCAACGAGCTGTCTAAGGAGCAGCCGCGGCCGTGGCCCGGAGGCAGGCGCGAGGCGTATGAGCGGTTTCTCGAGCATGAGCGGGCGAACGCGCAGGCGATCCGCGTGTCGAACGCAGAGGCGATCTCTCGGTTCGGCGATGCGGCGTGAGCGAGGATGAAGTGGCGACATTGAAGCCGGTCAAGCCGTGGAGCGAGTACCAAGTCCGGAGTTACTTCGGCCTGCCATTCTCGGGTGGCTTGTTCCACGGCGGCGTTGCCGGCCTCGATGCCGGCGACTTCCTCGAGTCAGGGACCACGACAGGCATCTGGCGCCACTCGATCAAACGCACCGTCAGGGACAAGGTGTTTCTCACCGACAGGGTGATTCTGGCTCTCGTGTACGCGCTCGAGGTCATCGGATACGTCTACGAGGCCGAGCCGATCGGCGAGGTGTACGAGGACTCCACGGCCACACTCGAAAACTCGTGGATGGTGCCTCGGGCCAGGGTCCTGGCCGTGGTCGAGCGCGACCCGGAGCGGTGGCGGCGGCAGCTCGGCCGCTGGGGGCCGCTGATCGTCGGCGTGTTCTCCGACGCTCCCGAGAGCGTAAAGGCGGAATGGCTATGAGACTTGGCGACGGGGCTAATCCTTTCGACCGTCGCCGGCGGTTTGCGCACGGGCGTAGTCGGCCGCCCGTGCTGCACCCGCACAGCCGTTGGTGCCCCATGCCGTTAGGCGCAGGGCACCCGACGCCTGGCTGTTTCCTACGGGGCGGTCACCGCCCAGCTGCCGTCTACATAGAAGCGGCCGGTAGCGGCCGACTGAGCAAACAGTTCCAGCCCGAAAGTGTCGGCACTTCCTTCGCATGTTCCACTCTGGTTACACCATACGAGCCAGCTGAGGTTGTGGCTCGTCTGCTCATACAGGCACAGGTAGCCGGGTGTCGCGGAGGGTGCCGTGACCGACCCAGAGCAGTGCACGGTCGCGGGCCCGCCGACGGGAACGACTTCCACCGCCGGTGGGCTGGGGAGCGCGAGACCGAAGGAGATGCTCCCCCCGTTGTCCTGTCCCGTTACCGCCGCGACGGTGTCGAGGTTGAACGAGCCTCTCAACGTCTGCCCGCTGGGCAGGGAGGTCGCGAGAGGGCCAGCTGGGCCCTGTTTGCCCTGCAGCCCTTCTTTGCCGGCTGCTCCTTCTTTGCCGGCTGCTCCTTCTTTGCCCTGCAGTCCCGTCGCACCCTTCGCGCCGGCATGGCCCTTCAGGGACTTCAGGACGCTCGGCTTGATCTGCTTGGTGCTCGTGATGAGGTAGTGATGAGCCGCGATCGCCGTGCCGCCCAGCGCAAAGAAGAGCGCCATGCTGGCGATGACGGTGGCCGGTGATGGTCTACGTAGGCGCATAGGGAATCCCTTCTGTGATTGTGGCGAGGCGATGCGGACGCGAACTCGGGCTTCGCTGTGCGGCTTC
>JADGPK010000171.1 GCA_017882445.1 Solirubrobacteraceae bacterium
CCTGCGCGGTACAGGCCGCCAGCCACCGTGTCGCGGACGCCGTGGTAGACGACGAGCCAGCCGTGCTGTGTCTCCACAGGCGGCGGCCCCATGCCGACCCGCGCGGAGTCCCACCAGCTCCCGGGGCGTCGACCGAGCACCAGCTCGGGCGTGTGCCAGCTCTTAAGGTCGGCCGAGCGTGACAGCCAGATGCCACCAACCCCTACAGAGGCCGGGCGGTGGAACAGCACCCAGTCGCCCCGCACGCGGCGCGGCAGCAGGACGCCGTTCTTGTCCTCAGGGACCATCGCTACGCCGAGGCGCTCGAAGGTCTGGAAGTCCTCGGTCTGCGCGAGCGAGATCCCCGGTCCGCCGGGGCCGAACGCGGTATAGGTGATGATCCACCGCGCGAGCTCCTCCACGTAGGTCACGCGCGGATCCTCCAGGCCCCAGGTCTCCTCGGGGTGCTCGCCGTCGATGGCCAGGGCCGGCTGGTCGTCCACCACCCAGTTCGACGCGCCGTCGTGCGATCGGGCGCAGGCCAGATGCGAGAAGCCTCGGCGGTCCTCGACGCGGCACAGCAGCACCGTCTGGCCGTCAATCATCGTGGCCCCGGCGTTCATCACGGCGTTGATCGGGTAGGGCCAGCGCTCGGGCGTGAGCAGCGGGTTACCGGGGTGACGCGTGAAGAGGGACGCGCTGGTGGCCTCGGAGGACGCTGTCATAGACCTGAAGGTAATCATCGACCATGCGACGGACGGAGAAGCGGCGCACGGCGGCGGCCCGACACGCGCTGCGGTCGAAGCTCACGGCCCGCTCGATGGCCGCGACTGCAGCGTCCACTCCATCGGCCAGCACCCCGGTCACACCATCCTCGATGATCTCGGGCATCGAGCCACGCGGATAGGCGACGACCGGCGTTCCGCATAGCATCGCCTCCACAACCGAGAGGCCGAACGGCTCGGCGAAGGAGATCGGGTGCAGCAGACAGGCGGCTGCACCGAGAATTGTGGCGCGCTCGGGCGGGGCGACGGAGCCCAGGTAGCGGACGCGGTCTCCGTCGATGTGCGGCTCGACATCGGCAGCAAAGTAGCGCTCGTCCTGTACGGGCCCGCACAGTACGAGCGGCCGACCGGCGCGGCGAGCGATCTCCACAGCCTCAGCGGTGCCCTTGTCGGGGTGAATGCGACCGAAGCAGACCAACGCCTCGCCCGCCACCGGCGAGAAGGGCAGCACGCCGGGGTCGACGCCGTGGTGCACGGTGGCGACATAGCTGAGCTCGGAGGAGCGGTCGGCCTCGGATATCGAGACGAAGGCGCTCCGCGAGCTCCGATACGCCGGCAGGATCCGGTGCGAGGAGAAGCCGTGGATGGTGGTGACCATCGGCGCACGAGCGAGGCCCGAGAACGCCAGCGGCAGCCAATCGAGGTTGTTGTGAATCAGGTCGAACTCACCCGAGCGGCGCAGCGTGTGGGCGACGTGGAGTGCCTCCCATACCCGCCCGTCGAGCTCTGGGTCCTCCTCATAAGGGCGGGGGCAAACACCGTCGAGCTTCGCCTGCGTGACCGAGTCGAGCGTGGCGAAGAGCGTGACGTCGACCCCCTGGTCGACGAGGCCGTCGGCGAGGAGCCCCGTCACCAGCTCCCACGGGCCATAGTGGCGGGGCGGAGTGCGCCAGGCGATCGGGCCGAGCAGCGCGAGCTTCATGTGGGGAGGGTGGCCTGTAGGCCTGCGCTATCGAGAGCCAGCAGCGCCTGCAGGTAGGCAAGCGTCGACTCGGCCCCCTCGTTGAGGTTCACCGTCCGCTCGCCGAGGCCGTCGTGGCAGCCTCCGGTGGTGAAATCGTGAACCGAAAGCCCGAGCCGGTTGCGGCCCAGGAACCACTCGAAGGCGTGCACGGCACGACGCGCGTGAGTCTCTGCGTCGGTGGCGGCGTACGCCTCGACCTCCGCCTCGACCAAGGCGGCCGCGTCCAGCGGCTGCTCGTCGCCGTCACCGGGATGCGCCTGGCCACGGCGGCGGCCGTGATGGCCGACCAAGCGCACGTACGGACCCTCGCTGCCCAGCTCGCCCGCGTACCAGTCCAGCGCGCGTACCCCGGCTCCCAGCAACTCCTCATCGCCCAGCCGCGCGCCGGCGGCGATCAGCGCCTGGGGAAGGCGGCCGTTGTCGTAGGCCAGCTCGTCCTCGGCCCAGTACCAGTCGGGTGCGGCGTTGGCGCGTTGCTGGTCGGCGAGGCGCTGAGCCAGGAGTCGCAGGACTGCTTCGGCGTCCTCGCCCACCACCACCGGATCTGCGTGAGCCAGGCCGAGAATGGCGAAAGCCACGGTGCGAGGCGAGCGCTGATCCCGGAGCGTGGGCAGCATCTCGCGCAGCAGAGCCCGGCTGGGCTGGAGGACCGCGGGCGACGGCTCGGATCCCACCACCTCCCCGAGCGCCCACGCCGCCCGCCCGAGGTGGTCGCCGCCGTGGGGCTCATCCAGCCAGCGCCGATCGTAGGAGAGCAGGTTGTGCATGCCCTGGCGTTCGGCGTCCCAGGCGTGTCGGAGAAAGCCGAGGCTCACGGCGAGCATCCGGTCGTAGGTCTCCATCCCCGTCGTTCTGCCCAGGCCGAGGGCAACGATGGCCAGGCGCGCGACGTCGTCGGTGCAGTAGCCCGAGGACCGGACGGGCACGATGCCTTCGGCGTGCTGGATGATGCCGACGTCGTCGACGAGTGTCTGAAGGTGCGATGTGCGAGCTCGCGGCAGCGTCGTCGGCGCCGGGCGCCTCACGTTGGTCGACGCTCCGAGGGCGATCGCTTCGCGCAGAACCTCGGCTGTCTGCCGGCCCACCTGCGGCCAGGTCAGCTTACGTCCGACCGTGCGCGCTGCGCGGCGCGCACGGTCCAGCCGCTTGGGGTCGTCAAGCAGGCCGTTCACGGCCGCCGCGAGGGCGCCCGGGTCATCAAAGGGAACGAGCACACCGGCGCCCGACGCCAGCATGTCCTCGGCGTAGTAGTACGGCGTCGAGACCACCGGACAACCGGCGACGAGGGCGAAGGTTAGGGCTCCTGAGACGATCTGATCACGGGAGCGGTAGGGCGTGAGGTAGATGCTCGTGGCCGCGAGCATCGCTGAGAGGTCTTCGGTGCCGAGAAACCGGTCGTCGAAGAGTACGTAGTCACCAAGGTCGAGGTCGTTCGTCAGGCGCTCAAGTGAGATCCGGTACTCCTCGCC
>JADGPK010000172.1 GCA_017882445.1 Solirubrobacteraceae bacterium
TCGACGAGCTCGAGCGCCGAGGGTGAGCTTGCGATCGCATCCCGGGCCCTTCACCTCGACCGATCTGGCCGAGCGCGTGACCGCGAGCGGATCCTTGCCGCCGTCCTTCGCCTCCCGGACGACGTCGAGCAGGAGCCTGCCGGTCGCCTGGTCGACGAAGACGTCGTGGAACCGGGGGATCGGCTCGCCGCATGCGCCCGCGCATTGCATTCCGTCCTCGCAATCGACTATCTCGCCGGCGTCGTTCGGCCCGACCCACACGGAGTTTCCTTCCTCGGTGTGCACCCGGACGTGCACGATCCCGTCGCTGCGGCCGACAAGGGTGGCGTCGACCGAGGCGCCGCAGCGGCTCGTCGCCATGTCGAGCTCGCGCAGGACGACCTTCCCCGACGCCGTCTGCACGTAGAGATATTCGAATGCGCCGGTGGAGTCGCCGGTCATGCGGAGGCATGGGTCGCCCTTCTTCCAGCCATCTCCGCAGAGCGCCGCGAGGCTCGCGTCGCCGGACCACGGCGAGAGCGACTCGTCGGCCTGCACGACGTCGTAGGCGGCCTTCCAGTCGGCGAACGTCTTTTCTTCGCGCCCCTCGCCCTTCTCGTCGAACGTGGCGGCGCAGGGCGCCTTGCCGGCGAGCCTGTCGCCCGCGGCCTTGGTGGGATTTAGCGCGTTCGAGCGCGCGAAGGCGGCGCGCGCTTTTTCCGCGTCCCCGAGACCCTCGGCGGCCAGCCCGTCGTTGAACCAGATCTCGGCGAGCAGCTTCTGGTCGGCGGTGTGCGACGACGCCTTGTCGAGATCGGCGAGGCCTGCCTTGTAATCCTTGGCGAGGATGCGCGCATAGCCACGCTCGCCGTACGCGCGTGCGTCGTCGGGCCTCGCCGCGAGTGCCTCGCCGAACGCGGCGATCGCCTCGGCGAGCCTCCGGTCGCGGGTGGCCTTGCGCCCCTCGGCGAGCGCCTTGCGATAGCTCGCGAGCGCCTTCTTCTCGTCCGGGGTGAGCGCCACCGGCGGAGAGCTCCTCGGTGGCGCGGGCCGTTTGGCCGCGCTTGCCGCGCTCGGCGCGATCGAGCTGCCTGTCGCGACCGCTGCGGCGCGCGAGGACGAGCCGCCGGCCGGCGCGGGCGGCGCGTCCTTCGAACAGCCGGCGAGCGCGGCGAGAACGAAGACGAGGCCGAGCGAGCGGCAGATGGCAGGGGAGGAGGTCGTCACGTGATGGGAGCAATCTTCCTTGGCGAGCCGCTGGCGTCGTGGTGGCAGGCTATCAGACCCGAGCGCGCAATCTGGCGATGGAACGCGCCAATCGCGGCCGCCGCGCGTCGACTATGCTGCGGCCCCATGGAAGAGCGCAGAGCGTAGCTAGCCCCTAATCTAGCGAGTCGAAATCTCTCTTTCCCGGGATCAAAATGAAAAGCCCGGGTGTCCGTTGAGTTGCTGACGCTCAACGAAGAACACCCGGAGGCTTTTCAAGTGAAAGATCCTGAACGAGTTTGGTGGCGAAAGGAAGCGGGAAAGATCGCACGTCGGCTAAAGCCCGCCGAGGGCGGACGCGACCCTCGTGGAACTGGTCCGGAGTTCGCGGCGCGCACGATTCGCTACGAGGTGTCCGACCGTGTTCGCGCGATTCCGTGCGGCGGGATCGGCGCCATCCATCAACTGGCCAGGAGGGTCGGGTTGGTGGACGCCCTCGATACGAAGCTGCCGATCTTGAAGCGTCGTCGCCCGTACAGCGAGGCCGACCATGTTCTCAACATCGCCTACAACTTCCTGTGTGGCGGGGCGGTGCTCGACGACATCGAGGTGCGGCGCAACGATGGGGCCTTCCTCGATGCGCTCGGCGCCCGGACGATCCCGGATCCGACCACTGCGGGCGACTTCTGCCGACGCTTCGACGTGGAGCAGGTCCAGTCGCTGATGGACGTGGTGAACGACGTGCGCGTTGGGGTCTGGCAGGAGCAGCCCGCGGCGTTCTTTGAGCAGACCGCCAGGATCGACGCTGATGGCTCCATCGTCGGGACCAGCGGCGAGTGCAAGCAGGGAATGGACGTAGCCTACAACGGCGTCTGGGGGTACCACCCGCTCGTCGTCTCGCTCGCGAATACCGCTGAGCCGCTCTTCATCGCGAATCGCAGCGGCAATCGGCCTTCGCACGAAGGCGCTGCGGCGTATTTCGATCGCGCCATCGCGCTCTGCCGTCGCGCGGGATGGAAGGACATCCTGCTGCGCGGCGACACCGACTTTTCGCAGACGGCGCACATCGATCGCTGGGACCAGAGCGCCGTGCGTTTCGTCTTCGGCTACGACGCGCGAAAGCACATGGTGGCGCGCGCCGAGGACATCGAGGAGAACGAGTATCGCGAGCTCGTGCGCAAGACCGATGAGGTCTTCGAGCGGCGCGCGAAACCGCCGCGGGTAAAAGAGCAGATCGTGCGCGAGCGCGAGTACCTCAACCTGCGTCTCGAGCAAGAGGACCTCGCCGAGTTCGAGCATCAGCCCACGAAGGCCAGGCGCCCGTACCGCATCGTCGTGCTGCGCAAGACGATCGTCGAGGAGAGAGGGCAGCGCTGTCTCGCGCAGAACTATCGCTACTTTTTCTATCTGACCAACGACCGCGCGATGAGCCGCGAGGAGGTCGTGCGCGAGGCCAACGGGCGCTGCAACCAGGAGAACCTACACGCGCAGTTGAAGAGCGGCGTCCCGGCGTTGCGCGCCCCGCTCAACACGCTCGAGTCGAACTGGGCCTACATGGTAATCGCGTCGCTCGCATGGTCGCTCAAGGCATGGTTTGCCTTGACGACGCCGGTCTCGCCGCGTTGGCGCGAGAGGCACGAGGCGGATCGCGAGCGCGTCCTCCGCATGGAGTTCCGCTCCTTCGTGCAGCGCTTCATCCTCATCCCGGCGCAAATCCTCCAAACCGGAAGGAGCCTCGTGTATCGGCTCCTCTCGTGGCGTCCCGAGCTACCGCTTCTATTCCGCTTCCTCGACGGGCTCTGAAGCGCACGGCCTGTCCGACGCGCTAAGGCCCGGGCAGACCGCTCCGCGAATCGACCACGCCGACGAAGAAGCGAGCGACCACTGAACATCCGCACTGTCAAACAACGAATCCGGGCTCTCCGGAGGGACCGGTCCGCCCAGCGACCTCAAGGCGCGGCACCGGCCATTTCGCCTCCTGGCTATCGCTTGATTAGGG
>JADGPK010000173.1 GCA_017882445.1 Solirubrobacteraceae bacterium
CCTCGCAGTGAAATGTCTTGGCGGCGATGCTCGCCAAGGCCTGCTCTTGCAGCTCCGGGCTGGGAATCTTCCGGGCCCGATCGATCCAGTGCTGCAAGTCCTCATGCACCTGGGGACGCACCTGCAAGAATATCTTCGGCGTCATTGTCAAGATGTTGGTCGGAGGCGGCACCCTGGCTCTCCTTTGCCCGGCAAGAATCACGTTTCTGTCGCTATCATAGGTCGATATAGAGGATTCGGCAGGCCGAACAGCCCGCTGGCGGACATGGCCATGGCCGGAGTCCACAGCCCCCAATGGTCGGCCGGCACCACTCCCAACGAAGCCTCAGCCCGAATCCCGCGCTGTACAACAGGCTCAGAGCGGGGCAGAAGAGCGCACAGCCAGCGCGTCGAACGCCGCGCCGGGTGCCAGCGCTGCCCCAGCGAGAATCCCGGCCACGATGCCGAGAGCCGCACCGAAGAGGGTCGACACGGCGAGCGTACGCTGGAGAGCTGACAGAAGCTGCGACGGGACGGCTTCCAAGCTCGCAACGCGAGCCCAGTACTCCTCTAGCCTCGATCTTTCACGAAGGCGGTGCTGACCCGCTGTGAGGCCCGGATGGGGCTCGTTCCGCAAGATCGCCTCTGCGTCAGCGTCGCTCGGCGCGCGCTGACGGCAGCGCAGGCTGCCGAGAGGGTCCTCCGGGGGGTTCACGCCCGTTTCCGGGCACGCCGAAGCGAGCCCCGGCGATCGCGTGCACGCGGCGAGGCGGCGGGCCGACGGTCAGCCTGAGGGTAACGCCTGCAGGCGCGCGAAGGCGGAGGCGAGCGCCCCGGCCCAGGGCCAGCGCCGCGGCAGGCGCAGCCTCAGGCCGCGGGCGTGGCGCACGATCCTGCCGGCGACGTGCAGCAGGCGGTAGCGTAGCCGCTTGGGCTCGCAGGCGGCGAGCTCGCCTGTCAGCAGCAGCATCTTCGTCCAGGCCACCAGGTCGCAGCCCGTAAGCACCAGCTCGAGCCAGGCCTCGTTCATGGCGTAGCCGCGCAGCGGCAGGTTGCGCAGCCCGCTTTCCTTGGCGCAGCGGATCGCATCCTCGATCGCGGCGCGCCGGCGGTGCACCTGCTCGAGGCGCGCGATGCGCTCACCTTTCTGGTTGGTGAGCACGACCTGGAAGCGGTGGCCGTTCTCGTCGCTGAAGGTCAGCTGCGCTCCGGGGTGGGGTCGCTCACGCCGGCAGATCGCCCGGCTGCCCCGCGGCCAGGCGGAGAGGTCGAGGTCAAGCTCGGCCACCCAGGCGCCGTCGCGGTCCTGCCCGTCTGCGTCGAGCGCGGGGACCCACGCCTCCTCGGGCACGGCCAGGCACGCCGCGCGCACGCGCTCGCCGAGGTCGAAGCCCACCGAGAAGGAGAGTCCGCGCGCCGCCACCGCGTCGAGGAAGGCGTGGGTGGCGCCCGCCGAGTCGCATCTGACGAGCGTGCCGGGACCGCACGTGCCTTCAGGCATCTGGGCAAGTGCGCGGTCGAGCACCTCGACGTGGTCGGCGGCGGTGTTAGCGCCGGCGTTGCCGGGACGAAGCATCCCGGCGAGCCCCTCGCCGCTGGTCGCCTCGAAGCAGAGCAGCGGGTGGAAGCCGAAACCGCCTTTGTAGGTGCCGGCCGCGCCCTCCTTGTCGGAGTGGGCGGTGACAAGCGTGGCGTCGATGTCGAGGATCGTGCGCCGGGGTCCGCGGGCCAGGGCCCAGGCGCGGGCGCGAGCCGCGGCACGAGCCCCGCGCAGGCGGCTGAGCATCGCCTCGTCGAGGCGCTCGAGGCAGCGGTAGGCGGTGGCGTCCGAGGCGACCTCGCCGAAGAGCACGCCCTGGTCTCTGAGCGCTCCCAGGTCGGTGAGGCAATCGCCGCCGTCGGCGAGCATCACGGCCAGGTCGCGCACGATGCGGCCGGGCTCGTGGCGCACGCCGCGGGAGTGGACGCGCAGCCCTTTCACGAGAGCGTCCGTGAGGCCGACCCTGTCGGCCAGACCACTCAGCAGGGCGCTGCCGGCGCGCGAGGTGAGACCGTCGGCGTCGCAGGCGACTTCCATCTGGGAAAGAGGCGTAGTAGCGTTCACCTGCACGGTGATCCTCCTGAATAGGGGCTGCGGGCCTTCGCAACTCGCATTATCCCAGCTCAGAGGGTCACCGTCGCCTCCTTCAGACTCTTTGAGGCGAAGAGCCTCAGGTGCTTCGTGAAATATCCGGGCTAAGGAGCCGGAGCCTCCATCAAACCTTGGGCTTTTCAGCGCTGGCCGCCCCGGGTCACGCGCCGTACGCGAAGCGCCTACCGAGACGGCGAGGGGCTTGCCGCAGCGAGTTGCACACCGCGGCGCAGCGACTCGACGACCCGCACCATGTCACCTGCAGAGAGATCGCCCGAGACGGTCGCCGTGTTTCCGCCGTTCGTGACCCACAGATGCGGTAGAACGCTGGGATCGACGACGATGTGAGCGATCTCGCCGGCGAACGGCCCAGACCTCAGTCGCACGTCACGCGTCCGTGACTCAAGGTATCGCCACGCCGGCCCATACAGCTGGACGAATGGGTCGTCGAAGTGGCCCCGGTAGGTTCTTCCTCCCGCCGAGTACGATCCGCTGCTGGTGTTCGCGAGGCCGCACGACACGTACACGACGTCGAAGCCACGACGATAGGCGAGCGACACCGAGGCGGAATCGGGCTCGGGCTGCCACTGGCCTCCGGCGGGTTTCCACGCGGGGACTGCGCTGTATGTCGACGACGCGAGGCGGAACCCCGACGGCACCCACGATGGGAACGCAGGCGCCCAGCCGATCGTCGTCCCCAGTAGCTTGTCATCGCGGAAATCGATGGCGCGGTAGCCTTGGGACGACGAGTCGACGATCCAGGTGTGAGCGGGCAATCGCAGAGTGAATGTGCCCGGGCTAACCTCGCCACCGACGACGAAGTCCTCGAATCGCAGCTCATACACCTGCCGAGGACGAGACTCCCCCCACTTGTAGACGACGGGGAGCCGCGTTGCCTTGTCGACAACGAGCGTCACCGGTGTGCTCGGCGGGACCGGCGCGCTACCGAGTGCGAGCTGCGTCGTGGAGATCAGCCAGGCAGGCCGACCGTCTACGACGACGTCATCTTGAAGGCGCTCGCGAAGGACGTCGACGAGCGCTACCTCAGCGCAGGCGCGTTCCGCGACGCCCTT
>JADGPK010000174.1 GCA_017882445.1 Solirubrobacteraceae bacterium
CCCCTCGGCTCCACGTCGCCGGCGCGTTCACGCAGACGTCGTTGGACGGAGCCGCTGCGCCGGCCCGATGCGCTATGGGCAAGTTGAGCGGCGAGGCGCCCCGATGGGGCGCGAAGCGACGTTGGGGCGCGGCGGTGTAGGGCCGGCGTCGGGGCGTCCGAGGCGGCAGACGGACGAGGCGGACGTCGGCCACCTCGGAGGAGGCCACACGCAGCGAGCGGGAGCCGCGGTCGGGATGGAGCGGTCCGCGGGCGCGTCGTCACAGACGCGTCGGAGGGCCGCGGAGATCTCGGCGAGGTAGGTGAGCGGCGTCAAGACGTGTCCCTCGGCTCGGACTCTCGTAGGAGCGGCAGCGGTCCGCGCGTCATGGCCGGGGCGTGGCAGCGCGGGCACACGCGCACGTCGAAGCCGAGCAATGCGAGCAGGAGCTCGACCGGGGTGCGCGGGGCGGGGCGTGGGGGCGCGGAGATCGGCGTCGGCTCGGTGAGCAATGTCCGCGCGCGCTCGAGGCGACCGCGCACGTTGCCCGCGGCGAGCAGGCCGAAGTGGCGGATCTTGGTGAAGCCACGCGGCAACACGTGGAGAAGGAAGCGCCGCAGGAATTCCTCGGGCGTGAGCGTGACCTCGCGGCCCTCTTTGGTCCGGAAGCGCACGCCGCTCGGGTCGACGCTCTGGATGCGCCCATTGGAGATGCCGACGCGGTGGGTGTAGCGACCGAGATAACGGATGACGTGCTCGGCGCCCCCGAAGGGCCGCTTGGCGTAAACGATCCAGCGGGTGCGATGGAGCCCATCGAACAGGGCGCGCCGGTCGACGCCGTCGAGGTCGATTTGACCGCGATCGACGGCGTCGCCGAGCGCTGCGAGCATCTTGCCGCGAAAGAGCGCGCCCATCACGAGCACGGGGAAGAGGAATTTCTTGGGCGAGGAGACCCACCGATCCCCGGCGACATCGAGGCCGCCGCCGGAGACGATGCAGTGCACGTGCGGATGCCAGCCGAGATCCCGCTTCCACGTGTGCAAGACGGCGGTGACGGCGAGCTGCGCGCCGAGACGATGGGGATCGCGACCGAGCGTGAGCAGCGTATCGGCGGCGCACGCGAAGAGCATGTCGAAGACGACGCGGCGGTGCCGAAGCGCGACCCCGCGCAGCGGCGCAGGCAGCGTGAACACGACGTGGAAGTGGGGCGTCGGCAGGACGCGCCGCTCGCGCGCTTCGACCCAGCGCGCCTGCCGTACGGCCTGACACTTCGGGCAGTGCCGATTGCGGCACGAATTGTAGGAGGGGCGACTCTCGCCGCATGCCTCGCACGCGTCCAGGTGACCGCCAAGCAAGGGTGTGCGGCAGGCGAGCAGATCACGGAGCAGACGCATCTGCTCCGGTCCGAGCCGGTGAGAACGGGTGAATTCCTCGCCGCACAGACGCGCCACGTCCGCCACCTCGTGCGAGGTGCGGCCGTGCGGCGCGTCCGGCGGACGCTCCGCGTGGGCGTGCACGGGCTACCCGAGCGAGCGCGCTCGGTCGGTGCCGAGGACGTCGAAGGGCAGCGTCACGCGGGCGAGGCGCGCGTGCGAGACGTGCAGGTACGCCGTCGTGCTGCGGATGCTGCTGTGACCGAGCAGGACCTGCACGGTCCGCAGGTCCGCGCCGAGCTCGAGCAGATGCGTCGCGAAGCTGTGCCGGAAGATATGCGGCGTGGCCCGCTTTGCAATCCCGGCCCTTCGCGCCGCGCGTTGCAGGGCTTTGCTGATTCCCGCACGCGACAAGCGCCCGTCGCTATCGCGACCGGGGAAGAGCAGCGGGCCCTTCGGGCGGTATCGCTTCCAATAGGCCCGCAGCTCGCCAAGCAGTCTCGGGCTGAGCGGCACGTATCGCTCGCGTCCACCCTTGCCCTCGCAGACGTGGATCTGCATGCGCGCGCTGTCCAGGTCCTCGATGCGCAGCGCAGCCGCCTCGCTGATACGAAGCCCGGCGCCGTAGAGTGTCATCACGAAGGCCCGCTGGCGGGGCGTGGCGAGCGCGGCGAGCACCCTCTCGACCTCGCTCGGGGCGAGCACCACGGGCGGCTTGGCGTGCACGCGCAGGCGCGGGATCCGTCCAATCTCGGCGCGGCGTCCGAGCGTCTCGCCGAACAGGAATCCGAGCGCTGCGGCGTAGACGTTGATGCTGCGCGGGCTCTTGCGCTCACGAACGCGCAGGTGCTCCAGGTACGCCCGCACGTCGGCCACCGTCAGCTCGAGCGGTGACCGCCCGAAGTGTGCCCTGAACCGCCGGCAGCATCGAGCGTACGTCGTGATGGTGTTGGGCCTCGCGCCGCGCAGCGCGAGATCGCAGCGAAGCTTCTCCTCGATCGGATCCATGGGTGCCTCCTCGGTCCCGCCCGAAAAGGGCGGGTGTCCGAGAGGAGACCCGAGACGCCTCTGGCCGAGGAGCGCCAGGTCGCGCTACGCTTCCGTGGCAGGTCACCCTGGCGAGCGCGGCGTCATGCACGGCGACGGCTGCCGCGCAGCGGCTTCGTCCAATGCTGGCCGCTCGCGCCGCCAGGGATCGGGGCGTGGCTCCGTCACCGGCCTGACGGCCTGTGGTCCTAAAACGCGCCGGAGACCGAGAGCCCCGAGAAGCCGGGGCCGATCGCGGGGCTGACGTCGAGCTTTCGCTCGAGCCTGCCCGTCTTGGGCGCATCGGCCTTGGGCTTGTTCCCGAGGAACTGCCAGCCCAGGCCCCCGCCCGCCGCGAGGATCCCGACGAGCAGGAAGGGGACGCCCACCGTCTCGAGGGTGCGTCCGGAGTTGCCCGTGCTGACGGAGGCCGCGGGGCAATTGCTGTGCGTCGGACACGCCTTCTCGGCGGTCGAGACCTTCCCCGAGCCGACGCCGAGCAGGACACCCCCGACGATCGCGAGGGCGACCCCACCGCCCGCGACGGCGAGGGGGATGACGCCATATGGGCGCGGTCCCGTTGGCTCGGGTGGAGGAGCCACTGGGCTGCCGCTGGCCGCGGGAGCGGCGCTGGCCGCAGGACCCACGCTGGGAGCGGCACTCGCCGCGGGCGGCGGAGGCTGGAGCGCGGCCTTGAGGTTCTTCACCTTCTCGGCGATGGTCGAGGCCTCGGGCGAGTTCGGCGCGCGCTGGAGGTAGGCCTCGTAGGTCGAGATGGCGCTGGCGCGATCGC
>JADGPK010000023.1 GCA_017882445.1 Solirubrobacteraceae bacterium
CCACAGCGGCCTGCGCGTCGTGATCGAGCGGGCCATCGCCGAGCGGTTGCCGTCGGGCGCTATGACCGCCAAACGGATCCCCTCGATCCCTGCCAGCACGCGGCGCATCGCCTGCAGGCCCTCGGCCTCGATCCCATCGTCGTTTGTCAGCAGAACGTTCAGCATGTCGTTCTCTCCAGCATAGGGGCCCGATAGGTGTCAGTTGGTCCCCGCCCGTGAAGATATGCTGCGCGGGTGACCGTGGCGGCGTCCCTGTTGCGCGACGCAATCCAGCGGCGAGGGCACCCGCGGAGTCTCGCTCGGGGCATCCCGCTCGCCGCCTCAGCCGCGCTCACGGCCATAGCTGCACTCGCGACGGCGCCGGGCGCGCAGGCGACGCCTGTCGACAGGGCTTCGACACGCACCTATCTGCAGGCGCTCTACACGCTCGAGGTCGCGTTCATCCACGGCGCACCGCAGTCCAGGGTGTCTGTCGACGCGCTCGCCGGTCGGATCGGCGGCGAATGCGCGGGCGTCCTCGCGGGCGCTCCCCAGCAAGATGCGTTCATCGGCCTTTCGCATTCGCCCGCCCGCCCGCTGCTCTCTCCGAAGGCCAGCGGCGAAGCGCAGCGCAGCGCCCGCCAGCTGGCAGTGCTCGAAGGCGAGCTGTTCGCGAACGTGCTCGCCGCCCAAGATCAGCCTGACCAGCAGGCAATCGTGACGTTCGCACACACGATCACCCAGCTGACGTGGAGCAAGCGGAGGATCTCACAGCTGGTACGCGACAACACTGCGCTGTTTGTATCGCTGCTCGAGCCGAGCGCGCCGAGCGTGTGCGCCGACATGCGCGCCTGGGCTGCAAGCGGCTACCACACGCTGTTAAGCGCCAGCAGGCTCTACGAAGCCGAAGAGCAAGGCCGCCAGTTGCGACTGCGCGCCACCGGTTCTCTCGATACGTTGCTGAAGCCCTATGTGGACAGGGCCGACATCCGTCGTACGAAGGCTCTTGCACTGCGGGAGATCAGCGCATTCTCCGAGGGAGTGCAGGCACTGGACAACCTGCGCGGCACACTGGGCTTGAAGGTCGAATCCCCACCGCCCACACAACCGGGAACGGTCGTCAGCCGAGGACGGACGCGGGCGGGCGAGCGGTACACGGTGAGCGTCGGTCCACCTACGGGCGAAAACGGACCAGGCTGCGTCCACGAACTGTCGGTCGAATTCGGCACCAGTTCGAACGTCACCTGCATCTCTCACGGCCACGACCCGGTCAGCTTCTCCGTGGGATGCGAAGAAGGACTGCTGAGGATCGAAGTGGCCGTCCCGCTCAAGACGCGACGTGTGCGTCTACGGCTCAGCGACGGCACGTCGGTGACCTCGCGCGCCGTGTTCATCCCTGCTCGGCTGGGCGGGCCGCTCCGTCTCTACGTCCAGGCGCTTCGCGGCCCGTCGCCGATTCCCGTGTCGCTGACCGAGCTCGACGGACGAGACCGCTCGCTCGGCGTGGTCGAGCTGCACGCGCCGCGGCACTGCGTCCAGCAAGTTGCGTTGGTGCCACGGTTCGTCACACGGACGATCGTCCACGGCGTCACGTCCGCCGGGACCCGGTTCGCGATCGAAGGCACAAACGCCCCCGTTCCCGGTCACGACGAGTTCAAACTCAGGATCAACACGGGCCAGCTGACGCTTGGCGAACCCCGGCCGGGCGAAGCGAGCAACGGGGCTCGCCCCTCGATCTTCGCCGGCCTGCAGTTCAGCGCAGGCTGCCTGCCGCGCCAGTACGTGATCGTCTACGGCCTGCTGAAGACGAAGGGGGCATCTGTGCTCGTGCGGACGGACACCGGCCTCGTGCGACTGGCGAAGGTCGAGATCCCGGCCGCCCTGCACACATCGGGTGTGCTCGTGTACGGCGCGTTCACAACGTTCCCGAGCGAAGTGGTCGTCGTAAGCGCGGCCGGGAGGGTCCTCGTGCGCGAAGATCTGAGCCGCCGCGCGACCGAGGAAACCCAGTTCTGCGAAGGCTACGCCGAACCCTGACCGGCGCCGTCAATCACCGAGGTAGGACACCCGCACCAGCGCCAGCCCATGCGCCGGCGCGGTGCGACCGGCCGCCGAGCGGGGGCTGCCGTCGAGCAGCTCCTTGAACGCCTCGACGCCCATCAGCCCGGCGGCGACGTCGAGCATCGTGCCGACGAGCGCGCGGTTCATGTGGCGCAGGAACGTGTCGGCCTCGATCCAGAACTCGAGCAGCTCACCGTCGCCGAGCCATTCCGCGCGGGCGACGTCGCGCACGAAGCGCGAGTGCCCTGTCTCGGTCGGCGTGAACGCCGTGAAGTCGTGTCTGCCGAGAAGCGTCCGCGCGCACTCCTCGAGCGCAGCCCGCTCGAGCCTGCCCGGCCACCAGAAGACGCGCCGGCGCTCGAACGCGCTGCGGGTGCGTCGGGCGAGAACCCGGTAGCAGTAGGTCCTGCTCGTGGCGTCGCGTCGCGCGTCGAAGCCCGCGGGCGCCGGCTCGCAGGACAGCACGGACAGGTCGTCGGGAAGCAGCCCGTTCAGTCGCAGCGGATCGACGGCCTCGTGGGCGTAGCTTGCGACCTGGCCCCAGGCGTGCACGCCCCGATCGGTGCGCCCCGCGACGACGAGCTTGAGCGGCTCCCCTGCGCTGTCTGACTCACCCAGGACGGTGCGCAGCGCGCGCTCGAGCTCCTCCTGCACGGTCCGCTCGTCAGGCTGGCGCGCCCAGCCGGAGAAGTCGGTGCCGTCGTACTCGATCGTGAGCTTGCTGACCATCCCTGCGCGGCGGCGCCGCGACCCCGCACCCTCTAGACGAGCTCGATGAAGACCATCTCGGTCGAGTCGCTGCGACGCGGACCGAGTTTCAGGATGCGCGTGTAGCCACCGGGCCGCTCGGCGTAGCGGGGAGCGACCTCGACGAACAGCTTGTGCACCGCGAACTTGTCCTGCGAGAGCGTCGAGAGCGCCTGGCGGCGCGCGTGCAGGTCTCCGCGCTTGGCGAGCGTGATCAGTTTCTCGATCTCGGGCTTGACCGCCTTGGCCTTGGCCTCCGTCGTCTTGATCCGCTCATGCTCGATGAGCTCCTTGCTCAGGTTCATGAGCAGCGACTTGCGGTGCGCCGAGTCACGGCTGAGCTTGTGGCGTGTCTTCTTGTGGCGCATGGTCGCTTTTAGTCTAGTCGGCGCGAGCGAGCGCCCTAGTCCTGCCGGAGATTCAGGCCGCGGGCGTACAGCGTTTCGATGACCTCGTCGATCGACTTTTTGCCGAAGTTCGGGATCGCGTTCAACTCCGCCTCGGACTTGGAGATCAGGTCGCCCACCGTCTGGATGCCCGCGCGCTTGAGGCAGTTGTACGACCGCACGCCCAGCTCCAGCTCCTCGATCAGGATGCCGAACTCCTCGCCCTGCAGGGCCGCCTGCGGGCCGCTGCCCACGGCGAGGCCGTGAGCGTCGAGCTGTCCACCGGGGACCGCCCGCAGCTCCTGGATGCGATCGGCGTCCGTGAAGATCGCCAGCTGGCTGATCAGAAGCTCCGCAGCCTCGCGCAGCGCTGCCTGGGGGTCGATCGAGCCGTCGGTCTCGATGTCCAGGGTGAGCTTGTCGAAGTCCGTCTTCTGTCCCACACGTGCCTGCTCGACCGCGTAGGCCACGCGGCGCACGGGAGAGAAGATGGAGTCGATCGGGATCACGCCGATCGGCTGGTCGGCGGACTTGTTCTCCTCGGCCGGCCGGTAGCCACGCCCGCGCCCGATCGTCATGTACAGCTCCAGCTTGGTTTTCTTCTCGAGCGTCGCGATGTGCAGGTCGGGGTTGAGGATCTCGACGCCCGCGGGCAGGTCGATGTCCTTCGCCGTGATCTCGCCCGGTCCCGTGACCACCAGCGGCGCCTCGACCTCGCTGGCGTCCGAGTGCATGCGGCAGACCACGCCCTTGAGGTTGAGCACGATGTCGGTGACGTCCTCCTTGACGCCCTGAATCGTTGAGAACTCGTGTGCGACGCCCTCGATACGCACGCTCGTGACGGCTGCGCCGGCGAGGGAGGAGAGCAATACGCGCCGCAGCGAGTTGCCGAACGTGTAGCCGAAACCGCGATCGAGCGGCTCGATCGTGAACGTGCCACGGTTTTGCTCCACCGACTCACTTGTGATCCGGGGGATTTGGAAGTCGAGCATGAGAGTCCTAACGTCGTTTTGGTGTCGCACCGGCGTCGGTCATGACGCCGGCTCTGAAGGGCCGCCACCCGCCATGGGCCGCGGCACAGGCAAATTTCCTACTACTTCGAGTACAGCTCGACGATGAGCTGCTCCTGCACCGGCGCGGCGACCTCGCGTCGCTCCGGCTTGCGCAGCACCTTGGCCGAGAGCGACTCGTGATCGGCCTGGAGCCACGGGGGAATCTGTCCGGTGAGCTCAGTTGCGTCTCTGACAACCTGTGTGGCGGGTGTCTCCGCCTTGATCGTGATCACGTCACCGGGGCGTACCTGGTAGCTGGGGATGTTCACGCGCCGGCCGTTGACCGTCCAGTGGCCATGCAGAATCAGCTGGCGCGACTGACGGCGCGATGCGGCGAACCCGAGCCGCACGAGGACGTTGTCCAGGCGGCACTCCAGCAGCGCGAGCAGGTTCTCGCCGGTGATCCCCGCCTGGCGCGAGGCCTTGACGTAGTAGCCGTGGAACTGCTTCTCGAGCACTCCGTAGTAGCGGCGCGCCTTCTGCTTCTCCCGCAGCTGCACGCGGTACTCGCTCTGTTTCATGCGCCCGCGGCCGTGCTCGCCCGGCGGGTATGAGCGGCGCTCGACGCCGCACTTGTCCGTCAGGCAGCGCTCGCCCTTGAGGAACAGCTTCTGCCCCTCACGGCGGCACTGCTTGCACTGGGGTCCCGTGTCTCTGGCCATCGCTTTAGACCCTCCGCCGCTTGCGGGGGCGGCAGCCGTTGTGGGCCTGCGGGGTGACGTCCTTGACGCCCGTCACCTCCAGGCCGGCCGCCTGCAAGGAGCGGATCGCGGTCTCGCGACCCGAACCGGGGCCCTTGACATAGACCTCGACCTTCTGGAGCCCCTGCTCGAGCCCCTTGCGCGCCGCCGCGTCTGCGGTCACCTGGGCTGCGAACGGCGTGGACTTGCGCGAGCCCTTGAAGCCCGCGCCGCCGGCGGACTCCCAGGCGATCACGTTGCCCTGGGTGTCGGTGAGCGAGACGATCGTGTTGTTGAAGGAAGTCTTGATGTGCGCCTGGCCGACCGGAATGTTCTTTTTCGGCTTGCGCCGGCCGCGGGCACGTTTTGGAGCTGGGGGCATTACTTCTTACCGGCTTTCTTCTTGCCCGCCACCTGCATGCGCTTGGGCCCCTTGCGCGTGCGGGCGTTGGTCTTGGTCTTCTGTCCCCGCACCGGCAGGCCACGGCGGTGGCGCAGGCCGCGATAGCAGCCGATCTCCTGCAGCCGCTTGATGTCCTGCGAGCGCTCGCGCCGAAGATCGCCCTCGACGGTCAGACCGTCGTCGATCACGTCGCGAAGCTTGGCCACCTCTTCCTCGGTGAGGTCGCGGATGTAGGTGTCGGGACTCACGCCGACCTGGCTGAGAACTTTGTTGGACGTCGAGCGTCCGATTCCGTAGATGTAGGTCAGCCCTATCTCCGAACGCTTGTTCAGAGGCAGGTTGACTCCCGCGATGCGCGCCACCTAGCCAATCACCCCTGGCGCTGCTTGTGGCGCTTGTTCTGGCAGATGACCAGCACCACTCCGTGGCGGCGGATGATCTTGCACTTCTCGCACATCGGCTTGACCGACGGTCTTACCTTCATGATCCCTTTCGGCGGCTGTGGTTCCGGCGACGCGGCTCTGGCTGCCGTTGCGGCCGCCGCTACCGTGTCGTGGAGATGCCGTTGGGCAGGCAGAGAAGCCTCGCCCTCGGGCAGGACTCGTGATGGTAGCAAGTTCGCACTCACCGGGCCCGCCCAAGTGGAGCGGCCCGGAAGGACGATCGGCACCCGACCGCCCGCTGGGACGGGCGGCCCCCCGCAAACAGGCCTCAGCCCGCGCTTGCCACGCCCTCGATGAGCGGCGCCGTGGCGCGTGCGTCGGGGGCCAGATGCCATGGCGTGAGCACCTGCGGCCCCGCGGCGGTGATCGCGACCGTGAACTCGAAATGCGCTGCCGGAGAGCCGTCCTGGGAGAAGATCGCCCAGCCATCGGAGCCCATGCGGACCGCGGAACGCCCTGCGGTGGTCATCGGCTCGATGGCGAGGACCATGCCCTCCTCGAGCAGCGGGCCCTTGCCCGGCTTTCCATAGTTGGGCACCTGGGGATCCTCGTGCATGCTGCGCCCGACGCCGTGACCGACGAGCGAGCGTACGACCGACAGCCCGGCGCCCTCGGCCAGCCGCTGGATCGCGCTGGAGACATCGCCGATGCGGTTGCCCACGCGACACTCGGCCACACCGGCATGCAACGACTCCTCGGTGGCGCTGAGGAGGTTGCTCGCCTCCTTGCTCACGTCCCGCACCGGAAAGGTGCGCGCCGCGTCCGCGACCCAGCCGTCGAGTGTCACTCCCACGTCTATGGAGATGATGTCGCCGCTCTTCAGGCGATAGGGCCCGGGGATCCCGTGCACGATCATCGCGTTCGGCGATGCGCAGATCGAGCCCGGGAACCCGCGGTAGCCCTTGAAGGTGGGCTCGCCGCCGCGCGAGCGGATGAAGCGCTCGGCGAGCTTGTCCAACTCCCCCGTGCTGATGCCCTGGCGGACGTTGCTCGCCATCAGATCCAGCGTAGCCGCGAGGATCGCGCCCGCCCGCGCCATCTTCTCGATCTCCTCGGGGGACTTCCTGATGATCACCCCGGGAGCTTAGCTTGCGCCGCTAGAGGTTCTCCTCGAGGCGCAGCGTGGCCACGGTCGCACGGATGTGCGCGTGAACCTCGTCGGGGTCGCGCGTCCCGTCGAAGCGGCGCAGCACCCCCGCCCCGTCGTAGTAGGCGATCAGCGGCTCGGTCTGGGCGTGGTAGACCTCCAGCCGGGTGCGGATCGTCTCCTCCTTGTCGTCGTCGCGCTGGATGAGACGCACGCCGTCCTGGTCGCAGACGCCCTCGTGCTTGGGCGGGTCGAAGTCGACGTGGTAGATGTGGGTCGGGTTCTTCACGCACACGCGCCTGCCGGCCATGCGGCGCACGACCTCGTCGTCGGGGACCTCGATCAGCAGCGCCGCCGTCAGGTGGCGCTCGAGACCGCTGAGCGCCTCGCCGAGCGCGTCGGCCTGCTGACGGTTGCGCGGGAAGCCGTCGAGCAGGAAGCCGTCGCGGGCGTCGCCGCCGGCGACGCGCTCGACGATCATGCCCACGATCACCTCGTCCGGGACGAGCTTGCCCGCGTCCATGAAGCTCTTCGCCTCGCGGCCCAACTCGGTCCCTTCGGCCACCTGCGCGCGCAGGATGTCGCCGGTGGCGATGTGGGGCAGCGAGAAGTCCTCGCGCAGGCGGTCGGCCTGGGTGCCCTTCCCGGCGCCGGGCGGGCCCAGCAGGATGAGGTTCAGCTCGGACAAGACTCCGGGCAGACTATCCGCTCAGGCGGGGCTCTTGCCAGTGGCGCACGCCTGCGCCCACCACCGAGGCGGACGGACGGGCGGCCCGACCGGTCAGAGCTACTTCAGGAATCCCTCATAGCTTCGCATCATCAGCTGCGCCTCGAGCTGCTTCATCGTTTCGAGCGCCACGCCGATCACGATCAGGATGGAGGTGCCGCCGAAGAAGAAGTTCTGGTGCGTCTGCGCAATCAGGATCGCCGGCAGTGCCGCCACCGCCGCGAGGAACAGCGCGCCGGGAAACGTCAGTCGTGCGAGGATCCGGTCGAGGAATTCGGCCGTCGGGCGACCTGGCCGGACACCCGGGATGAACCCGCCGTACTTCTTCAGGTTGTCCGCCTGGTCGACCGGATTGAACGTGACCGCGGTGTAGAAGTAGGTGAACACGATGATGAACAGCGACTCGCCGACCACGTAGTGCCAGCCGTTGGGCGAGAAGAAGTCCGAGATCTGCTGGCCCCAATGGGTTTTGACGAGCTGTCCCACGGTGGGCGGAAAGGCCATGATGCTCGCGGCGAAGATCACAGGGATCACCCCCGCCATGTTCACGCGCAGCGGCAGGTAGGTCTGCCCTCCCTCGGACATGCGCCGTCCGATCACGCGCTTGGCGTACTGCACCGGGATGCGCCGCTGGCCTTCCTGCACGAACACGATCCCAGCCACCACGGCGAGTACGAGGAAGGGCATCATCACCTTGAAGACCTGGTCCTGGGTCGTCCACCAGGCCTGGATGCCGCCGGGCAGACGCGCGACGATCGAGGCGAAGATCAGCAGCGAGATGCCGTTGCCGATACCCCGCTGGGTGATCAGCTCGCCGATCCACATCAGCAGAATGCACCCGGTCGTCAGGCAGATCACGATCAGGAAGATGTGCGGAGCGTCGAAGTGCGTGACCACCGATTCGCCGGCTTTGGCCTGCAGCGTGTGGAACAGGAAGACGTATCCGATCGACTGGGCGAACGCCAGCCCGACGGTCAGGTAGCGGGTGTACTGGGTGATGCGCGCCTGCCCGACCTCGCCTTCCTTGGAGAGCTTCTCCAGCGACGGCACCGCCACCTGCAGCAGTTGCAGGATGATCGAGGAGGTGATGTAGGGCATGATCCCCAGCGCGAAGATCGCGATCCGCGAGAGGCCTCCACCGGAGAAGAGGTTGAGAAGCCCGAGGATGTTCGAGCCGCCGAACTGCTTCTGGATGTTGTTGACCGCCGTGAGGTTGACGCCGGGCACCGGTATGTGCGAGCCCAGGCGGTATATGAGCAGCAAGCCCGCCGTGAAGGCGATCTTCTTGCGGATGTCAGCGACCTGGAAGGCGCTCAGGATGGTGGAGAGCATCTAGCCCTCGACGATGCTGCAGGTGCCGCCGGCCGCCTCGATGCGCTCACGCGCACCGGCGCTGAACCCATGGGCGTGCACCGTGAGCGCCTTGGTGAGCTCACCCTTGGCGAGCACCTTCACGGGTATGTCCTTGCGGGTCGCCAGACCGTTGGCCTTCATCAGCTCGATCGTGACCTCGGTGCCGGCGTCGAAGCGACTCTCCAGCGAGGCGATGTTCACCGGCTGGGTGTGCGTGCGGAAGGGCTCGAACGGCATCGACTTCTTCATGTGCGGCCCGCGCAGCTTTCGCATGCGCATGTGGATCGGCATCTGCCCGCCCTCGAATGCAGCCCTGCTCTTGGAGCCCGAGCGTGAGCCCGCGCCCTTCTGCCCACGGCCGGCGGTCTTGCCCGTGCCGGAGCCTTCGCCGCGCCCAACGCGCTTGCGCGGACGGCGGCTGCCGGGAGACGGCGCGAGGCTGTGCAGCCCGACGCGCTCCTCCTTCTCCTTGGTCTTGGGGCTCACTTGCCCTCCTCGACCTCGACCAGGTGGCGCACGGCGTGCAGCATGCCGCGAGCCTGATCTGAATCCTTGACCTCGACAGTGTGGCCGATGCGGCGCAGTCCGAGCGAGCGCAGGGTGTCGAGCTGTTTGTGGTTTGCGCCGTTGCTCGAGCGGCGCTGGGTGACGCTCAGCGCGCCCATCAGGCCGACGCCTCCTCGGCCGCCACGGCTGCCGGCGCTGTCTCTGTGCCCGTCTGCACCGCGGGTACCTCTGGGGCGCCGTTCACCGGCGCGCCGCCGAGACCGAGAACCTGGCTGATCGTCAGGCCGCGCAGCGTGGCCATCTCCGCAGGCGTGCGCAGGCCGCGCAGGCCCGCCACCGTGGCCTTGACGAGATTGATCGGGTTCTGCGTGCCAAGGCTCTTGGAGAGGATGTCGTGGATGCCCGCGAGCTCGAGCACCGCGCGCACGCCTCCGCCGGCGATGACCCCTGTACCGGGCGAGGCGGGCTTGAGCAGCACACGCCCAGCACCGAAGATCCCGGTCGTCTGGTGGGTGATCGTGCTGCCGTGCTTGGGCACGCGGAAGAGATCCTTCTTCGCCCGCTCCACACCCTTCTGGATCGCCAGCGGCACCTCGTTGGCCTTGCCGTAGCCGACGCCCACGACTTCCCGTTCGTCGCCGACTACGACCAGGGCGGTGAAGGAGAAGCGCCGGCCGCCCTTGACGACCTTGGCGACGCGGTTGATCTCGACCACGCGCTCCTGGAGATCCAGGCCGGCTGGGTTGACTGAGCGATCTATGGGTATGGACATGGTCAGGAGGGAGAGGGTAGCGGTAGCTGGTGCCTCGGCACGCTAGACGGTGATATCCGCCTCGCGGATGGCTTCGGCGAAGGCGCGGACGTGGCCGTGGTAGCGGTAGCCACCTCGATCGAACACGGCCTCTGAGACTCCCGCCGCCTTGGCGCGCTCGGCGAGCAGCTCACCGGCGCGTTTGGTGCGCTCGGCTTTGCCGAGCGAGCGCAGCTCCGGCTCATACCAGTTGACGGCCGCGAGTGTGCACGCGCTGACATCGTCGATCAGCTGCGCCGAGAGCCCGCGGTTGGAGCGGAACACCGAGATGCGCGGGCGGGCCGCAGTGCCGGAGATCTTCGCCCGCACCCTGCGACGCCGCTTGAGCCGGCGGTTCTCCTTGGTGATGACGCTCATGACGCGAACCTCCTGGATGGGGTGCTCATGCGCGCTTGCCGACCTTTCTCTGCACGTGCTCGCCCTCGTAGCGGATGCCCTTGCCCTTGTAGGGCTCGGGCGGGCGCTGCTTGCGGATGATCGCCGCCGTCTCGCCCACGAGCTGCTTGGAGATGCCCTTCACGACCACGCGCGTCGGCTGCGGGACCTCGAATTCGATGCCGTCCGGCGCTGGGATGGGAACGGGGTGGGAGTACCCCACGGCCAGCTCCAGGTTCTTGCCCTTCAGCTGCGCGCGATAGCCGACGCCCTGGATCTCCAGACGCTTCTCGTATCCCGCGGTGACGCCCTGGACCATGTTGGCCACGAGCGAGCGTGTCAGGCCGTGCAGCGCACGGTGTTCGCCGCGATCGGTCGGACGCGTGACCACCAGCTGGTCACCCTCTTGGGTGACCAGGATATCCCTGTGAACGCGCTCTGCGAGTTCGCCTTTGGGGCCGTTCACGCGGACCTGCTCCGGCTCGATCGAGACGGTCACGCCGGCGGGCACAGGGATGGGCTGTCTACCTATTCTCGACATCTTCAGAGCTCACCAGACCTGCGCCAGGACCTCGCCGCCGATGCCGGCAGCGCGTGCGTCGTGGCCGGTCATCACGCCGCGTGAAGTCGAGATGATCGACGTTCCCATGCCACCGAGCACCTTGGGTATGTGCGTGGCGTCGACGTAGGTGCGTCGCCCCGGGCGCGAGACGCGCCGCAACCCCGAGATCGCCGAGCGGCGGTCCTCGGTGTACTTCAGGCGGATCTGGATCAGCTGTCCGGCGCTCCCCACGGCGGCGTCGATGACCGACCACGAGTCGATGTAGCCCTGCTCGTCCAGGATGCGCGCCAGCTCGCCCTTGAGCTTGGACGCGGGAAGCTCAACGGTCTCGTGCGACGCGTGGATCGCGTTGCGCACTCGCGTGAGGAAGTCGGCTATGGGATCGGTCATTGACATTGTGTATGTGGGGCTTTCGCGGCCGGTTCTGTAGGAAGTTCTGGTTGGACGGTGGTGGTGCGTGCGTTGGGGGGTGATTGCCCTTTTGGTGACTCTGTATGACCATGGTCATACAGATCTACTCGAGAGCTCTTACCAGGACGACTTGGTCATCCCTGGGATGTGACCATTGTGGGCGAGCTCGCGAAGGCAGATGCGGCACACCCCGAACTTCTTGTACACCGCGCGCGGGCGTCCGCAGCGGGTGCAGCGAGTATAGGCACGTGTCTTGAACTTGGGAGTCCGCGCCTGCTTGACGCGCTGCGAGGTCTTGGCCATCAGTCGGTGCTCTCCTTCTCGGTGGTCTGCGCGTCCTGGTCTATTTCCGCGGCTTCCGCCGGCTCCGCTTGGGTCTCGCTCGCTTCGGACTGCGGGCCCTGCGCCTCGGTTTCCTCGGCCGCCGGCTCGGCCTCTGGCTCGGTCTCCGCGGCCGGCCCGGCCTCGACCTCGGCCTCTGGCTCCGGCCCTGGCTCCGGAGCGGCCTCGGCGGCGGCCTCGGGTGCAGGCGCGGCGGCGGGCTCCGCCTCGGCCTGCGCCGCCGCGGTCGCAGCTGCGGCCTCGGCCTCGGCCTGCTCGTGAGCGCTTTCGGCTGCAGCATCCGCCTCGGGGTCGTACCCCTTCGGGCGCCGTTCCGCGGAGAAGGGCAGCCCAAAAGCTGCGAGCAGCGCGTAGGCCTCGATGTCGGTCGAGGCGCTCGTGGTGATCGTTATGTCCAGACCGCGTACCTGATCGATCGCGTCGTAGTCGACCTCCGGAAAGATGATCTGCTCCTTGACGCCCATCGAGTAGTTGCCGCGGCCGTCAAACGAACGGGGGTTCAGCCCGCGGAAGTCGCGGATGCGGGGGATCGCGATCGAGACGAGGCGGTCGAGGAACTCATAGGCGCGGTCGGAGCGCAGCGTGACCGCCACGCCCACCGGCATGCCCTCACGCAGTTTGAACGCCGCGATCGACTTGCGCGCGCGGCGAACGCTCGGCTGCTGGCCGGCGATCATCGCCAGCTGATCGGTGGCCGCCTTCAGCATTTTGGAGTCCTGCTTGGCGAGACCCACCCCCATGTTCACGGTGATCTTCTCGAGCTTCGGCGCCTGCATCACAGAGGAGTAGCCGAAGCGCGAGATCAGCGCCGGGCGGATCTCCTCCAGATAGCGCGTCTTCAGACGTGCCGTGGGTGCGGTGTCGGTGGTGGTTGCCATCGTGATCAATCCAGCCTTGTGCCCGTGCTCTTGGCGACGCGGAAGCGCTGTGAGCCCTCGCGCTCGATCCCCACGCGCGTCGGCTGTCCCTTGGCGTCCAGGAGCATCACGTTGGACACGTGGATCGGGCCCTCGCGTTCGATCACGCCGCCCATCGCCGCTTCGCTCTGGGCGCCCGCGACCTGGTGGGGGCGGGTGTGGCGCTTGATCATGTTCAGGCCCTCGACGAACAGCCGCTCTTTGTCGGGGACGACCCGCAGTACGCGGCCGGTCTTGCCGCGATCCTTGCCCGAGATCACCTTGACGTTGTCGCCAGAGCGGATCTTGAGCGTGCGGCGCTTGCGGGAAGCGGTGGCGCGAGCCATCACAGCACCTCCGGCGCGAGCGAGACGATCTTCATGAAGTTGCGCTCACGCAGTTCGCGCGCGACCGGACCGAACACACGCGTTCCACGCGGATTGTTCTGGTCGTCGATGATCACCGCCGCGTTCTCGTCGAACGCGATGTAGGTGCCATCGTCGCGGCCGATCGCCTTCTTGGTGCGGACGATCACAGCCGTCACCACCTCGCCCTTTTTCACCGCACCCTGGGGGTTTGCCTGCTTGACGGTCGCGGTGATCACGTCGCCGACGAACGCGTAGCGGCGCTTGGAGCCGCCCTTCACGCGGATGCAGAGGATTTCGCGGGCGCCCGAGTTGTCGGCCACGCGCAGACGTGTCTCGTTCTGGATCATCGCGCCCGCTCCAGCACGTCGACGAGCGTCCAGCGCTTCGTGCGTGACAGCGGCCGGCTCTCGATCACGCGGACCACATCGCCCTCGTTCGCATCGTTGTTCTCGTCGTGCGCGTGCAGGGTGCTCGAGCTCCGCACGATCTTCTCGTAACGGCGGTGGCGGCGCGCGACGTCGATCCGCACGGTGATCGTCTTCTCGGCCTTGTCCGAGACCACGACGCCCTGGCGTTCGCGCCGGCGTCCCTCGACGGGAGCGTGCACGGGTGCCAGCGGCTCCGGCGCCGGCGCCGTCGCGCGGCGCTCGGCCGCCTTCGCGCGTTCCTGCAGCCGCCGCGCGCGGCGGCTGATCGCCTTCTTGCGGCGCTCCACCACGCGTTCGGCGTGGCGCTCCTCCGCTGACCGCGACGGACGCACCTCGCCGGAGTGCGCTGACCGGGCGGCGCGCCTGCGCTGCTTCGGCGGAAGCTGTACGACGGGCTCGCTCGCGACGGGCTCGGTCGCAGGAGCGCCGGCGTCCTCGCCGGCCTCAGCCGTCGGCTCGGCCCCAGCGGCAGGCGCGTCGGCGCCCTGTGCCTCAGGGGCGGCCGGCTCGGTCACCTCAGCCTCGGGAGCGGGGGCCTCGGGCGCCTCAGCCTCGGGAGCGGGGGCCTCGGGCGCCTCAGCCTCGGGAGCGGGGGCCTCGGGCGCCTCAGCCTCGGGAGCGGGGGTCTCGGGCGCCTGCTCGGTCTCCTCGGGGGGAGTGTCCTGTGTCTCGTTGTCTGGTTGGTCAGCCATTAGGTCCGTTCATCCTCGTCTGTGAGTCTCAGTTGTCCTGCGCGCGCGCCGCGGCGAGCTCGCGTTCGCGGGTGATGGTCAACGCCCGGGCGAGATCGCGCCTGGCGCGACCCAGACCCGCCGTATCGTCAAGTTCGCCGGTCGCGTTCGAAAAGCGCAGCCCGAACACCTCTTTGCCCAGCTCGGCCACCCGCTTGGTCAGCTCGCTGTCGTCCAGGTCGCGTAGTTCGCTCGCTTTCATCGTGAGCAGCCTCAGTCCTCGCGCAACACGAACTTGGATTTCAGCGGGAGCTTGTGCGCGGCAAGCCGAATCGCTTCGCGGGCGAGCGGCTCGGACACGCCGGCCAGCTCGAACATCACCCGTCCGGGCTTGACCACGGCGACCCAGCCTTCGGGCGAGCCCTTGCCGGAGCCCATGCGGGTCTCGGCCGGCTTCTTGGTCACCGGCTTGTCGGGAAAGACGTTGATCCACACCTTGCCGCCACGCTTGATCTTGCGCGTCATCGCCACACGTGCGGCCTCGATCTGGCGGTTGGTCAGCCAGCCGCACTCGAGCGCCTTCAGGCCATACTCGCCGAACTGCACATGCAGCTGGCCGCGCGAGGTGCCACGACGGCGTCCGCGGTGCTGCTTGCGGTGCTTGACGCGCTTGGGGGACAGCATCAGCGTCCACCTCCGCCGCCCGCGCCGCCGCCGCCCGGACGGGGACCACGTCCGCCGCCACCGGGCCCGCGAGCGCCGCCGCGGCCACCGCCACCTGGACCACCAGGACCACCAGGACCGCCGGGGCCGCGTCCACGTCCACCGCCACCGGGACCGCCGCCGCCCGGACCGCCGCCGCCTCTGCCGCTTGCGCCGGCGCGCCCCCGACCTCGTCCGTCGCGACCGTCGCGACCACCGCGACCGTCACGGTCGGAGCTCGGCGGAGGGGGCGCGGTCATGTCGGTCAGGTCAGCGCCCGTGTAGCCCTCGGGCATGATTTCGCCCTTGTTGACCCAGCACTTCACGCCGATGCGTCCGAAGGTGGTGCGCGCCTCATAGAAGCCGTAGTCGATGTCCGCGCGCATCGTGTGCAGCGGCACGCGCCCGTCGGAGTAGCTTTCGGTGCGGGCCATCTCGGCGCCGCCGAGGCGCCCGGCTACCTGAACCTTGACGCCCTTGGCGCCAGAGCGCATGGCGCTGGTCAGCGCGCGCTTCATCGCGCGGCGGAAGGCCACGCGGTTCTGGAGCTGCTCGGCGATCGACTGTGCCACGAGCTTGGCGTCCAGCTCGGGGCGCTTGATCTCGAGGATGTTGACCTTGATCTGCTTCTTGGTCATGCGGTGCAGGTCGCGTCGTAGCGCGTCCACTTCGGTCCCGGACTTGCCGATCACGATGCCCGGTCGGGCAGTGTGGATGTTGACCTCGAGCTCGTTGGCGTCCTTGCGGATCGTGATGTCCGAAAGGCCCGCGTGGGCGAGCTTCTTGATGATGTGCTCACGCACACGCACGTCCTCGGCGAGATATTCCGCGAAGTTCTTCTCGTTGAACCAGTTGGACTTCCAGTCGTGGATGTAACCCACGCGCATGGCCTCTGGATGAACCTTTTGTCCCATTTCTCAGTCTCTCAGCCGTGTCTCTTGGTTGTCCCGGGCTCGGGCCGCGGGGTTAGCGTGATCGTCAGGTGGCTCGTGCGCTTGCGGATCGGGGTCGCGCGTCCCATCGCGCGCGGCCGGAAGCGCTTGATCGTCGGCCCTTCGTCGGCGTAGGCCTCCCGGACGATCAGATCATCTTCGAGCAACTCGTGGTTGCTCTCGGCGTTGGCCACCGCGGACTCGAGCAGCTTGCTCCAGTCGCGCGCCACCTCACGAGGGGTGAAAGCGAGGATAGCGCGTGCCTCCTGCACCGACTTGCCGCGCAGGTGCCCACAGACCATCCGCGCCTTGCGAGCCGAGGTGCGCACGTAGCGGGCGTGCGCACGTACGACCCTGCGACGCGGCGCTTTCGCTGCGGCTTTGGACGCTTTGCGCGAGGAGGCGCCACGCTCGGCCTGCTTGTCGGCGGCCTTCTCGCCGACCGGCTTCTTGGCCGACGCCGCTTTCCTGGCTGACGCCGCTTTCTTGGGCGCGGCCGGCTTATCGGCGGACGCCGTCTCGGCGGTCGCTTTCGCAGCCGCCGCTTTCTTGGCGGGCGCTTTCTTGGCCGTGGCGGCCTTCTCGCCGCCGGCCTTCGCCGCCGTGGGCTGCTGCGCGGTCGCCTCGGCGTCGGCGACTCTTGGAGCGCGCGCTGGTTTGGCGGTCGCTTTGCCCGCGGCAGGCGTCTGCGGCGTTGCGTCCGCGGCGCCCTCCGGCGGATCGGCGGGGGTCTCGGCGCTCATCGGACCTTTCCTGAACCGGCGTGGCCGCGGAAGGTGCGTGTGGGTGCGAACTCGCCGAGCTTGTGACCGACCATCGACTCGCTGATGAAGACCGGCACGTGCTTTTTGCCGTCGTGGACAGCGATCGTGTGGCCGACCATCTCGGGGAAGATCGTCGATGCGCGCGACCACGTCCTGAGCATTTTTTTGGTGTTCTGAGCGTTCAACGCTTCGATGCGGGTCATCAGGCGCTCTTCGACCCATGGGCCCTTCTTGCTGGAGCGACTCATCGCTGCTTGCCCTTCCCGCGGCGCCGGCCGCGCACGATGTAGCGGTCAGAGGTCTTGTTCTGCTTGCGCGTGCGATATCCGAGCGTGGGCACGCCCCACGGGGTGACCGGGTGACGACCTGCGGTCGTCGAGCCCTCGCCTCCTCCGTGGGGGTGGTCCACGGGGTTCATCGCGACGCCGCGCGTCTGCGGGCGCACGCCCATGTGGCGCTTGCGCCCCGCCTTGCCGACCTTCACGTTCTGGTGCTCGGCGTTGCCGATCGTGCCGACGGTCGCACGGCACTCCGCGCGCACCAACCGCATCTCCCCGGAGGGCAGGCGCAGGGTGGCCATCTCGCCGTCCTTGGCCATCAACTGAGCCGAGGCGCCCGCCGAGCGAGCCATCTGGCCGCCACGGCCGGGCTGCAGCTCGACGTTGTGCACGACCGTGCCGACGGGCATCCGGGCGAGCTCCATGCAGTTGCCCACCGCTATGTCGGCGTTCTCACCGGAGGCGACGGTCATGCCGACCACGAGCCTCTGAGGCGCGAGGATGTAGCGCTTCTCGCCGTCCACATAGTGCAGCAGCGCGATGTATGCGGAACGGTTGGGGTCGTACTCGATCGCTGCGACCCTGGCGTCGACGCCATCCTTGCGGCGCTTGAAGTCCACCCGCCGGTAGGCGCGCTTGGCCCCGCCGCCGCGATGGCGCGCGGTCTTGCGCCCGAGCGCGTTGCGACCGCCGCTCTTCTTCAGCCCTTCGATCAGCGTCTTCTCGGGCTTCGTCTTGGTGACCTCGGCGAAATCCGGGTAGGAGACGAACCGCATACCGGGACTCGTGGGCTTGGGCTTGCGAATGGCCATCGTCTGTGCCCTTATCCCTCGAGGGCCTGTAGGCCCTGGAAGATCGGAATGCTCTCGCCCGCGCGCACCTGCACGATGGCCTTCTTCCACGTGCGCGTCCGCCCGCGCGAGTTGCCCCGGCGCTTGGGCTTGGACTTCACGCTCAGCGTCCTGACCTCCACCACGTGGACCTCGAACAGCGCCTCCACCGCCTGGCGGATCTGCGTCTTGTGCGCGTCGGGGTGAACGCGGAACGTGTACCTGTCGGCCGCCGAGAGCACGTAGCTCTTCTCGGACACCACCGGGCGAATGATCACGTGCGTGTGCTCCATCAGGCCTTCGCCTCCCCGCCGGCGCGCGGCGGGCCGGTCCTGGCGGCAAGCGCGTCGAGAGCGCCCGCTGAGACGAGGAGCGACGCCGCGCCGAGCAGGTCGGTCACGCCGACGTTCTCGGCGGTGAGGACCGCCACCCGTGCGAGGTTGCGGAAGGACAGCGCCGCCGAGGACTCCTCGGCCATGAGCACCACGAGCGTGCCACGAGGCTGGCCCCAGGCTTCGAGCAGATCGAGCGCCTGGCGCGTCTTGGGCGCCTGGAAGGCACCCGCGTCGAGGATCGCTATCGAGCCGCGCTGGGCGTGCAGCGAGAGGGCGCTGCGCAGCGCTGCGCGCTGCTCCTTGCGATTGACCTTGAAGGTGTAGGAGCGTGGGTGCGGCCCGAAGGCGGTGCCACCGCCGGTCCAGATGGGAGAGCGACTGGAGCCGGCACGCGCCCGGCCGGTGCCCTTCTGCCGCCACGGCTTGGCGCCACCGCCGGAGACCATTCCGCGGGTCTTGGTGGCCGCGGTTCCGCGCCGGCGCGCGGCCTGCTCGGCGCGCACGCTCTGGTGCACCAGCGGTCCGACGAAGCGAGCTCCGAACGCGGCGTCGTCGAGCTTGACCTTCTTCGGCGACGACCCGGTCGTGCTCGCTCCGAGCACGGGGGCGTCAGGCATCGGTACGCACCTCCACGATGCTCCCGGAGGGGCCCGGAACCGAGCCGCGCACCATCAGCAGGTTCTCCTTGGTGTCAACGTGGACGATCTCGAGACCCTTCTGGGTCACGCGCTTGTTCCCCATCTGCCCCGGTCCGCGGATCCCTTTGAACACACGCGAGGGCGTCGCCGACGCGCCGATCGAACCGGGAGCTCGGACGTTGTGCGAGCCGTGCGACTTCGGGCCGCTGGCGAATTTGTGGCGCTTGACCGTCCCCTGAAAGCCCTTGCCCTTCGACGTCCCGGATATCTTCACGCGGGCTCCGACCTCGAACGACTCCACCGTGACCATCTCGCCGAGCTGTAACTCGCCGGCCTCGTCACGGAACTCCGCGAGCGTGCGCATCGGAGGCGCGTCCGCCTTCTTGAGGTGGCCGAGCTCGGGCTTTGAGAGGTGCTTCTCCTTGGTCAGGCCGAACGCCAGCTGGACCGCCTCGTAGCCGTCGCGTTCGGGCGTGCGTATCGCGGTCACCGGGCACGGTCCGGCCTCCAGCACGGTTACGCGCGCGACGCTACCGTCCTGTTGGAAGACCTGGGTCATGCCTAGCTTCTTGGCGAGAATGGCGGACATGTTCAGGTGGCGAGCCGGATCTCGATGTCGACACCCGCCGGGAGGTGATCCAGGCGCTGCAACGAGTCGACCGTCTTGGGCGTCGGCTGATGAATGTCGATGAGACGCTTGTGCGTGCGGATCTCGAAGTGCTCGCGCGAATCCTTGTCCTTGAACGGGGAGCGGATCACGCAGTAGACGTTCTTCTCGGTGGGCAGCGGCACAGGGCCCGAGACGCTCGCCCCGGTGCGGGTGGCGGTCTCGACTATCTCCTTGGCCGCCGACTCGATGGCAGACGTGTCGTATGCCTTGAGGCGGATGCGGATCTTGTTTTGGTTGGCGGCTGCCATGGAAGCTCTCTAGTGATCTCGTTGTCTGTCTTTGGTGTTGTCTTGGCGCTTCGTGCTGCTAGTTGCGTCGCTGCCTATCCTGTCGGGCGGGAGGTCTCCCGCCTGCTCCACCCGAACGGCGAGAGAAAGGCGGACCCCTCTTTCAGGGAACCCGCACCGTCGCCGCCACACCTGCGCGGCGGGGCTGTGTTAGTCGTATCGGACTGCCAATGTGCGCGTCGCCCTACAGCGCTACGGATGGGCGCGCGGGTGCTACTCGATAATCTCCGTGACCACGCCCGAACCGACCGTCCGGCCACCCTCTCGGATCGCGAAACGCAGGCCCTGGTCCATGGCGATCGGCTGGATCAGTTCGATCTCCATCTGGACGTTGTCGCCTGGCATGACCATCTCGACGCCGTCGGGGAGCTTGGCCACCCCGGTGACATCGGTGGTACGGAAGTAGAACTGCGGCCTGTAGCCGGTGAAGAACGGGGTGTGGCGTCCACCCTCCTCCTTCTTCAACACGTACACCTCGGCCTTGTACTTGGTGTGCGGGGTGATTGAGCCCGGCTTGCACAGCACCTGGCCGCGCTCGATCTCCTCGCGCTTGGTGCCACGCAGCAGGCAGCCGACGTTGTCGCCCGCCTGGCCCTGGTCGAGGATCTTGCGGAACATCTCCACGCCCGTCACCACCGTGCTGGTGGTCGCGTGGACGCCAACGATCTCGACCGTGTCGCCGGTGTTGACGATGCCCTGCTCGACGCGGCCGGTGGCCACGGTTCCGCGGCCGGTGATCGAGAAGACGTCCTCGATCGGCATCAGGAATGGCTTGTCGAGCTCGCGCACGGGCTCGGGGATGTAGGTGTCCAGGGCTGCAGCCAGCTCGAGGATCTTGGCCTTGTACGTCTCGTCGCCTTCCAGCGCCTTCAGCGCCGAGCCGACGATGAACGGGATGTCGTCGCCGGGGAAGTCGTATTCGCTGAGGAGCTCGCGCACCTCGACCTCGACCAGCTCCAGCAGCTCCTCGTCGTCGACCATGTCCGCCTTGTTCAGGAAGACCACGATGTAGGGCACGCCGACCTGGCGGGCGAGCAGGATGTGCTCGCGCGTCTGGGGCATGGGCCCGTCGGCTGCGGAGACCACGAGGATCGCCCCGTCCATCTGGGCGGCGCCGGTGATCATGTTCTTGACGTAGTCCGCGTGACCGGGACAGTCCACGTGCGCGTAGTGACGGTTCTCGGTCTGGTACTCGACGTGGGAGGTGGCGATCGTGATTCCGCGTTCCTTCTCCTCGGGCGCGTTGTCGATCTCCTCGAAGCTGCGGGCTTCGGCGCCCCCGTGCTCAGCCAGCACCGTGGTGATGGCAGCGGTCAGCGTCGTCTTGCCATGATCGATGTGACCGATGGTCCCGACGTTGACGTGCGGCTTGTCGCGCTCGAACTTCTCCTTCGCCACTTTTTGCTCGCTCCTGTATCGACTTGTATGTCCGCCCCTGTGGAGGCGAACCTCAGAAATCTATCTAACTGCGGCTTTCCTTGACTGCTGCCTGCTGCCTGCTGCCATGCGCCCCGTGCTGCGGGCTGTTTGACCCGAGGCCCATCAGCTGTGCGCCTAGACCGGGACGGGCTCCCCCGTTCGCTGTTCGACGATCTTCTCAGCGATGCTCGGTGGAACCTCTTCGTATGCCTCGAACTGCATCGTGTACGTGGCACGCCCCTGCGTGTTCGACCGCAGATCCGTCGCATAGCCGAACATCTCGCTGAGCGGCACCCGGGCCGTGACGACCTTGGCATTGCCGCGCGGCTCCTGGCCCTCCACGCGACCGCGCCGGCTGCTGAGGTCGCCGATCACGCCTCCGACGAACTCCTCCGGCGTGACCACCTCGACCGCGAAGATCGGCTCGAGCAGCACAGGCTTGGCCCGTTTGGAGGCCTCTTTGAAGGCGATGGAGCCGGCGACCTTGAAGGCGATCTCCGAGGAGTCCACGTCGTGGTACTTGCCGTCGACCAAGGTCACGCGCACGTCCACCATGGGGTAGCCGGCCTTGACGCCGTTCTCGAGCGCCTCTTCGACGCCCTTCTTCACGGCGGGGATGTATTCCGAGGGGATCGCTCCACCCTTGATCTTGTTGATGAACTCGAATCCGTCGCCCGGAGCCGGCTCGAGGTTGATGTAGACGACACCGAACTGACCCGAGCCGCCCGTCTGGCGCACGAACTTGCCCTCGATCTTCTCCACCGTCCCGCGCACGGTCTCGCGGTAGGAGACCTGCGGGCGACCGACGTTGGCCTCGACGCCGAACTCGCGCTTCATGCGGTCGACCAGCACTTCGAGGTGCAGCTCGCCCATGCCCGATATCTCGGTCTGGCCGGTCTCCTCGTTGGTGCGCACCTGGAAGGTGGGGTCCTCCTCGGCCAGACGGCCCAGCGCGATCGACATCTTCTCCTGGTCGATCTTCGTCTTGGGCTCGACCGCGACCTTGATGACCGGCTCCGGGAAGATGATGTTCTCCAGGTGCACCGGAGCGTCGGGAGCCGCGAGGGTGTCCCCGGTGATCACCTGCTTGATGCCCACCGCGGCGGCGATGTCGCCCGAATAGACCTCGGAGACCTCCTCGCGCTCGTTGGCGTGCATCATCAGGATCCGCCCGATCCGCTCGGTGCGTCCGCTGCTGACGTTCAGCACGCGTGCGCCCGCCTCGAGTTTGCCGGAGTAGACACGGAAGTACGTCAGCTTGCCGACGTAGGGGTCGGCTGCGATCTTGAACGCCAGCGCGGCGAAAGGTTCGGAGTCATCGGCGTTGCGGACTACCTCGCGCTCCTGCTCCTCGCCCTTGATCAGTTCGGTGCCGATCACGGGGGGAACGTCCAGCGGGGATGGGAGGTAGTCGATGACCGCGTCCAGCAGCGGCTGCACACCCTTGTTCTTGAAGGAGGATCCACACAGCACAGGGGTCAGTTTGGTCGACAGCGTCGCGTTGCGGATCGCCTGCTTGAGGGTGGCCTCGGGTACCTCGGCCTCCTCCAGGATCAGCTCCAGCACGGCGTCGTCGTAGTGGGAGATCTCCTCGAGCAGGTGTTCGCGCGCGGCTCCCGCCGCTTCCAGCAGGCGCTCGGGGATCTCAAGGACATCCTGTTCCTTGCCCATCTCGTCTTTGTAGACGATCGCCTTCATCGCAACCAGGTCGACGACTCCCTCGAAGTCGCCCTCGACGCCGATCGGAAGCTGGATGGGCACGGGGTGGGCGCCGAGGCGATCGATCATCGTCTGCACGCCCTTGTCGAAGTCGGCGCCGATGCGGTCCATCTTGTTGATGTACGCGATGCGCGGCACGTGGTACTTGTCGGCCTGGCGCCAGACGGTCTCCGACTGGGGCTCGACCCCCGCGACGGAGTCGAACAGGGCGATCGCACCGTCGAGCACGCGCAGCGAGCGCTCAACCTCGACCGTGAAGTCGACGTGACCGGGCGTGTCGATGATGTTGATCCGATGGTCCTTCCACTGCGCGGTGGTGGCGGCGGAGGTGATCGTGATGCCACGCTCCTGCTCCTGCTCCATCCAGTCCATGACCGCCGCGCCCTCGTGGACCTCGCCGATCTTGTAGGTGCGCCCCGTGTAGTAGAGGATGCGCTCGGTCGTCGTCGTCTTACCGGCGTCGATGTGCGCCATGATCCCGATGTTGCGGGTGTTTTGAAGTGAGAACTTACGTGGCATCTGTCAGCATCGGGGTTCGTGGCTGGAGGGCTCTGCGGGCAAAAAAATGGGCCCCTCGGGCCCACGCGCGCATCTGGTCTTGTTTGGACCGGTCCGCGTCGTTGTCAGCTCGAGGTCTCCATCTTTGATCGCGACTCCGCGGGGGAGGCATGTTCGTACGCCGCGTCCACCCGCGACGCGAACCCGACTATAGCAGAGGAATTCTCACTCCTGACGGGCCTGCACGCCCGATTCCGAGCCTGTCGGAGACGCCGACGCGGACGCCTCGCAGGCCTGCTGCGGCGGCCCGTCGTCGAACATCGCGCCGAGGCGCTCGAGCACGCGGGTGGCCGCGCGCAGGTCGCTCTCGGGAAGACCCTCGAGCGCCCCGTCCCAGTGCTCCTTCCAGGCCTCGCGCTTGGCTCGGATCTGCTTGCGCCCGGCGGGTGTCAGCCGCGAGACGACGACGCGCCGATCGGTCTCCGAGCGGACCCGTTCGACGTGACCGCAGACCGCCAGGTGGTCGAGCATCTGCGTGACCGTCCCGGGCGACAGGCGCGCCGCAGCGGCGAGCTCCCCCGCGGGCAGCGCGCCGCGCTCGTCGAGCTCGATCAGCAGCTCGAACTGGGCGTGGCTGAGCTCCGAGCCGCCAAGGTGGGTGTCGCGCCCGCGCAGCCGGTTGAGGGTGCGGAACAGGCGACGAAAGACCTGGCCGAGCTCGAGTGCCTGATCCTCTCGACTCATCAGTGAGACCTCAGGCGCCGAGCGGCGCGATGCCCTTCTCGGCGCTCGCCGCGGCCGCCTCGGGGCGCGCCCGCGGATTCTCGGCACGCAGCAGCACCAGGCAGGGGATCAACGAGAGCACCGCGATCCCCAGCGACCACCAGTAGGCGTCGTCGAACGCGTTCGAGAGCTTGGCCAGCGAGGGGGCGTGTCCGCTGGCGCGCTGCAGCACCACCGCGAGCACGGCAGTGCCGATCGCGCCGCCGATTCGCTGCAGCACGTTCAGCTGGGGTGTCGCGTCGGAGAGCTGCTCGGGACGCAGCGAGGCGAAGGCCGCGGTCATCGCGGGCATGAACGCGAAGCCGATGCCGATCCCGCGCAGGACGAGGACCAGGGAGATCGAGACGATCGAGGTGTGCGTACCGATCAATGCGAGCGGCACGGTGCCGAGGCACAGTATCGAGACGCCCGCGAGCGCCACGCGACCGCCGCCGAAGCGTTGGGTGAGCCGACCGCTGAGAGGCATCACGAGCAGCATCCCCAAGCCCTGTGGCCCGGTCAACAGGCCGGTGGCGATCACGCTCTCGTGGCGCACCTCCTGGTAGTAGAGCGGCACCAGGATCATCGCCCCGAAGAGAGCGGCGCCGAGGCCGAAGGTCGTCAGCGAGGCGGCGCCGAACACGCGGTTGGCATACAGCCGGACATCCAGCAGCGGGTGCTCGACGCGCAGCGCGTGCCAGCAGAAGGCGCCGCCGAGCGCCACGCCGGCGAGCGTCGGCCAGACGACGACCGGCGCCGTCAGGTCGCTGTTGCTCCCGAGCTGGGAGAGGCCGTAGACGAGCGCGCTCGAGGCGGTCGAGAGCAGGGCGAGGCCGACCACGTCGAGGCGTCCGGCATGGCCGGACTCGGTGTGGGGGATCGTCCGCCAGGCCGCCATGAAGGCGATCAGACCGACGGGGAGGTTGACGAGGAAGATCCAGGACCAGTGGAGGTTCTGCAGGATCGCCCCGCCCACCACCGGCCCGAGGATCGGCGCGAGCATCGCGGGCATCGAGACGATCGCCATCACCCGGCCCATCCGCTTCGGACCGGCCACCTGGGCCATGATCAGCTGGCCCACCGGCATGATCATCCCGCCCCCCACGCCCTGCAGGACGCGGAAGAGGACGAGCGTCGTGGTCGTGCTCGCCACCGCGCACAGCCCCGAGCCGACCGTGAACAGCACGAGCGAGGTCATGTACACGCGCCTGGCCCCGAAGCGCCGGGCCGCCCACCCGGTCACCGGGATCACCGCCGCCAGCGCGAGCAGATAACCGGTCACCACCCATTGGATCTGGGCGATCGTGCTGTGCAGGTCGTGTCCAAGCGTGCGCAGCGCCACGTTGACGATGGTCGTGTCGAGAATCGACATCACCATCCCGAGGATCACCACGCCGGCGATCCTCCAGACATGCGGCTCGATCCTGTCTGAGGCGGCCGGGCTGTGCATCGGTTGAGTTCTCGAGGCCAGAGACATTCGGTACCGAAAGTTTAGGTACCGAAGCTTCTTTCTTCAACCCCCTTCTTCGCGGCGCTGATCCCGCAGGTGGGCACTAGCGCGGCAGCCATAGAGGGTTTCGTGAGCCCAGGGTCGGCCGAGCTCATCGGCCAGCGAAGCTAGTCTCGCGTCAGTAGCTGCCGAAGACGAACCAAAGCCCCGCGAACCTGCCGATGGCGACGTATCGCCGCCTCACGGGCCAATCGCCGCGCGTGACGAGACCTGCTGGACTCTCGACCAAGCGGCCCGGAAACCCAGGCATTGCGTTCCGGCCAGAGATTGCGATTCAGGCCCACCCAATCTCAATCCTACTGAGAGTGTGCGCCTCAAAGGTGCATGCACCGCTCGGCGAACGCGCGCATGCGCGGGTTCGACTCGACACTCACTCAGTAAGCGGTTCGAGGACGCCGGCTAGTACCGGTCATCGGATCGCTTACCAGCGGTAGTGCGCGAAGGCCTTGTTGGCCTGGGCCATGCGGTAGATGTCGTCCTTGCGCTTGTACGCCCCACCCTGCTGGGACTGCGCGTCCATCAGCTCGTTGGCCAGCCGCTGGGCCATGGTCTTCTCACGCCTCTGCCTGGCGAACTCCACCAGCCAGCGAACCGCCAGCGTGCGTGCGCGCAGCGAGGGCACCTCGACGGGCACCTGGTAGGTGGCGCCACCGACGCGCCGCGAGCGAACCTCGAGCGACGGCGTGAGCGCCTTGATCGAGGCTTCGAGCACCTCGACGGGGTTCTTGTCGCTGCGCTCGCCGATCAGTGCGAGGGCGTCGTAGACGATCCGCTCGGCGGTCGACTTCTTGCCGTCGAGCATCACCTTGTTGATCACCTGCTGAACAAGTTTCGAGCGGTGTATGGCATCCGCCTCGATGGGGCGGATCTGGGCGGCTGCGCGGCGGGGCATGAGCTACTTTTTCTTCACGCCGTACTGCGAGCGCGCCTTCTTGCGATCGCTCACGCCGGCCGCATCGAGCGTGCCGCGGACGACCTTGTAGCGTACGCCCGGGAGATCCTTGACCCGACCGCCGCGGACGAGCACCACCGAGTGCTCCTGCAGGTTGTGCCCCTCGCCGGGGATGTACGCGGTGACCTCGATGGATCCGGAGATCCGCACACGCGCGACCTTCCGCAGCGCGGAGTTAGGCTTCTTTGGGGTGGTCGTGTACACACGTGTGCACACTCCGCGTCGCTGTGGGGCCGCGACCTTCTTCTTGCGCCCCTTGCCGGACTTCAGGCCTGGGGTCGCGAGCTTCTTCTTGGGCGTCACGCGACCCTTGCGCACGAGTTGGGAGGTGGTGGGCATCGGGCGCAGATGCTAGCAGCGCTAGGCGCTCTGGGCCACGCCGACCGCGCGCACGGGCGCGGGCATGAGTGCGGAGGCGACCACGACGAGCACGAATGCGAGTGCCTGGAGCACCACTCCCAGCGTGCTCCCGGCCATCGGATCGCCGAAGACGACGATCCCGCCGGCGATCCCGGCGATGTTCGCGGCGGTGCCTGTGACGGCGATGACAGGGACGGCTTCGCCGTCCTGGAGTCCGCGGGCGGATGCGTAGAAGGCGACGATCGAGGCGAGCGCGGCAACCATCAGCCAGGGGCTCAGCAGGAGGCCGAGCACGCCGTGCGCCGCCGTGATGCCGGTGAGCGCCTTGATGGCCGTGTCAGAGACCCCGAACAGGATCCCCGACGCGGCGCCGAGCATGACGCCGTGGTGCTCGACCGGTCCTCCCATGCGCGGCCCCATCAGCAGCAGGCCGCCGAGTCCGAACAGGCCGGCCTCGAAGGAGATCATCGCCACGTCGGAGAAGTGCGAGTGCGAGCCGTGCATGGCGGGCAGCGTCACGCCGAGCAGAACCAGCCCGGCGGCGGTGAGCACCAGGCCGACCCACTGGCGTCGACCGACGCTGAAGCCGAACAGCCGCTCGGCCATCACCGCGATGAACACGACGCCCGCAGCGAGCGAGACCTGGACCACCGACATCGGCGCCAGCGTGAGCGCCGCCACGTGCAGCCCCCAGCTGGCCGTCGCGATGAGCATGCCCAGGGCGAACCACTTGGAGGAGTACAGCCTCCTGGCCGAACGCAGCGGATGGAGCACCTGCACCTTGGGCACCGAGTTGGCGCCCTTGTACTTGTAGAAGAAGCCGAGGTTCGCAACGAACGCGCACGCAAGGGCCAGCAGTATGCCTAGGTCTAGAGTCATAGTTGAGATGTCTGCGACGGGCTGATCCATCGACTACGGTCGCGTGCTGCTTTACTGCGCGTCAGCGACGTAGGCGAATCAACCGTCCTCAGCAGAGTACTGGCGCCAACCTCTATGCAAGCTAAAGAGCGCAGCTTAATGGTGCGGGGTGGCGCCCCAGAGGGGCTCGGCGAAGATCCCCCGCCAGCGGCCACGGGCTCCAGACCGCTGCTGATGGTCGACATCGACGGCGTCATCTCGCTGTTCGGAGCTCGCGTCGGGCAGCGCGCCGCGAGACGGTCGCTCGAGGGTTCCTTCCATTCGGTAGACGGCATGCCGCACTTCCTTTCGTCCACAGCGGCCGCTCACCTGCTTGCCCTGGCGCCGCTGTTCGACCTGGTGTGGGCGAGCGGTTGGGAGGAGCGAGCCAACGAACATCTCCCCCACCTGCTGGGATTGCCCGCAGCGCTGCCGTTTCTGCGCTTTGCTCGCTCCCCGGGACGCTCAAACGCACACTGGAAGCTCGACGCGATCGACACGTATGCGGGCGGACGACCGCTTGCATGGATCGACGACGCGTTCAACTCCGCCTGCCATGCCTGGGCAGGGGAACGGAGCGCGGCGACGCTGCTGGTCCAGACCGAGTCCGAGCTTGGGCTCACGTCGCTGGAGGCGCGGGAGCTCGCGAGGTGGGCGCGGGACCGACCGCAGATCGGCCGGCAGGCGGAGCGCTGACGGGCATCGCGACGCTCGGCCGGCGCGCCGTCGTAGCGATGCCAGGCCGCTGCTGAGCGGCCAGCGGTGTGTGGCTCCCCTTCTCAGAGAGTGGTGTATCGCAGCGGTGATACACCAGCTGCGAACAGGCAATGAACCCCCGGAGCGGCTCGCACCGCCCCGAGGGCCATCACCTACGTACCTACCTGCCTACGATCCAAGCTACTTGTCTTTGCCCGCCGGGCTCTCCTCGGGGATCTCGAGCTCGGCGAGCTCCTCGGCGAAGCCCGGGTCGGTGCCGCCGGCGCCGATCCTCTCGAGCGAGGCCAGGTCCGCGTCGAACTCCTGGCCGTAGCCGCCGTTGAACCCCTCACCGCCTGAGAGACCCAGCTCGGCCGCGATCTCGTCCTGGTCGAGCAGGCCGACATCGTCGATCGCACGGGGCAGCGGTTCGGCCGGTTCGATCTCGATCCGCCGGTAGCGCTTCAGACCGGTGGCCGCAGGGATCAGCTTGCCGATGATCACATTCTCCTTCAGCCCGTTCAGACGGTCGATCTTGCCCTCGAGGGCCGCATCTGTCAGGACCTTGGTGGTCTCCTGGAAGGAGGCCGCCGACAGGAACGAGTCGGTGTTCAGCGAGGCCTTGGTGATGCCCAGGATGATGTCCTCGAACTGAGCTCCCTCGCCGCCCTTGTCTGTCACGGCGTCGTTGATCTTGGCGAACTCGAAGCGATCCACGAACTGTCCGGGCAGGTAGTCGGTGTCGCCCTTCTGGTCCACCCGCACCTTCTTCAGCATCTGGCGAACGATCAGCTCGATGTGCTTGTCATCGATGTCCACGCCCTGGGACTTGTAGACCTCCTGGACCTCCTTGACCAGGTACTGCTCGGTCTCGGTCCGCCCGCGGACCGCCAGCAGCTCGTGCGGGTACACCGAACCCTCGTTGAGCTGCCGTCCTGCTGCGATCTTCTCGCCCGAGGCCACGAACAGTCTGGTCCGCCGTGGGAAGGAGTGGCGATGCTCCTCGCCGGCCTCGTCGGTGATCACCACCGTGAGTGCTTTGTCGGTCTCCTCGATCGAGACGATGCCGTCCTGCTCGGCGATTTTCGCCAAGCCCTTCGGACGCCTCGCCTCGAACAGCTCGACCACCCGCGGCAGGCCGTGCGTGATGTCCGCGCCGGCCACTCCGCCGGTGTGGAAGGTACGCATCGTCAGCTGCGTCCCGGGCTCGCCGATCGACTGCGCCGCCACGATGCCCACCGCGTCGCCGACCTGCGCGAGCGCTCCGGTGGCCATCGCCCGGCCGTAACAGGCCTGGCAGACGCCGCTGGGCGCCTCGCACTTGAGCACCGAACGCACCGGCACCCTGAGCGCGGCACGCTTGTCGGGATCCTCGCCGAGGGCTCCGACGATGTCGGCCAGATGGCTGCGTCCGATTTCGGCGCCCTGCTCGGCGAGCATCCGGTTGCGCTTGGTGGTGATCGGCTTGGCGGCGATCCGTCCGACGAGACCGTCATTCGGTTCGCCGTCGGCCTTGAACACGACCATTTCGATGTAGTCCTCGGTGCCGCAGTCGGCCTCGCGGATGATCACGTCCTGAGCCACGTCGACGAGGCGCCGCGTCAGGTAGCCCGAGTCCGCCGTGCGCAGGGCCGTGTCGGCCAGCCCCTTTCGCGCGCCGTGCGTGGAGATGAAGTACTCGAGCACCGACAGGCCCTCCATGAAGTTGGCCTTGATCGGGCGCTCGATGATTTCACCCTTCGGGTTGGCCATCAGGCCACGCATCCCCGCCAGCTGACGGATCTGCTTGAACGAGCCACGAGCACCCGAGTTGGCCATCATGAAGATGGGGTTCAGGGTGTCGAGATTTTGGATCATCGCCTCGGCGACCTCGTCGGTGGCGGCGTTCCACTGCTCGACAACCGCCTCGTGTCGCTCCTCCTGGGTGATCAGGCCGTCGTCGTACTGATCGGTGATCTCACCGACGAGCTTGTCGTAGCGGTCGAGGATCGACTGCTTCTCCGGCGGCACGACCACGTCGTTCTTGGAGATCGTGATCCCGGCCTGCGTGGCGTACTTGAAGCCGAGATCCTTGAACGCGTCGAGCACCAGCGAGATCGTCGTCGCGCCATACGTCTGCACGAGCAGGTCGATCAGCCGCGTGGTGTCACGCTTCTTCATCGACTGGTTGACGAACAGGTACTTGGCGGGGTCGAACTCGTCGCCCAGCGCCTCCGCCAGCGCCCGCTCGATGCGGTCGTTGTAGATGATCCGCCCGATCGTGGTGAGCACGTGGCCGCCGTCGCGCCCGTAGGGGCGGAACTCGGCCAGGTCATGCAACTTGACCACGCCCGCCTCGTAGGAGAGTTCTGCCTCCTGCGCGGTGCGGAACACGTGCGGTCGCGGATCGTGCGTGGCGCGGTCGATCTTCGCCAGCTCCTCCGCCTCCGGGCCGTAGGTCAGGTAGTAGGCGCCCAGGATCATGTCCTGGGTGGGGGTCGCCAGCGGCGCGCCGTGTGCCGGGGACAGGATGTTGTTGGAGGACAGCATCAGGATGCGGGCCTCCGCCTGCGCCTCGGCCGAGAGCGGCAGATGCACCGCCATCTGGTCGCCGTCGAAGTCAGCGTTGAACGCGTGGCAGACCAGGGGGTGAACCTGGATCGCCTTGCCCTCGACGAGCAGCGGCTCGAACGCCTGGATGCCCAGACGGTGAAGCGTCGGCGCGCGGTTGAGCAGCACCGGGTGCTCGCGGATGACCTCCTCGAGCACGTCCCACACCTCGGCGATCATCGAGTCGACCATCTTCTTGGCGGCCTTGATGTTCTGCGCGGACTTGCGCTCGACGAGGCGGGCCATGATGAACGGCTTGAACAGCTCGAGCGCCATGATCTTGGGCAGGCCGCACTGGTGCAGCTTCAGGTACGGGCCGGCCACGATCACCGAACGCCCCGAGTAGTCCACGCGCTTGCCCAGCAGGTTCTGGCGGAAGCGCCCCTGCTTGCCCTTGAGCATGTCCGACAGGCTCTTCAGCGGCCGATTGCCCGGGCCGGTGACCGGACGCCCGCGGCGGCCGTTGTCGAACAGCGCGTCGACGGCCTCCTGCAGCATCCGCTTCTCGTTGTTGACGATGATCTCGGGCGCACCGAGATCGAGCAGCCGCTTGAGGCGGTTGTTGCGGTTGATCACGCGGCGATAGAGGTCGTTGAGGTCCGAAGTCGCGAAGCGCCCGCCGTCCAGCTGCACCATCGGGCGCAGCTCAGGCGGGATCACCGGCACCGCGTCGAGCACCATCATCTCGGGCTTGTTGCCGGACTGGATGAAGGCCGAGACCACCTTCAGGCGCTTGACTGCGCGCGCCTGCTTCTGGCCTTTGCCGTTCTTCACCTGATCCTCGAGCTCGACCCGTTCTGCCTCCAGGTCGACCTGCTGGAGCAGATCGCGGATCGCTTCCGCGCCCATGCCGCCGCGGAAGTACTCGCCGAAGCCGTAGGAGGAGCCGAAGCGCTCCTTCAGCTCGCGGAAGGTCGTCTCGTCGTGCTCGATCTGCTTGGGCTCCATCGTCTTGAAGAGCTCCCAGACGTTGCGCATCCGCTCGGCGGCATCCTCGATATAGGCTTCGGTGTCGGAGATGTCCGCCTCGAAGGCCTTCGCCAGCTCCTTGACCTGTTTGTCGCGCTCCTCCTCAGACAATTTCGTCAGGTTGATGTCGAGCGAGTCCGCCCACAGGTGGTCTTCGTCGTTGAAGTTGGTCTGTTTGCCGCCCTGCAGGTACTTTTCGCGCCGCTTGAGCGACTCGCGCAGTTCGAGCACGCGCTCCTCACGCTCGGCCGCGTAGGCGTCGAGGACCTTGTTGACCTCCTTCTCGAGCGCCTCTGAGTCCTTCGTGCGCGCCTCGTCGTCTACCCACGTGACGATCGAGCCGGCGAAGTACAGGACCTTCTCGAGTTCCTTGGGCGCCATGTCCAGCAGGTAGCCGATCCGGCTGGGCACGCCCTTGAAGAACCAGATGTGGCTGACCGGCGCGGCGAGGTCGACGTGACCCATCCGCTCACGGCGGACCTTCGAGCGCGTGACCTCCACGCCGCAGCGCTCGCACACGATGCCCTTGTAGCGAACGCGCTTGTACTTGCCGCAGTAGCACTCCCAGTCCTTGGTCGGACCGAAGATCCGCTCGCAGAACAGACCGTCCTTCTCCGGCTTCAGCGTCCGGTAGTTGATGGTCTCCGGCTTTGTGACCTCGCCCGAGCTCCAACTGCGGATCTGCTTTGACGAGGCGAGACTGATCTCGATTGCGTCGAAGTTATTGATATCGATCATCTGGTTGTGCTTTCGCTCGCGGGTGAATCCGGCAACTCCTCGGGGGACTCCTCGCCGACCAGGCTGTCAAGGTCGACTCCCTCCGTCACATCGACCGCGATCAGCTCCTCCACGCCGATCGCGTCCTCCTCCTCGGCGCCGTCCTCGGCGTCGCCCGTGGCGACGGCGTCGGCGCTCTCCTGGCCATCCAACTCCTCGTCGCTGGCGTCGCCTGCCAGGGCTCGCACCCCGGAGAGGTCGATGCCGAGCTCCTCGGCGGCACGCAGCAGGTCGTCGTCCTCGTCGCGCATTTCCGCACGCTGGCCCTCCTCGGAGACGACGTTGACGTCGAGCGCCAGCGACTGCATCTCCTTGAGCAGGACCTTGAACGACTCGGGGATCGACGGCTCGGCGATGTTCTCGCCCTTGACGATCGCCTCGTAGGCCTTCACGCGGCCGACAGTGTCGTCGGACTTGATCGTGAGCATCTCCTGCAGCGTGTATGCGGCGCCGTATGCCTCCAGCGCCCAGACCTCCATCTCGCCGAAGCGCTGCCCGCCGAACTGCGCCTTGCCGCCCAGCGGCTGCTGGGTGACCAGCGAGTACGGACCGGTCGAGCGGGCGTGGATCTTGTCGTCGACGAGGTGCAGGAGCTTCAGGATGTACATGTATCCCACCGTCACCTGTTCCGCGAACGGCTCACCGCTACGACCGTTGAACAGCGTCATCTTGCCCGACGCCTGCTCGCCCTCGCGGCGGGACTTGTCGACGTCCATGCGGATGCGCCCAACGTGTGCGTCCTGCCACTTGACCAGCGCGTTGTCGACATCGGCGACCGTCGCACCGTCGAAGACCGGCGTCGACACGTAGACCCTTCCGGTGCCCGAGCCTGCGTGAGCGGCCCTGTAGGCCTCGGTGCCGTCGTCGTACCAGCCCTGCGCCGCGGCCCACCCGAGGTGGGTCTCGAGGATCTGCCCTACGTTCATGCGCGAGGGCACGCCCAACGGGTTGAGGATCACGTCGACCGGCGTGCCGTCCTCCAGGAACGGCATGTCCTGCTGGTCGACGATCTTGGAGATCACACCCTTGTTGCCGTGCCGTCCCGCGAGCTTGTCGCCCTCGGAGATCTTGCGCTTCTTGGCCACGAACACGCGCACGAGGTCGTTCACGCCCGGCGGCAGGTCATCGCCATCGTCGCGCCTGAACGTCTTGACGTCGATCACGACGCCACCCTCCCCGTGGGGAACCTTCAGCGAGGTGTCGCGCACCTCGCGGGCCTTCTCCTTGAAGATCGCCCGGATCAGCTTCTCCTCGGCCGTCAGCTCTGTCTCACCCTTGGGCGTGACCTTGCCCACGAGCAGGTCGCCCGACTGGACCTCCGCGCCGATGCGCACGATCCCACGGTCGTCCAGGTTGCGCAGCGACTCCTCCGAGCGGTTGGGGATGTCGCGGGTGATCTCCTCCTCGCCCAGCTTGGTCGTGCGGGCGTCGATCTCGTACTCCTCGATGTGGATCGAGGTGAGCTCGTCGTCCTGTACGAGGCGCTTGGACAGGATGATCGCGTCCTCGAAGTTGTAGCCCTCCCAGGACATGAACGCCACCATCAGGTTCTTGCCGAGCGCCATCTCGCCCTTGTCGGTCGAGGAGCCGTCGGCGAGCACGTCGCCCGCCTTGACCTTCTGGCCGTTGTCGACCAGCGGCTTCTGGTGGATCAGCGTGCCCTGGTTGGAGCGCATGTACTTCTGGAGTTCGTACTCGTCCTTCTTGCCGTCGCTGCCCAGCATGACGATCTGGTTGGCGTCGATGTAGTCGACCGTGCCAGCGTTCTTGGCCAGCAGCACGTCGCCCGTGTCGAGCGCCGCGCGGCGCTCCATGCCGGTGCCGACCAGCGGAGCGTCGGACTTCAGCAGCGGCACGGCCTGGCGCTGCATGTTCGAGCCCATCAGCGCACGGTTGGCATCGTCGTGCTCGAGGAACGGAATCATCGCGGTCGCCACCGACCAGATCTGCTCGGGCGAGACGTCGACCAGGTCGACGTCCTTGGGGCCGACCGTCACGTACTGGCCCGCCTGCGTGCGGCAGAGGATTTCGGTGCCCTTGAGCCGACCGGTCTTCTGGTCGACCGGCGTGTTCGCCTGGGCGATCAGCAGCTCCTCTTCCTGGGTGGCGTCGAGGTGGCGGACCTCCTCGGTCACCACGCCGTCCTTCACCACCCGATAGGGCGTCGTCACGAACCCATACTCGGAGACCTCGGCAAACGAGGACAGCGAGCCGATCAGGCCGATGTTCGGACCCTCGGGTGTCTCGATCGGGCACATGCGCCCGTAGTGCGTCGGGTGCACGTCGCGCACCTCGATCGGAGCGCGCTCGCGTGTCAGGCCACCGGCGCCCAGCGCCGAGAGGCGCCGGCGATGGGTCAGCCCGGCGAGCGAGTTCGTCTGGTCCATGAACTGGCTGAGCTGGGAGGAGCCGAAGAACTCCTTCAACGCCGCCACGACCGGGCGGATGTTGATGATCGTCTGCGGCGTGATCGTGTCGGCGTCCTCGGTGGTCAGCCGCTCGCGCACGACTCGCTCCATGCGGTAGAGCCCGATCCGGAAGGCCTCCTGGATCAGCTCGCCGACGGTGCGCAGGCGGCGGTTGCCGAAGTGCTCGTACTCGTCGAGGTGCTCGGCGACGGGCTCGCGCGGCATGCTCAAGGCCTCGGCCGCGTAGTCCTTGATCTCGACCTCGCCGTCCTCCGGTATGCCGAGGCGCTTGGGAAGCGAGACCAGCTCGCGCACCAGCGCGAGGATGTCGTCGTGGGTGAGCGTGCGCGTGTCGATGTCCACGTCCAGCCCCAGACGCGAGTTGAGCTTGTAACGGCCCACGCGCGTGAGGTCGTAGCGCTTGGGGTCGAAGAACAGCTGGTTGAGCAGCGCCTTGGCGTTGTCCACGCTCGGCGGCTCGCCGGGCCGCTGCTTCTTGAAGAGCTCGATCAGCGCGCCCTCTTCG
>JADGPK010000175.1 GCA_017882445.1 Solirubrobacteraceae bacterium
GACACAGCTTGTCCGGACGAGGGTCGGACCACCAATCAGGCGCCTTGCTAGCTCCAAAGTTCGGCTCGCCAGTGTCCTCAGCCACACAGGCATGGCTATTCTGTCCGCACCGCTAACAAGCTGCACAGGGCTTCGCGGCCGACTAACGTCCGGCGACCAGCCGAATCTCGTCCGGTGCCGGCGCTCCTGTCGACAATTCTGTCGGCAAGCTGGCTACAATTGCGGCAACCCGAACGGGAGGGGTAATGGCCATACCTGAAGTTGAGTCCCGTAATGTGGTGTAGAAGTCCCCGAGACCCGGTGCAGTAGTAGTGCCGGCCACCGGGGCCCCTAGAATCGTCGGTGTTCGACCAGAATCATCGACGAGAGGAGCACCACGATGGCCGACCCACAAAGCATGAGCGTCGCCGAGGCGGCGAGCAAGTTCCTCTGCGGCGAGCAGGCAGACGTCGTGCGCGAGGCCGTGCGCACGGTCGTGGCCGAGCTCATGGAGCTCGAGATCGCCGAGCTCACCGGCGCCGCCCGCTACGAGCGTTCACCGGAGCGCGCCAGCCACCGCAACGGCTACCGGCAGCGCGGCTGGGACACGCGCGTAGGCAGCCTCGAGCTGGCCATCCCGCGTCTGCGCAGCGGCAGCTACTTCCCGAGCTTCCTGGAGCCGCGGCGTAGAAGCGAGCAGGCCCTCGTAGCCGTCGTCGCCGAGGCCTACGTGAACGGCGTCAGTACGCGCAAGGTCGAGCGCCTCGTCGCCCAGCTCGGCGTCGAGAGCATGAGCCGCTCGACGGTCAGCCGCCTGTGCAAGACGCTCGACGAGCAGGTCGACCTCTTCCGGCAGCGCCCCCTGGAGGGCCGCTACCCCTACCTCTGGCTGGACGCCAAGGCCGAGAAGGTCAGGGAGCCCGGCGAGGTGCGCTCCAAGGCGCTCGTGGTCGCCTACGCGGTGCATGAGAACGGCTGCCGCGAGGTGATCGGCATCGACGTCGGCGAGAGTGAGAGCGCCGCCTTCTGGCGCGAGTTCCTGCGCTCCCTGGTGGCCCGCGGCCTCTCCGGCGTGAGGCTCTGCATCTCGGACGCTCACGAGGGCCTCAAAGAGCGCCATCGCCCAGGTGCTCGGCTGCCCCTGGCAGCGCTGCACGGTGCACTTCGCCCGCGACATGAAGGGTCACGTGCCAAAGAGCCAGCAACAGATGGTCGGCGCCGCCATCTCGCAGCTCTTCAGCGCCCCCGACGGCGGTGAGGCGCGCCGGCGCCTGGGCGCGCTCGTCGCCACCGGGCGGCCTGGAGGTCGTCGAGCACGATACGACCCACATAGACGTTCGGGTAGCTGACCTGCTCCCCCGATCTCGGCCTCCGGCGGGTTGCGAATCCCGCTTCCGGGGGACACTGCAGGCACGTGACCCACCGCCGCTGACGACGGGCTCCTCAAGACGACGTCGTCCCAGACACGATCTGAGGCATGGCGTTATGGCCAGAAGTGAAGTTCGTGCCCTGCACCTCCCCGTCCCCTACGTCCCCGACGCGCTCGCAGTCGACCTCGACGAGGACGCGACGTGAAGCGGCAGATTCCCGTGCATGCGGTACGACGTTCAGAGCGGGTGCGGGTCTTCGGCCGCGGTCGCGTCTGCGCCGTCGAGGGCTGCGACACCGTCCTGTCCGCCTACAATCCCTTCTCGTTCTGCGTCGTCCATGAGAGCCGCGAGAGCCCTCCTCGCTCGCGGAGAGCTGGCAGCGAGCGGCCCTCCGTGGCCCGACTGTGCGGCAGCGCCCAATGCGGGCAGGTGTTCGAGACTTCAAGTAGCAAGCGTGAGTACTGCAGCAACCGCTGCCGCCTGGACGCCTTGCAGCTACGCAACCGTCGCACCGCGGACGGCGGTCAGGGCAGCACACATGACGCCGAGGAAGGCTACGTGTACAGCGGAGAAGTGGTGAACGCCATGAGCAGATTGCAGGCACACATCTTGAAGATCAGCAGGTCACGAGCAGCGACTGCTCCCCCTCGCGCCGCCGGCGCTCCTATGCGGGGGTGATGTGGCATGAGTCATGCAGAGAACTGCGCGCGGACCCTTTCGGTCGAGGGCATCGCTGTCGTCGAGCTGGAGGGCGACATCGACGTCCATACGGCGCCTGTCTTTCGCGACGCCTTGGAGCAGGCGATCGACGCGGGGGCGCTGCGCATCGTCGTGGACTTCGCAAAGGTGACCTTCATGGACTCGACAGGGCTGGGCGTGCTGGTCGGCAGCGAACGTCGCCTGCGCCCCTTGGGGGGCTCGCTGGCGGTGGCCTGCACCGGCAGGATCGGGCGACTCCTTGAGATGACGGGCCTGGATCACGTCTTCACGCTGTATGCCAGCCGCGAGGAGGCGCTGCGCGCCGCGCGTGCTGGTGGCGACGCCGCCGCAGGCAGAATGTCGGCAGGCGGCGAGGCGGACGCCGCGCATCCCCGATCCCAACGCGTGTGAGGTGCGGCTCGAAAGCTAGTCGCCCGTGCGCGGTCGATGGGCGCGGGCGCGGGAAGTCGCCTCTTTCGGCGCCGAGCCCGCGCCGCCGCGCTGGACAGGGAACGGATCTTGCGATGCGGCCGATGGCGCGAGTGCCGCCGAGCCAGGCGCCGCCTGCCCGGCGTGCCCATGCGCCTCCTCGTGCACGAACTTGCCGCCGCGAAGCCACGAGGCCATGGCCGCCACCAGGCACATCACCGCGGAGAAAACGAGCACGTCGATGAGCCCGTGGCGGAACGGCCCGGAGATGAGCGAGGGGAAGAACCGCTTGCCGACGAGCGTCAGTGCGTCTGCGTGCGGCAAGGCGCCCAGCAGCTTGGCACCGAGCAACTGCTGCAGCGGGTTGTACCCGAGGAAGGAAGCGAACAGGTAGCCGATGGGTGGCAGGTGGGAGAGCCCGGTGGCCACCTGGGCGGGCACTTGGTGCGCGGTGAGGCCCGCGAACATCGCCCTCGGCACGGCGGCCGTGAGGCCCACGACCATCAGGGAGAAGAAGATGCCTATGGACAGCGGCATGCCGACGGTCTGCATGGTGGCGCGCATCCCTGAGGCGATGCCACGGTTACGCGCCGGCACGCTGTTCATGATCGCCGCCGTGTTGGGGGCCGCGAACATGCCGAAGGCGAGGCCGTTGAGGAGAAGCACACCGGCGAACCAGGGGTAG
>JADGPK010000065.1 GCA_017882445.1 Solirubrobacteraceae bacterium
GAGCGCGACGGGCGTGTGGTCGTGTCGCGCGAGCAACACCAGGGCGTGACCGTGCAAGGCGGCGGGCGGCGGTACATGGCGTCCGGCCATACGACGTGCGGTTCGTGTGCCAAGACCTCGGGCCCGTATTCGAACGTCGCCCGACCGTCCGGCGCGAACGTGATCTCCCAGACGCCAACTGCGCCCTGGACGCGTGTGGGGTGCCAAAACTCGATGTGCCCGTCGGCGCGGGCGTTTGGCTCGATGAGCTCGTAGGGTCGCTGGCTCTGTCGAGGATGGGAGGAGCCTGGTGCTGGTGTCGTTCTTGTACGTGATGTTCGGGCGTGTGATGGCGCTCGTGTTGCTCTGTTTCCGCTCATCGGATTTCAAGGAGCTCGAGATTGTCGTCCTGCGCCACGAGCTCGCTGTGCTTCGCCGGCAGGTGTCGCGCCCCTCGCTGGTGCCGGCGGACCGGGCATTCCTGGCCGCGGCGAGCCGGCTGCTCCCTAAGGCGCGTTGGCGCGCGTTCTTCGTGACCCCGGAAACGCTGCTCGCATGGCACCGTCGGCTCGTCGCCGAGCGCTGGACGTATCCGGGGCGACGCCCCGGGCGCCCGAAGGTCAGCCGGGAGGTTCGCGAGCTGGCGTTGCGGCTCGCTCGGGAGAACCCTCGGTGGGGCTACCAGCGGATCGCCGGAGAGCTTCACGGTCTCGGCGTCCGGGTCTCCCCGACGAGTGTCCGTAGGATCCTCGCCGCCGCCGGGCTCGGACCGGCCGGCGCTCGGGACGGGCTTTCCTGGCGCGAGTTCATCCGCAGCCAGGCGCAGAGCATGATCGCGTGCGACTTCCTCACGGTCGACACGATCAGCCTGCGGCGGATCTACGTGCTGTTCTTCATCGAGCTCTCCAGCCGGCGAGCGCACCTCGCAGGCATGACCGAGAACCCCGACGGGGCCTGGACAGCGCAGCAGGCGAGGAACTTCGTGTTCTCGCTTCCCGAGCGAGACACGCCCCTGGAGTTTCTGGTCCGCGACAACGACGGGAAGTTCACGAGCGCCTTCGACACGGTCTTCAACACCGAGGGCATCCGCGTGATCCACACGCCGGTCAGGGCGCCGAAGGCCAACGCGGTCGCTGAGCGATTTGTCGGCACAGTCAGACGCGAGTGCCTGGACTGGATCCTGATCGCCAACCGCAGGCACCTCCAGCGCGTTCTCCGCGAGTTCGTCGGCCATTACAACGGCCATCGCCCTCACCGTGCGCTCGGACTCGCGCCCCCCGAACCCCGGCCGCCGGCACGAACTCACGCCACGCCGCGAGCCCCCGCGATCCGAAGACGCGACCGGCTCGACGGCCTCATCCACGAGTACACGATCGCCGCCTGAACCATGCCCGATCGAATAAAGACACCCCACAGGCGCGAGCGCCAACACGGGTGCTCGCGCCTCGGCGCTAGACGCAGACTGCCGCTTCCTTCAGGCAAGCACGCGTCAGATCAGCCACTCCCAGCGCCACCGAGACGCTCGGTGCTCGTCCCGAGCGAGTGTCTGAGCGGCCCTCGCTCAGACACTCGCTCGGCCGATAAAGCAGCCTCCTCAGCCGATCTGGATCGCCTTCGTGGGCGCTTCCAGCCGCTGCAGAAACTGGTTGCCCGCGAACAGGACCTCCACCCGCACATGCCCTCCAAGCAGACGCTGGCGGTTATGGAAGACCACCGGCAGGCTGAAGGTGCAGTCGCTGTGAATGCCGGCACGCAGCATCTGGATGGCGATGTTTCCGACTCTGAAGTCGATGTCGAAGTAGCCCTGGCAGGCCTGGGCTCTAGTCAGCGAGGGCGGTGGCACAAGCCTTCCCGACACCGTCACGGTATCCGGGAGCCTTCTTTGGAAGGTCGGCGACACCGACACTTCGACCGCCAGTGGTCGCAGACGCGTTGTAGGCAGCGTCGAGAAGGTCTGATCTGCGCCGGCGCTTACCCCGCCGCTGGCGTTGACGGCGAGCAGTCTGTAATGGTAGATCTGACCGCTCTCCAGTCCGGTCGCCAAGGCATGAACCGGGACCGTCGCGCTCCCCGCCGGGAAGGTCTGGACGATGGTCTGCAGTCCGTACGGTTGCGTCGTTCCGAGCTGGAAGTAGTAACGCACCGTTTCGCCCACAGGTGAGCCCGAGGGGTTGATCGTGCCCGTCAGTTCTGCGCCCTGGGCATCGATCCCCGTCGTCGTACCGGTCGTAGCAGCCAATGACGGGCTGGGCTGGGGAGCGGGCCCCCCCGTCGTGAACGTCGCGTCGCTTCCCGCCGAGGTGCCGCTGGCGTTCGTCGCGATGAGCCGGAAATGGTATGTGGTCCCGGGCTGCAGGTCCGCGATGTTCGCCGTGACCGCCACCTGCACAGTGCCCGAACCGGCATCCTGTACCGCTGTCTGTTCCGAGTACGCGGTGCTTGTCCCGTACTGGAACGCGTAGGTCGTGGCCTGTCCGTTGGGATCGACCGATCCCGTGAGCGTGGCGCTCGTGTTGGTGATCGCACTCGCCGCGCCGGCCGTGACCGTCGGGGCGCCGCCAGACGCGCCAGACGCGATCGCCAAGCCTGAGCCGCCAAGTGCAAGGGCTCCGAGGAACGCCACAAATGTACTCTTCCGCACAGTATCTGCCTCTCTTCCAAGTCTCGCGTCATGGATCAGCCGGATGTCGTAGCGGCCCGTTGGGCGGATGTTCGATCACGCCATGCAACGACCGCGTGTGGTTTGTCGTCGATTGGCCGTGTCGTACACCCGCCGGTTGCAAGCAAAGACACGGGAGGCCTCGCGAAGTTGCGATGGGGCCCCGATCGAGGAGCGGTGGGCAGTTGCTCTGGCATCTCGCCGACCACCGAGGCACGGTACATCTCGCGCGCCTGCGACCCGACGGCTGGCCTCCTCAACCGCGGGACCAAGTCCTCCCTCGATTGGGAGGGAGGCGATACTGGCCACCTCGGGCCGTGTCAAGCCCATCGCGGCGAAGCGACGGCGAGTCGCGGCTTCTGCTCTCGGGCGAGAGGGGGCGTCTTCGCCGAGGTCGAACTGACACCCGCCTTGGACGAACAGGAGCTGCAGGCATCGCGGGCCACCTCACGCCCGCTCCCGGCGCGAATGCAGGTGTGTGGCACCCCGCCACGCTGACGACCGGAAGTCGTCCAAAGCGCAAGCGCGCAGCACGTCGTCCCGCGCTGTCGCTCGTGGGCGATTGCGGGCGTCTCGTACGGCTGCTAAGCCGCGACGCGAGCAGAGCCCCGGAGGAGGCGTCCGGCGGCGGCGCGGTTCGCATAGCTCAGCCGACATCTGCGAGCGTCCGGCGTCACGCGGGCAGCCGAACAAGACAGTCCCATCGCATACCTCGGTGAAAGGGTGACTCGTGCCCAGCCGGGCCGCCAGGTCGTCGAGCGCAATGGGCGGCGCGGGCGTCTGGTCGGGGTGACAGTCCAGGCAGTTCAGCGGCTCTGCACGGGTACCCCGGCCGGCTGGCGCAGGGGCTCGGGGACAGGTGTGCCCGCGACGGGCTCATCCGGCCACCAGCGACGGCGTAGCCATAGCGCAACGTAGACAAGTGTGACGAGGACTGGCACCTCGACTAGCGGGCCGACCACGCCGGCGAGGGCCTGCCCGGAGGTGGCGCCCCAGACGCCAACGGAGACGGCGATGGCCAGCTCGAAGTCGTTGGAGGCCACGGTGAAAGCCATCGTCGCGGTCTTGGCGTAGCCGAGGTTCATCGCGCGGCCGACGAGAAAGCCGAGGGTCCACATGCCGGCGAAGTAGGCCAGCAGCGGCAGCGCGATGCGTGCGACGGTGAGCGGCTGCGCGGTGATGTTGTTGCCCTGGATCGCGAATAGCAGAACGATCGTGAACAGCAGCCCGTAGAGCGTAATCGGCGCGATGCGCGGGATAAACGTCGACTCGAACCACTCGCGACCGTGGGTGCGCAGCCCCCAGCGGCGGGTGAGGTAGCCGGCCGTCAGCGGAATGCCGAGGAAGATGAGAGTCGTGCGGCCGACCTCCCAGATGCCGACGTGGAAGCCCTGATTGTTCAAGCCCAGAAGGTCGGGCAGCTCGTTGAGGTAGAACCAGCCGAGCAGCGCGTAGGCGACGACCTGGAAGATCGCATTGAAGATGACCAGGACGGCCGCGCGGTCGGTGTCTCCGCCGGCAAGGTCATTCCAGACGAGCACCATCGCGATGCAGCGCGCCAGTCCAACTACGATCACACCTGTGCGATACGCAGGCTGGTCCGCTAGGAACAGCCATGCGAGGGTGCACATCAGCGCCGGCCCGATCACCCACGAAAGGAACAGCGAGACGCCGAACATCCGCCCGTCGCCGCGCATCTTGCCCATGTCCTCGTAGCGGACCTTGGTGAGGACCGGGTACATCATCAGCAGGAGTCCAAGAGCGATCGGCAGGCTCACCGTGCCGACCTTCAGTTTGTCCAGAAAGTCGTTCAGGCCCGGGACGACCGAGCCGAGCGCCAGGCCACCCGCCATCGCCAGCGCGATCCACAGCGGAAGGAACCGGTCGAGCGTTGACAGGCGCCGAATCACCGTAGCCTCGGATAAGTGGGTGGCGGTCTCAGTCATCCGGTGGCTTGCTCCTGGGTCATTGCGGGCCAGCATTGCACCCGATGGAAGGATGGCTCCGCTGGCCGAGCCATGGTCACCCGGCGAGCAGGGCCTCGCAGCGCTCGGCGCGCAGACATTCGCGTGTTTGCCGGTATGCGAGCACTTGCACATAGGAGCGCACTGTGGCGCCCTCGAAGCTGCTCAGCACCGCGTCAGCGCAGGCGCGGATTTCGCCAGGGGATCGGTGGCCTTCGAACTCGCGCGCGAGTTGCGGGAGCAGCTGTTCGAGGCGCAGCTCGTGGGCGGTACGGTCGCTGCGGATTGCGTCGCGCTTAGTTGCGATCAGCTCGCGCACGCGCCGCTCAATGTCATCGCGGATGGCACGAACCTCCTCGATGGGACGCCCGGCGGGGTCGGGCACGTCCCAGTCCTCCACACTGGTCGACACGTACGGGCAGGCGTCGCCGCAGCCCATTGTCACCGCCCAGTCAGCATGCAGTTGCATCTCGCGCATCAGCTTCTTGGGCTTGCGGCCGGCGATGTCGAGCCCGGCCTCGCGCATCGCCTCGACAACCCCAGGCCACACCGCCGACGCGGGCTGCGCGCCCGCCGACTCCGCGCGCATGTCCGGAGGTCCGAGATGCTCGAAGAACGCTTGGGCCATCTGTGAGCGTCCGGCGTTGTGAGTGCATACGAACAGCACGTACTTCACGTGGACTCCTCCGCTGGTTGACTGCGAGGCGACCGAGCCTGCCACATTACATCGATGACTGCAAATCGATGCTCATCGATCCGGGCGCGCGCCGAGGGCGGGCGCAGAGGGCGACGGGGAAATCGGCACGGGCAGCAAGGCTCGCCGGCGAAGGGCGCGAGCACCGCGCCGCCCTTTGCGGCGATCAGCAGGTAGCCGGACAGCCCAACACGGCCGGTTTCGCCTTGAATGCGAGCGTGTGAACGGAGGCCACTCACACGCCTGGATTGGACGAAAAGCGAGCGTATCGCCGACGTTCGGAGCGCTCTCGCAATCCGCGCAAGGCGAGAGTGAGTCGCTCCTGCAGCCGCGCCGCCGGACGAGTTGAAGCGAATTCCGGGCCTTCCCGTCGAAGAAAGGCCTGAACCGATACTCGCGACCGTCATGCCGCGTTGCGCATCATCTCCGCGGCCCGCCGACGGGCTTGCCGGGCGACCGGCTCCATGAGATGCTCAAGGAGGCCATCGTGGTTCCGTCTTTGTACCCGCATCCGCATTGGGCCGATTTTGGCCTCTGTGATGCGAGGGCCCAGGCCAACTGGGTGGCCGCTTCTGCTTTCCGGAGCGGCTGTCTCAGACGACCGGCCGATAGTGCCTGCATCGGGGCCTGAGGCAGAAGCCGCGCAGCAATCAGTTTGCTCGAGCTGTCCGAGCAGGCGCCGGGTGCGCCTATCCTGGGTTCATGGCGGCGCCGAGGTACGCGTCCATTAACGGGCTGCAGATGTACTACGAGGTCCACGGCAACGGCCCGCCGCTCGTGCTCCTGCACGGAGGTGCGCTCACGGTCGGTCTGACCTTCGGACCCATGATCCCGGCCTTGGCTGAGAGCCACTAGGTCATCGCGGTCGAGATGCAGGGCCACGGCCATACCGCAGACATCGACCGAGAGATGACGCTCGAGAACTTCGCGGATGACATCGTGACCCTGCTCGGGCAACTTGGCATCGAGCAGGCGGACCTCTTTGGGTACAGCCTCGGCGGGGCCGTCAGCCTTGCGATCGTGACCCGCCATCCAAACCTGGTGGGAAAGCTCGTACTGGCTTCCACGCCGACGTGTCGCCGGGACTTCGCACTCGATGGAGAACTCGACGCTGAGAGAATGCCCACGGCAGCCGACGGCCAGGAATGGGAGGCAGAGTACCGACGGATTGCACCGCATCCCAATCGCTTTGCCGACCTGATTGCTCGGGCAGGGGCGATGGTGGGTGCGATCGAAGACTGGTCGCCCGACGAGCTTCGCGCGATTCGCGCGCCCACCCTCATCCTCATCGGCGACAAGGACTTCATCAGCATCGAGCAGGCACTCAAGACGCTCGACCTCATCCCCGATGCACAACTCGCGATCCTCCCGGGCGCGACGCACGTGGAGATGACCCGTCGTCCCAATCAGGTGCTCGCGATGGTCGCTCCCTTCCTCGACGCATAAGCCTGGAGCGCAGAATCGCCGCCGCTCCCCCGTCAGCCGCGTCCTTTTCCACAGAATGCAGGCAAGCTCACTGGGGAAGCCCATCGGCAGGCGAAGAGCTACTCGGATGTCCCGTCCCGCGGGATTCGTCAGCCCCCAGGTGCACGCCGGTGACCTCGGCCCCGAAGTAGTGCACCGTACCGACCGGAATCTCGCGGTGACGCGGAACGGGAGTTCGCAGGTCCCGCGAAGAATTGGCCCAGATTGAGTGGTGGTTGGCGCCCTCGCGGATCACCTCACAACCGTGGTCGCGAAGATGACCTTCGAGGTCCCGGCGCTTCAAGCGGCCAGGCTGATCGTCAGCGCTTCGACATGCCCACCACCGATTGGCGGCTCGCGACCCTCGTCGCGGTATGACGCGATCATCTCGCGCGCTGCGTCAAGCAGCATCGCCCGCGCCTCCTCCGCCGTGGGTGCACACGTCACGACGGCCGGCCACTCGGCCAGCTGGGCCATCGTCCAGCCGTTCTCGTCGGGCGTGAAGACCGCCGTCAGCGTCACAGAGTCGCTCATACCCCCAAAGTATGCACCTCCTACGCCCGCAACCCAACAGCAAGATGCCGCAGGTCAGTCCGCCCTGCCGCATCCGGGAGCAAGCGGTAGCGACCCGCCGTCCTCGCCGCGATCGCTTCGGGCGACGACAAGCGAAAGCACTGACAGTCATCCGGCGGCGCGCTCGCCCGGCGCGGTGAGCCGCGCATCATCCGACGCGGAACCAGACCGGATACCCGGATGCCGCCACCGGCTGCACGGCCTGCGCGAGCCAGCTCACGTAGAGCGCGTTAGCCTGTAGCGGGCGGGAGCCACACGCTCGAAGCTCGCGTCCGCACCCCGCGCACCGGTCGAAAGGCAGCTACGGACTGAGTCCTTGGAGACCGGCATCCCGAGACGCTCTTCGACGGCGACCTGCACGTCGGCCACCGTCAGGACACGATCCGCGGCCGCCAGGGCGCCCATAGCTGCCCTCTTGACCGCGCCATTGCCGAGACGCCTCGTCTCGAGCACGGCCGAGACTGGCCGCCTCGGGAGCATGCTGGCCGCCCCGGGGACCCATTCCAGGACCGCTCCCAGGGGCCGATCGTGGTTTGAGTCGTGTCCTCTCAAGTGCATTGAGCCGGAATCGGCCCCTGCCATGGACACGGGCGGGCGACCGCAGAGCCGCTTATGCCTCGTCGTCGAGGAGCAGAAACGACCCTCGCCCCCTGCCGGCGCGGAGCGCTGAGCTCAGCGGGGCGAGGTGGGATCTTGGATGCCGAGCTGCCGGCAGATTCCCCGCGCGGTTGGCGGCTTGATCTCCCGGTGGCGAGGAACGGTGGTGCGCCGCCCGGTGACCGGGTTTTCCCAGACCTCGTGATCGGAGGCTTGGCGGGCGAGCCTGCAGCCGTGGTCGCGCAGGTGGCGTTCGAGGTCGCGCTTCTTCACGCAGCGATCTCGACGGCCTCGACGAGCGCCCACCCGGTTGCCGGGATCGCCTCGCCGCGCTCCCGCCGGTCCTCTAGGACGAGCTCGATCGCCTCGCGAACCATGACCCGCGCCTCATCCAGCCCCTCGCCTTGGGTGTGCACCTCGGGCAGCTCCTGTACGTGGGCGTAGACCCATCCCCCGCCCGCATCCTCGAAGACAACGTTGAACTTCAGCGCGCTCATGCAAAGAACGGTAGCGCGCGCTTGCGACGCTGGCCGATCGGCCGGTCAACCCCCACTACCTGAACTCAGATGGGCATGCAAGCCGGTAGCAGCCCGGCGCCGTGCGCTCGAACGCCGGGGCCGCACCCCGCGCACCGCTCGCCAGGCTGCTCCTGACCGAATGCCTGGACACCGGCTGCCCGAGACGCTCCTCGACCGCACGGTGCAGGTCGGCCACGGACAGGGCACGATCAGCGCCGGCCAGGACATGTATGACGGCCCTTTGGACCACGCCATTGCCGAGCCGTTTCGTCCTGGCCGGGGCCGCGATCAGCCTTCCCCGGTCCACGCCAGAACCCTCGGAGACCCAATCCAGGACGACCCCCAGGGGTCGATCGTGGTTTGAGTCGTGTCCTCTCAAGTGCATTGGGCCGATTTTGGCCTCTGTTAGAGCGGCCAGACCGGCCGCACGACCACTTCTGCTTTTCGTCGTGGCTGTTGCACAAAGCCTTCCCCGAAAACCTGGGCCGCGCTCGCTGTGACGGTTGCTGCGGGGGCTCACAGCACCGAGGCCGAGCAGCGCGTGCCGCGGGCGAGCCACGACCTGCGGCTTTTTCGACCCCACCCTTAGAAAGGCTTCAGTGAGCCCGCTGGGGGTTTATGCAACAGCCACCGTCCCATGCGAGCGTGTGCGCGGTCCTCGCTCGGACGCTCGCTCGTCTGTGAAACGAGGCGTGACGACGACGCCCGTGCGGCACGTCCAGCGGAGGGGGCGTCGTATCCACGCGGAGCGCAAGCGTTGGCGCTTCGGCACCAAGCCGCTGCGTCACTCGCGACGCAGGAGGGCGATTTGACTGGCTCTCATCGGGCTCGGCGCCGAACCCGATGTCGGCCGTGATCACTCGGGCTGGAAGAGCGCGATCGTATTGCCGTCCGGGTCTCTGAACCAGGCCGAACGGCCGATCCCGGGCGACGTCACGACGTGGTTGATCGTCTTGAACGCATCCATGTCGTACTCCTCGAACTCGATTCCCCTATCGACAAGCTCAGCGACGTCGGCGTCGATGTCGGTCGACCAGAAGCGCACCTGGGTGTGATCGGCTTTGTTGCCGGTGCCGCGGCCGTAGATCCCGCACTCGGCCGGTCACCACGCTCGCTACTGGGGCGTGTCGACGTACTGCTCGCGAACGGTCGGATCGAGAACGTCCAGTAGGCGCTGCAGATCCCGGCATAGCGACTCGAAGCCGCTCCCGCCAAGCGCACCGGCCCAATCGACTTCGATCTCCGCGATCAGTCGCCGGCCCTCGCGAATCGCTTGCCACCCGCGCTCAGTGAGGCAGATGAGCTTCGCGCGTCCGTCGCTCGGGTCAGGCCTCCGCTCGAGGTAACCGAGTTGCTCGAGCCCATCGACGAGCTCGGCCATGGCCGACAGGGACAGCCCCGACGAACTTGCGAGATCGGTCAGCCTGGAGCCGCTCGCCTTGATCGACCCGAACACCTGCAGGTGGGCAGGTCGAATCCCCTCGACACCGGCGGACGCCTCTCCGCGAACGGCGAGCTCCGAGCGAAAGAGTCGAATCAGGTTCCCGAGCAGTTGGCCGACCGGCAGTCGCTCGGAGTGAGGGGTCTCGGACATCACGCAATTATGCTACGGTATCCGAAGCTTCGGAACCCGTTGTACTTTAGGAGGCGATCGGTGGCACACCTGGGTCAGCAAATCACGAACACGCGTACGGGGCAGCGAATGACCTTCATCGAGCTCCAGCGGGACTCGCTGCGGATCGACAGCGTCAATCCCCCGACCAACGAGCGCGAGCCGTTGCACGTCCACCCCAAGCAGGAAAGCGGTGCGGAGCTCGTCTCGGGCTCGCTCGTCTTCGAAGTCAACGGCGTCCAGCGCAAACTCGCCCCGGGCGACTCGATCTCGATACCTCCAAACACCCCTCACCGGTTCTGGAACGACGGGCACGAGGACGCCCACTCGATCGGGTTCTTTCGGCCTGCGCTCGCGATCGCGGAGTTCTTCGAGACCCTCTTCGCACTCGCCAACGCGGGGAAGCTCGACGCGAAGGGGATGCCGCGCCCGCTGCAGCTCGCGGTCATGGTGCCGCGGTTCGGGGACGAGATTCGGACGGTCAGGCCGCCCTGGCCTGTCCTGCGGGCGGTGGCAATGGTCCTAAAGCCGCTTGCGCGAGCCCGCGGCTACAGGAGCACGATCGCGGCCTAGTCCCTTCGCGCGGGTGACTTGTTCGTCCGGAGGCACGATCCGCGCCGTCAAGGACACAGATGACGGCCCGCTTGACGGCGCCGTTGCCGAGCCGCTTCGCCTCGAGCGCGGACGCGGACGACCGCCTCGAGAGCATGCCGGAAGCGTCAGGGACCCATTCCAGGACCACCCTCAGCGGTCGATCATGGTTTGAGTCGAGTCCTCTCATCCGCATTTCTTGGGGAAGACCGTCTTCTTACCCAAAACGCTTGGGTCGGGGCGGCACGATGGTCATGCTCAGCGTCTGACGCGGACCTGTCGTCATCTCACAGTGGACCGCTCGACCTGCTTCGACAAGGGCTAACGCCGACAGCTGCTTAACGTCATCCGCCTCGCGCGGCGGCGTTCTGAGTGGCGCCAACGCGTTCGCGCAACCAGCGCACGAGCGGCGCCGAAGCCTCGAGGTCCTGACGAATTCGCGCACCGGCCTGCGGACGGTGTAGCCACGGACCGAGCTCATGGCGCCGGGCAACCGTCAGACGCCGTCGCCGCAGGAAATCCAACCGAGGGTGATCGGGCGGGTATCCACGTGGCACACGGACCAGGTCGGGTTCGTTGAGTTCGAGGCCCGCACCCAGCGCGTGGCCGATCGCTCGCGTGAGCACGGCGGCGCTACGCCCGGTGCTGACGGCGCGACGCAGACGGTCGACCTGGTCGGACGTAGGGTTATGCAGGCCCGCGGCTACCAGCAACCCGTCAAGTGAAAGCTCGACGTAAAACCCGCCGGCGCCCTCGTATCCGATAGCCAGGCCGAGGTGCTCCTTGATAGGCGGACCGGGACGAAAGCGCGTGTCGTTCCAAGGGCGAAAAAGGTGCGGACGCCCAAGCTCGGCCAGATCCTCACCCAACGCTGTGGCAGGAGCGACGAGGTGCTCGTCATAGCGTGCCCGGTTGGCCTTGAACCAGTCGCGGTCGTTGTTGGCCTCGAGGTCGCGCAGAAACTCGATTGCCTCAACTGGAAACCCCTGAAATCCCGGCATGGCGTAGATCATGACGCGCGCCCGGCTGCTCTGTACGTTGGGCGGATCGCGGTTATCGGTCGCGGGAGGGATAGTAGGGGCATATGAGCGGAGGGCACCTTAAGGCCGGCCAGCTGGGCACGGTGGATGTGACGGCCTCGACGGTCGCCAACATCGGGCCGGGGATCGACTTCTATTTCG
>JADGPK010000176.1 GCA_017882445.1 Solirubrobacteraceae bacterium
CGCCGCCGCGCTCATCGCGCGGGCCAACGCACAGTACGCTGCCGCGCAGGCTGCGCTGCGCGCCGGCGATCTCGCCACGTTCGGGCGGCAGATCCAGGCGCTGGGAAAGACGCTCGCGCAGCTCAAGGTGGCGCACTGATCGGCGAAGCGCTATTGAGCGGGCCGCGAGGCCGAAGGGGCCCGTCGCGGGCCGGACTAGGGCCAGACGAACGGCTCCGGCCGGCTCCTCCGAGGAAATGGTTTGCGATCACTGGCGTAGCGGTACAGCAGCCGAGGTTTGCAGCCGGGCGGCGACGTGCTGTGCGGCGATCAGGCCAGCGGCGGTGCGAGCGCGGCGGGCCGCAGAGGTGATCGAACCACATCGCGGACATCCAGAAGTGCCGGAGTCCTCTTTGAAGAGCGGCACGAGCAGCGGCACGATCGCGGCGAGCGTGATCGCCGCGATCGTGGCGACTGCCGCCCTGACCACCTGGGCGATCTTCGCGTCGGTGGCGAGTCAGCCGATCGACTTCCGCGTGTACTACCTCGCCGCCGAGGTCTGGTCTCACGGCGGCAGCCCGTATGCCATGTCGCGCGCGGCCTGGTTCGCCTACGGTCATCGCGTCGGCCTGCATGACTTCGTCTGGCCATACCGATACCCACCGTACACGGCCGCGGCGCTGCGCCCCTTCGTGTCTCTCGGCGAACCAGCAGTCCTCGCGACATGGCAGAGCGCGAGCGTGGCGTCGACGGCCGCGGCCGCGTGGCTCCTGGCCCGCGCCCTGGGCGGCCGCACGATGTACGTAGCCGCGTTTCTCCTGTTGCTGGGGCTCGCGCCCGCCTACGACACGTTGCTGGTGGGCCAGATCAACGGCTTTCTTCTGCTGAGCCTGGCGGTGGCCTTCTGGGCCATGCTGCGACACCGTGAGCGCACCCTCGGTGCAAGCCTGGCCGTCGGCACCGCCCTTAAGCTGGTGCCCGCCGCGCTGGTCATCTATCTCCTCGCACGGCGGCGGTGGCGAGCCACCGTCTGGTTCGTCGTCGGTCTCGCCGTGCTGACTCTCATCGCGGTGCCCCTCGTCGGTGTGCGTGCATTCATCGAGTACGCGCAGTGGGCGATAGATCTGGTCCGCCCCGAGTCCGTGATGAACGGACCCACGAACGCGACCTTCGTCGGCGCCATGGGACGGCTCTTGCCTCACAGCCTCGACCTCGCGCGTGCGCTGGGACGAGGCTTGGCGTCGGCTGCACTGCTCGCCACGGTGGCGTTCTGTTGGCCGCGCCGCGAGCGGCCTCACGACGACGCGCTCGCCTTCGCCATGATCGTCGCCGTTCTGCCGCTCCTGCCGCCGTTCACGTGGTTCCACCAGCTCGTGCTCTTGCTGCTGCCGTTGCTTGTGGTGGGTCAGCGGCTCTGGCGGGCTGGGCGGCGCTGGGAGCTGACGCTTCTCGCCGCCCTGCTGGCCGCGACCGACGCCATTTGGATCTTCATCAACCCGGGGTACTGGTTCGGTCTCCACGTTTCCGACGTCTACTACAGGCTCTCCTTCCCCACCTTGCTCTGCGTCGCGTTGTGGACTCTGTGCGCTCGCGAGATGTGGCTCGTGATGCGGCGTCCGGCGATGGAGGAGGAGGCCGTTCGCTCGGTGAGAACGGCGCGCGGCATCGCCTGGAGCGGTCACAGAGCAGTGCACCCATCGCGCTCGGGAGTGTACGACAGGGGCCGGTGCGGGGATGCTCTGGGAGCAGTCAGGTCCGAGCTGCCGATCACAAAGCCGGGTGCCGGGGGACCTGAGGGAGGGTAATGCGCATGCAGCGAGCGATCAGCACGCCACCGTCGTCCGCATCGGCCGCGTCGAGTCCGAGCGCTGATAATGAGTCGCGACCCGCGCCGCAGGAGCCGGGCTCTCGCCCCCGCATGAGGCCGTCGCCCGGGGAGTGGGCGCTGATCGCCTATCTTATCGTCGTCTGCGCCGTCACAATCCTGGGTCAGATCGTCGGACATCCCGTCGTACACGCCATGGCCTCCAGCCCCGACGATGTGGCCGCAGCACGATTGTGGCCGCTCGTCACGAGCGCGTTGCTGGTGGAGGGCCCATTCGTGCCTCAAGTGCTGGCCACGGCCGTCCTCGGGGTGGCCGCCATGCGCCTGGCGGGGGGGCGCCTGTTCTGGAGCGCCGCGATCCTGGCGCATGTCCTTGGCACCCTCCTCGTCTATGCGGGGGTGTGGATCGCCGACGCCGCGAGTCAGTCCGGGATTGGGATCGTCTTGCGCGAGGCCGACTTCGGCGTGTCGCTCGTCTGGTGCGCCGCCCTCGGCGTGCTGGCAGGGGTCGCATGGTTGACGACGCGGCCGCTGCCCCGTTGGGCTTGGAGGCTGCTGGCCGTGGGCCCGCCCGCGGCACTCGTCGGCGTCACGCTGGTGTCCAACGGCCTCGCATTCTACGAGCACGTTGTAGCCTTTGGTCTGGCCGTCGGTTTGGTCTACGCCGGTCGGCGTTGGAGCTCAGTCGGCGCCCGTCTCCGTCTCCTCGGGCCCTCCGACAACCGTTCCCGCTGAGGTCTGCTCCGACGAGACGGCGCGGGACGTGGGGGGACCGCCCGGCGTCTGGTCCGGGCCGCGTCCCCGCGGAAGTAGGTTCTCGAGGTGCAGGACCACGAGACCGACGGCCGGCACGTCGGCCCGGCTCTCGACGGCGAGGTAGCGCGGCACCCACTCCGGCTCGAACTTGCGGTTGAAGTTCAGCAGGCGCTCGACCTGGAAGAACCGGTCGGTGTAGCGCAGGGCCCCGCGCGTGACGCGCGTCGCCGGGCCCGAGCCCTCCTCGCGGAGCAGGCTGCCGAACACCGCGAAGTTGAGCGAGACGCGCCCGACGCCACGCTCCCGCGCCCAGGAGAGCAGCGAGCTCACCAGGAACTCGTTGAAGCCGTTGGGCGTGTCGGGCAGCCTCCGCATGCCCGACAGGGAGAGGTCGCCGGTCGCCGGCACCGGCACGAAGTGCAGGAAGCCGGCGAGCCTGTCGTCGGGGCCGCGCCCGAGCACGAACAGGGTGTCCTCCAGGTCGGGGCTTCGCACGTCGTCGAGCGCCATCGAGAAGCCGCGCTCGGGCTGGCCGCCGCGCCAGATCTCCGAGACCTCCACGACGGCGGCCAGC
>JADGPK010000177.1 GCA_017882445.1 Solirubrobacteraceae bacterium
CGTGGTGGTGCGCGGGGACGAACGAGGAGAGCGGGCGGAGCGGCTGCTGCGCAGCGCCGAGCGCTACTGCGTCGTTCTCAGCACGCTGCGGGCGGGGGTCCCGGTCGAGTCCACCTTCACGCTGGAGAGCCTGTAGCCAGGACCTCCGTGGGTACGGAGGGTAGTCGAGACGGTGGCATGGGTATGGCGCAGGTCGCCCCCACTCCCGCGGTGGTCGGGCTCGAGGAGCGCCGCGGGTGCCCTATTCCCCGCTTTGGGGAATAGTTAGTTGCTCGGTCAAACGGCCGTGGCGTCGTGGGCTCTCGAGAGCAGACCCAGCGGCGGACGCGGCCAGTCGTCGAGAGGACGATGCCACGTGCGCACGCTCACCTCTCCCAAGACCTTCGACTGCGAGATCTGCAGCGCGGTCCTCAAGTCGCAGCGGGACCTCGGCAACCACATGTGCCTGCTTCACGACGAGTGCGGCGCCGCGCGCCTCGGCACCCCGATCACGTTTCGCTGCGCCACCTGCGGGGAGGCCTTCGCGCGCCGCGGCGACCTGCTTGCTCACCTGTACCAGCTCGGCCACGGCCACCCCGCGGAGTGGGATAAGGCGCGGCCACCCGGTGCGCAGCGCCCGCGCGGTCGGCCTCGGCACCGCAGCGGCTGACGCTCCCAACCAGGCTCGGCGCCGCTCTCTTGCGCAGCACCCGCCGCCTGCTTCTCCGCGAACACCAGCCCCGCAATCAACGCCGCCTCCTCCTTCTGCAGCGCCGGGATGGCGTGTGAGTAAGTGAGAGGCCTTGCGACCGCTCGCGGCCTGGCCCGTCCCGAGATGCCGTGGGAGTCGGAAGCATCGCTTCGGGCTGCCGCAGACTACTGCGACGCCGCTGAAACGCAGGCCGATGGACGCCTGCAACGTGTCCGACCACCTCGTTCAGGTCGCATGGCGCTTGGCGTTTGCCTCCATCCGTGCGCGCTGCCGCTCCTCCTGCTCGCGCAGCTCGGGCGTGAACGCCTCGCCGAACTCCTCGGCGTCGAACACCTGACGGATCTCGATCTCGGCTTCGCCGCCCATCGGCGCGCGCTTCATCCGGTCGATCGCCTGCTCGAGCGAGTCCGCCTTGATCATCCAGTAGCCGGCGATCAGCTGATCCGGCTCCGGAAAGGGTCCACGGCTGACCATCGCCGCGTCCGGCGCGAACCTGATGCGGGCACCGTCGGAGCTGGCGTGCAGCCCTTCAGCTGCGAGCAGCAGCCCGGCGTTCGCGAGCTCGTCGTTGAAGGCGACCATCTCGGCGAGCGAGCGCTCCTCGGGCGTCGCGCCCGCTTCGGTGTCAGCGTCCGACTTGACGAGGACGACGAACCGCTTGATGGCCGCCAGTCCTTGTCGTCCCGTCTCGGCCTCTTCCATGTGCTGGACCACGCGCAGCAGGTTGCCGTCGGGGTCGCGCATCTGGAACATCGGCGGTGATCCCGGCCAGCGCAGAATGTCGGCGTCGACATCGACGCCGCGGGCCCGCAGGTCGGCGTGGTCGACCTCGACGTCGGCGGTCACGAAGCGGATGCCGGTGTCGACCCCCGGAGCCTGTCCTGGGCCGGGAGGCGCGAGCGCGATGCTTGTCGTCGCGCCCGGCGCGGCCACTTCGATCCAGTGTCGGCCGTCGCCGTAGGGCACATCGAGGCGCACCTCGAAGCCGAGCTTGGTCGTGTAGAAGTCGCGCGCCCGGTCCACGTCGCTGACCGGGACGCTCACGGTGCGCACTTCGGCGATGCGCGTGCCAGTGTGCTCGCTCATGTCGTCCTCCGGAGTCGGAAGGAATGTGTTCAGAGATGCTGTTCCCGCCGCCGCCCGCCGGCATGCCTGATCCGCGCGACCGCGCGCAAGAGTCTCGCCGTCGCGGCGGAGGGACCTCGGCGACATCTGCGCTCCGCGATGACTACCCCCTCGGCTGCGAACACCAGCCCCGCGATCAGCGCCGCCGCCTGCCCGCGTTCAGCATCAGCGGCGCCTGCCCGTTCAGGCCTCTTCCCTCAAACGCTTGCAGACATGCAGCCACGGGTAGTAGACGAGAAGGCGTGCCGCGGCCGAGGGCGCCACACCACCACATGACGGTCCATACGAAAGGGGTGGAGGACATGCCGATGTATGTCGGGCTGTACAAGATGACCGAGAAGGGGGCCGGCGACATCAAGAAGGCTCCCGAGCGTATGAAGGACGCGATCGACGCCTGGGAGGCCATGGGAGGGACCACGCGAGTGGTGGTCGCGACCATGGGGGAGTACGACTTCGTGAGCGTGGGCGAAGCGCCGAGCGACGAGGTCGCGGCCACGTTCGCTGCGGCGCTCGCTTCGAAGGGCTTCGTGACCACGGAGACCCTGCGCGGGTTCACGCCGGAGGAGTTCGCGGGCTTGCTGGCAAAGCTCCCTTGAGAGAACGCGTCGGCCGCGGGCGGCGCGTGCAGGCTACTGTCTCGCGAAGACCAACCCCGCGATCAGCGCCGCCGCCTCCCGCATCGCCGGGATGGCGTGCGAGTAGGTGTCGGGGGAGGTCCTACGAACGCGCCGCTGCGAGCGCCTCTTCGCGCCTGCGAAACGGGCGCATCGAGACGACCTTCTCGTCACGAAAGGCTACGTGTGGCGAGGCCACGGGCGACGGTTCCCTTGAGGTGCGGCCGGGTAAGTCGTAGCTGCGTCTGGTCGATCCTCATCCGTGGTGGATCTCGGAGGCCAAGCGTCTGCATTGGCGGCCGCGATCGAGTTCGAGATCGTGCAAACGGGACGTCGACATCGTGGGCACGTGTCAGCGGCTCGCGCAGGGGCCGCGGGATGGGCACCCTGAGTAAGGAGGCGTGGTGGCCAGCATCGATCTCTTCCCCGGCCAGTGGCAGCCGCAGGTCGTGCTCATGGCGGCGCTTCAGGTCGGCCTGATCGAGGCGCTCCTTGACCAGCCGTGGCCGCCGGCGAAGGTGGCCCAGAAGCTCGCCCTCGACGAACGAGCCACGGTTCGAGTGATCAGCGTACTGGTCGATGCCGGCTACCTCGAACAGCAGGGCGATGGCGTGGTCGTGGCGCCCGACGCCCGGGCGCTCCTGGACCCGGCCGACGCCGCCTTCGTCGGCGACCGACTGCTGCA
>JADGPK010000178.1 GCA_017882445.1 Solirubrobacteraceae bacterium
GGCCTGCACGACGAGGAAACCGTCGTCCTCGATCACGCCGGCGGCGCCGAACTGGCTGCGCAGCGTCGCCGCGGCGCGGCCCTGGTCGTCGGTGAGCACCTTAACGGCGTCGTTCTTGGGGCGAAGCTCCGCGACGGTGCCCTCCACGACCACGCGTCCCCTGTTGAGGATCACGGCGCGCGTGCACACCTGCTCTATTTCGTGCAGCAGGTGCGAGCTCAGGAAGACGGTAGTGCCGGAGGCGCCGAGCTCGCGGATGAGCTCGCGGACGTCCTTCATGCCGCGCGGGTCGAGGCCGCTCGTGGGCTCGTCGAGCACGATGAGCTCCGGCGAGTGCAGCAGCGCCTGAGCGATGCCGAGGCGCTGCTTCATGCCGTGGCTGTAGCCGCCCACGCGCGTCTCGGCGCGCTCGAGCAGGCCCGCGATCTCGAGCACTTCGTCGATGCGCTCTTCGCTGACCGGGCCGCTCATGCTGCCCAGCAGGCGGAGGTTCCGCCGCGCGCTCATGAGCGGGTAGAAGGTGGGGTCGTCGACGAACCCGGCCACGTGGCGCAGAGCGCCCTGCAGCTGGCCGGGCACGCGGTGGCCGCAGACCTCGGCGTAGCCGCTCGTCGGGTGGATCAGGCCGAGGACGAGACGGATCACCGTCGTCTTGCCGGCGCCGTTGGGCCCGAGGAAGCCGAAGACGTCGCCACGGCACACCTGCATGTCGAGGCCGTCGACGGCGAGCAGGCTGCCGAACTGCTTCGTGAGGGCGTGCGTGCTGAGCACGACGGGACGGCCGGAGCAGCCTTGCTGCTCCGGCCGTCCCTGCGGTTCACTCTGCGTCTGCGCTTCCGCGACGGCTTGCGTCACGCCACTGCCCACATCACTGAACGGAACTCACGAACGCCTGCAGTTCGGCCGCGGGCACCATGCCGGCAGCCGCCAGCGTGGTGTCACCCTGCTGCCACACGAAGACGCCGCCCAGGGGCGTCGTGAACGAGCGCACCGTGACGCCGTTCACGGAAGTCTTGTCGACGAGCGCGGGGAGCTGCTCGAGCTGCTTCTGCAGCGCGGGCGTCGTCGCCGTCTCGGCCAGGGCGATCGTACCGAAGCCCTTGCCGTAGAGCAGAACGGCCGTGGGGCCGGTGGGCGTAGTTGTCGAGCTGGTCGAACTCGCGTCTGGTGCCGTCCCGAACGCGCTCATACCGGCCGCTCCGAGGAGCTTCAAGACCGGCTGGTCAAGCGCCGTGAGCGGGCCGCCCTGGTCAACGACGGCGGCCCAGTCGAACGGCCGCGCGGTGTACCCCTGCGCCGAGGCGAGCTGGAAGGGGACCAGATTCTGCGCCTCGGGGAAGGTGAGCAGCGCGCTGCGCATCACATCCTGCATCTGCGTCTGCTGTGCCTTGGTGGGCTCGGCCGTCTGACCTTGGGCGGCCCCGTTTTGGCCGTTCGTGGCCTGGCTGAGGTCGACGGTCTTGGTGGTCACGGTCGTGCCGGCCGGCGGCGTGAAGTCATACGTCGAGGCCAGGATAGCATCGTACGAAACCTTGTCGGAGAAACCGAACTGGAGCACCGGTGAAGTGCCGCCCTTGGCGGTCACCTGGAGTTGCAACGGCACGTAGGTCTGCCCGTCGATCGCGGCCTGCACCGAGCCCAGGGCGGTGTCGCGGGCGGTCGGCGTCATGGTGAGAAGGTAGACCTCACGCCCGGCCACGACGCTCTGGCCGGTCACCGTGACGTCGGCGTAGGGCGCCACCTGCTGCAAGAACGATGAGATCGCCGCCGGCGTCGCCATGCTCGGCGAGGGCAGGGGTGTCGGCACCCCGCCGGCCGGCGGCGTGCCCGTCATGACGATGTGCTTGGCGGTGTTGGCGGCGTAGTCGTAGAGCCAGGCGTCCCGGGCCTTGCTGTTCACGACCATCGTCTGGTCGCCCCCGCTTCCGCTAGCCTGCGACTCGATGCGAGCGCCGTCGGCGCTCATCCAGACGCGCCCGGAGCCACTCGCGGCAAGGGGCAGCTTGGCCGACGCGCCGAAGTCGCTGCCGTTCAGCGCCGAGACGTCGCCGAGCAGGTTGTTCTGCCACGACACAGCGCCGCTGATACTGGTGGTCTGCTGGTCCTGCTGCGCCATCGTCGCGAGCAGGTCGGCCGCCGAGACAACGGGCAGGGGGTTGGCCTGGTCGGCGCCGGCCACTGCGACGATGCCGGCGACGAGACCCGCCACTGCGAGTACGGCGACGACGGCGTAGATAGTCAGCTTCGTGCGCATGAGGGCTCCTTCGGGAGTTGTACCGCTGTACACTGTGTACCCCCCCGAGGCGCCCGAGGCAACCTTACACGCAGGCGCCGTAACGAATCTTCACGGCGGTTGGTGGATCCGGGGGAACGATCACCGCCGCGGCCACAGGCCCTCGCGGCTCACGGCAGCGCGAGGACGTACTCCTTCCAGCCCGCGTAGAACTCGTCCCAGCTCACGCCCAGCGCCTCGCGGGTCGCCTTGTCGATGGCACGCTGCCGAACCACGTCCCTGGCGGTGTGGTGCAGCTAGCACAGACCGGCGGCACGGCACCTGCGCGCGGAGATTTCACTGGCGATGGAGTTCCCGACTCCGCAGCGGTCATCGGAGCAACCTTCGGGGCCGGCGGTTGGGATGAGGTTGTCGAGCTCTACACGAACAAGGACCACCTTCTTGGCGGTTTCGACCCTGCTGGCGCCACGAACTTCGAGCACGCAACTATCAGGACAATGGTCGTCCGCAATGGCGATGTGATTCTCGACTGGCAGTCCTTCAACATGTCCGATAGCCGGGCCGAGTTCTGGTCAGCACATCTTCGCTGGGACGGCCACAACGTCGTGGTCACGAACCTGATACCCGTCCAGCTCGGATGGGACTGAGTTATGTGTCCCCGCAGAACAACGCCACGCCTGACAAATCACTGCGGTACCCGCGACGGCGAACCCTGCCGAGCAGGTGCGTTCGCTACTGGCCAGTTTCCAGTCCGGGTCGTCCCGTGGTCGGCGCGCCGCCCACATCGCACCCGGCACGCCCTCAGCGGAGGGCGCACCGAATCTCGGGGATGACCCGAGCGGCGGCTTCTCCGCCGGCC
>JADGPK010000179.1 GCA_017882445.1 Solirubrobacteraceae bacterium
AGCATGGGGGACGTGCTGGAGGCAGCCTACGCAACCAAGTGACACAAGCCACATCCTCTATACGGTGTGAGCCATCCCGGGTTTGACGGAGACTTCGTTGCCAGGGTTCGCCTGGCGGAGAGATGAGGTCTGTCATGCCGAGGTCGAGGAAGTATCCGGTGGAGTTGTTGGACCGTGCTACGCGGCTGGTGTTCGAGTCGGGACGGCCGGTCTCGCATGTTGCTGCTGATTTGGGGTTGCCGTCGGAGACGTTGCGGAAGTACGTCCGCCAGGTCGAGGCGAACGAGGGTCGCCGTCCGGACCTGCCAACAAGCGAGGAGCGCGAGGAGATCCGCGAGCTGCGTCGTGAGGTGTTCGAGTTGCGTCGGACGAACGAGATCTTGAAGGCCGCGAGCCTGTTTTTCGCGGGCGAGCTCGATCCGCACCGTCCGAGGTGAGCGTGTTCATCGACAGCGAGCGCGGCCGCTTCGGGGTCGAGCCGATCTGCCGGACCCTGGACGTGTCGGCGTCCGCCTACTACCAGCGTGCGACCGGGAAGCGGTCGACCCGCCGGGTCGAGGACGAGCGGCTGCTCAAGCTGATCCGCGAGCTGCACCGGCGCAACTACTTCGCCTACGGCTCCTGGCGGATGTGGAAAGCGCTTCGGCGGGCCGGCGAAGAGGTCGGCCGCGGGCGGGTGGAGCGGCTGATGCGCAGCAACGGCATCCAGGGCGCCAAACGGCGGGGGAAGCCCTGGCGGACCACCTATTCCAATGTCGATGCGTATCGGCCGGCCGACCTTGTCGAGCGCGACTTCACAGCGTCCCGCCCCGACGAGACCTGGTTCGCCGACTTCACCTATCTGCGCTGCTGGGAGGGTGTTGTCTATTTCGCGTTTGTGATCGACGCCTACAGCCGCCAGATCGTCGGCTGGCAGTTCGCAGCGCACATGCGCACCGACCTCGTCCTCGACGCCTTGCGGATGGCACTTGCCCAACGCGGGCCGGGCGCCGAGGTCGCGCTCGTCCATCACAGTGACGCCGGCAGCCAAGCCGAGTTCAAGGGGTCGTCGCAACGCTCACCTGTTTGCGGAGCGGATCGTAGCGCCCTGGTCTGCGGTGCCTGATCAGGTGATGAGCGTTGGTTGCGCGTCGGTGATCGCGGAGGCGGCGTAGCCGCCGGAGCGATCACCGACGCGGGTCCGCGCAGCTGCTGGGGGCCGTGCGTTGCGCCGGAGTTGCTCCTGGTCGACGAGTCGGGTGAGCGGCCGGCGATGCGAGATCTACGGCGACGATGCCGCGCAGGCGAGCAGGTGCTTGTTGAGGGTTTCGGCGGGTGTGCGCCAGCCGAGGGTTTTGCGTGGGCGGCTGTTGAGTGCGAGCGCGACGGCGGCGAGCTCGTCGGGGCTGTGGCGGCTGAGGTCAGTGCCGCGGGGGAAGTACTGACGGAGCAGGCCGTTGGTGTTTTCGTTGCTGCCGCGCTGCCAGGGGCTGTGCGGGTCGCAGAAGTAGATCTCGACGCCGGTGTCGATCCGCAGCTGGGCGTGCTCGGCCATCTCCGCGCCTTGATCCCAGGTCAGCGATCGGCGTAGCTGGTCGGGCAGCGTCACGATCGAGGCGGCGATCGCATCCCGCACCGCGCCGGCGCCGTGGCCGGCCAGCGGCGGCCCGTTCTTGACCCGCAGCTCGTCGCCGTGGCCGCTCATCCGGGGCAGGTGCAGCAGCATCACGTACCGGGTCGTCCGCTCTACGAGGGTGCCGATCGCGGAGCTGTCAAGCCCGAGGATCAGGTCGCCTTCCCAGTGGCCGGGCACAGCGCGATCGTCGGCCTCGGCGGGACGCTCGCTGATCATGATCTCCGGCCGGACGAAGCCTTTGCCGCGTCCGCGCGTGCGGGCACGCGGCACCCGCAATGCGCGTCCGGTGCGTAGGCAGGCCGTCAGCTCGCGGCGTAGCGCGCCACGGCCCTGGACGTAGAGCGATTGGTAGATCGCCTCGTGAGATATCCGCATCGAGGGATCATCGGGAAAGTCGAGCGGCAGCCGGTGCGCGATCTGCTCCGGGCTCCACGAGCTCGCCCAGCGCCGATCTTTGCGGCGACCGTGGCGCCGGCCGACCCAGTGCACGACCGGCCCCGGCACCAGGACGCCGTCGGGCCTGGCGATTGCGCCGGCGAGACGCTCCTGCACGTACTCCCGCAACGCCTCGTTCGCGGCCAGCTTCGAGACCTTCGGGCGGCTCGCGCGGCGCTCCGCATGCCACTGCGCCGTCGTTGCCCGATACACGACCGCGTGGCTACGCGTCGACGCATTGCGGCGCAGCTCCCTCGAGATCGTCGACGCGGACCGACCAAGCTGGCGAGCGATCCCGCGCACGCCCACGTGCTGGGCGTGAAGGATCGCGATCTCTTCCCGCTCGGCAAACGACAAATACCGCTTCGACGCCGGAGCCAACGAGATCGGCGACATCCCGCCACCGTCGCGGAACCACCGGATGCCGACCGGCACCGATACGCCCGCCGCCCCGGCCGCGTCTTCGGTCGAGCGCCCGGCCGCGATCTCCCGCCAGAACCGCTGCCGATCCTCCCGTCGCGCGACCGACGGCCGGCCCGGCGACCACATCTGCCCACGCATCGCACGAATCGCCTGCTGACGCTTGCCAACACCCATCGCGCACCACCTCCATCACGAGGTGTTGCAACGACCAGTTGAATCCGCCCAATACACCTCGTTCGACTACACCCAGACCCTCGACGACCACGGCGTGCAAGCGTCGATCGGGACCGTCGGCGACGCCTACGACAACGCGACCGCGGAGAGCTTCGTCGACAGCTTCAAGACCGAGCTGATCCGCGACCGCGTCTGGCGCACCCGCACACAGCTCGAGCTCGCGATCGTCGAGTACGTCGCCTGGTTCAACACCGAGCGCCTCCACACCTCGCTCGGAGGCGTCCCGCCGGCCGAGTTCGAGGAGCAGCATGCAAGACGATAGGTTCGGGACCGAGCCCTCTTGATCAAAGTAGGAAACCAATCAAAACAGTCTCCGCGGAACCCGGGATGGCTCAAAGCGGATGACGTCGAGTCTCGCGCATCGGCCGTCGATGAAGCGCACCG
>JADGPK010000180.1 GCA_017882445.1 Solirubrobacteraceae bacterium
GCCTCGGCGAGGCCCAGGTCGCGAACCTTGTAGTCGAAAGGCATAGGAAATTTCTCCATGTTCATTGACTGTGAGTCATTGGTTGGCTGACCCGGCGTAGCCCCTCTGGGCGCATCGTGGGTCATCACCCACGCCGGCAGGGTCCCCAGTCTACCCGGATCCTGGGCCGAGCGCGGTCGGGCGGCAGGCAGGCTCACCCGCGGGCGAAGGCAAACCGCGCCGCTCGGAGAGAGCCTGCCCTTGTATGACGGGTGCGTCCGTCACGATGCCGTCCAGGGTGGGAGAGACGGCGAGTCCGCCCAAAGCCGATGCCCCTCAATGGGATCCGTGAGCGGGCACTCTCAACCTCCGTAGCGGTACCGGCAAGCGGCTATTCGTATCTCGTTCTCACTGAGCTTGTAGATGAGCCGGTGCTCATCGGTGATGCGTCGCGACCAGTAGCCGTGAAACCCGTGCTTGAGGGGTTCGGGTTTGCCAATTCCCTCGTTGCCGTTCCGCTCGACATCCCTGATCAGCACGTTTATCCGCTGGAGGATCTTGCGGTCCTGTGTTTGCCACCACACCTAGTCATCCGAGGCGCTCTCGTCCCACACGAGCTTCATTCAGCGAGGTCGCGCTCGATCCCCTCACCACGTTCGAGCCGGCCGATCGACGCCAGAAGTCGACGAGCATTCTCCGGACTCCTCAGCAGGTATGCGGACTCCTTCAGCGATTGATAGTCGTCAAGGGAGACGATGACCACCGGCTCATGCCCAGCCCGACGTCCCCGTAGGTCGCGTGTGGAGCGAGCAGTCCGTGCACCAAAATGGTGCTGTCTGATATCGTAATGGTATGGCCATGACGTTACGTCTCCCGCCCGACCTCGACGCCGAGCTACGCGCCGCCGCAGAGGAAGACCACCGCAGCGTGCAACAGGCGGTGGTGCTCGCCGTCGAAACCTATCTGGCCCTGCGCGAAACCGCCGAGATCAAGGCCGACCCCGACGCTCTGCGCGCGCTCGCCGAGGCACGTGAGGCTGTGCGCGCGGGCGATGTCGTCTACGGGACTGAGGCCGTGCACGCGCTGGTGAAAGGCCGTCGCGCCTCGTGACCGACCCATACGAGCTGGGAACTGCACCCCCAGCCCGCCGGGCCCTCGCCGATCGGCTGCCCCCTGACGTCGCTGCCGCGGCGGCCGAGTTCATCACCGGCCCTCTGCTGGCCAACCCCCAGCGAGTCGGTAAGCCCCTGGGTCAGGAGCTCGCTGGTATCTACAGTGCCCGCCTCGGCCGGAGCTGGCGGGTGCTGTACGAAATCGATGACATCAAGCACGCGGTGATCGTGCTCGACATCGGGCACCGCTCGGCCGTCTATAGGCCCCGGTGATGCAAGGGCTCCCTGTATGACGAGTGCGCCCGTCACTGCTCCGAGCTCGCCCCGAGCCCGCGGGCTGGGCGAACGTCATCCGGATCGTTCGTCGTCAGGCGGTTGTCGCTGGCAACTCCTGAGGGCCCGCGTGGGGCTCCCTTCGGTTTGTGAGATACCCCAAAAGATCAGTGGCGCAGCGCCCGACCTCGCTTGACCAGATCATCGATGACGACCTGGTCAAGTGTCGGCGGCACCTGATTGTCGTCGCAACAAGGTGGTTTGTTGCGAGGTTGCACCGGGCGCGGAACGCCGGCCAGTTCGTACAAAGCCGTGTAGACATCGTCGGCCGCGTCGCCCTCGATGTGCGGGCCAACCAAAAGCACCCAGGCCTCGCCGCCAGAGAACGTGACGACTGCCCGGTCGTTTCCGCGCAAGTGCTTCACACACAAGTTCGGGAGAGGTTCGTCGCCCGTGAGTCGATAACCAAGCGCCGCGCAACCCTGACGGGCCAACGCCTCCTCGAACAGGTCGTAGGCCTTGCGGCGGGCGGCTCGAAGCCCAGCAATCTGGCGATCGGCTATGGGGGTCGATCTGACGGTGTACGACACCGGCAACTACTCAGGATCCTTGCCGACTCGTGTAGTTCCCTCGCCGCGGCGCATCTGCTCGAGCGACTCGGTCAAGTCATCGCGGTCCAGCCAGGTGGCGTCAACAAGGCGCCGGTGCACCTCATCCAGTAGGCCAACTGTCTTGCCGGCGGCACGAAGGTCCTTCACCAAACGAAGGACTTCGTGCACTCGCTCAACGTCAAGCAACACCCGGGAGGACGGCCCGGCCGCTCGTTTCAGAACGCCTTCCTGGGTCCAAGCTCGGACCGTTTTCTCGGATACGTCAAGGAGCTCGGCCGCGATGCGCGGCCGGAAGGGCTGGGCTGACGCCAGATCCTTCTCGACGACGCCAATCAGCGCGAGCCGGCGGTCGTCTTCGTCGGGGAGTGTCTCGGCGACGCGTTCGAGGATCTCGATGCGCTCGATCAGATCGTAGGCTTGGCTGCTCTCGTAGGCGACGCTCATGACACCTCCCTGTTCCTTTCGCTTCCGATTATGTACCGGTTTCTCGGATTCGACAACCATGTATCGGTTTCCAACAGCATCAGAGGAAGCGTCGCTTGGCGGCGGTCACGCTCGTACGCCGACACCATCGTCCGGGCCACGCCGGGCCACGCCGGGCCACGCCGGGCCACGCCGGGCGCTCGGACTGGCTCAGACCGGCCTTCAGCCGGGCGTATCGCAGCAGCCCAGCGCCAGTGGAGGGCATTTCGTCGCTACAGCTGAAGGTGCAGGCGGAGTGCCTCGTCCACCTCCGCCATGACCTGCGCCGGTACCCGACCCAAAACAGGTCCGATACGTTCGACGGTCACCGAACGCACCTGCTCGGCTTGAGCCTTTGAGTCGACACGTAAGCCGGTTGCATTAGCCCGGAGAAGAACCTGAAACGGGAAGACGCGCGCGATGTTGCTGGTCACGGGTACGACGGTCACGACACCGCGGCCAAGTCGGTCGGCTGTGGCGTTGGCCCGGTCGTTGCTCACGATGATCCCGGGCCGGCGCTTGTTGGCTTCACTGCCTCGCGCCGGCTCGAGGTCAATCAGACGTACCTCACCGCGCTGCATCGGCGAGCCCGTCGGCAGCCGTGGCTTCCCACAACGCTTGATCTCCCGATGACTCCCATTCGTCCCA
>JADGPK010000181.1 GCA_017882445.1 Solirubrobacteraceae bacterium
CATTTTGAAGAGCAGGCACGCAGCGGCGAATTGCAAGAGTGAAACCGTCGTCGACGCGGCGCTAACCGTCCCCAACCAGTCGCAAGGTACGAAAAAACTTGCGGCATATCTCTACGATCGACGCCTGACTGTCGCCGCGAATGCCCGGCTACCGCGCCCGGCACGCGGACGTTCCGCGAGCACTTCGCGCATGTGGGCAACCAACGCTCCGACCGCGGACGAGCGGGCCGTGTTGCGACGGGTGAAGACGGCCAGCTCAAAGGGTGGAACGCGCGGGGCGCCCTTGATCCGCACCAACTTCTCGGTGGGAAGGTTCTCATCGACGCCCCGATTCTCCTGGCGCAGGTAGCGAATGCGCGGCTCGGCGGTACACCGCCTGGGTGCGGGTGTGAGCACCGCCCACAGCCCCGGCAGTCGAACGGCGACCCGATGGCCAAGGATCTCGCGATCGCCGGACGCCGCCGCTCATGATCGAGCATCACCGCAACAGCGAGGTGCTCGCCAGGTCCCGTGGATCGTGAAGCGTCGTCAGGCGGCGCGGCGCTCGTACCGATGGTGGAGGCCACCGAGAATCGGGAGCGCGACCACGCGCGCACCCTCTTCCGGCCGCTGGATTTGTCTGGAATCCGGGGCGCTTTTCTCGAGCGAAAGATGGGGCCGCGTCGCATTGTAGTAGGTCTGATAAGCGAGAAGGATTCGGCGATGCTCGCGGTCGTCCCGCAGTTGGATCGCGCCCAGCTCGTCCTCGGCGAGCTGCCCTCTTCGGCGTGGCCCTTCGTGAAGGCGACCGGTCGTTTCGGGGGCGCCTTTCCGGCATCGACGGCCCCGGAGCTGATGAAGGTGCTCGAAGGGCTTGGCGCAGTGACGCTCAATCTGCCGGCGTCGCTCGCCGGGCAGGAACTCCCGGCCGATGGCCGCGTCCACGCTCAACTGGTGCTCGACGCCCGGCTGTCGCTTCGTCTGCAGCTGATGATGGAGCCGCTGGCAGGCGCGCCCACCCAACTGCCGGGCGAGGGCCCGGTCAGGCTCTCGAGCTGGCGGCGTGAAGGGCGGGTCCACGCGCTTCGCGACCTCGTCGCCGAGGCCACTGCCGTCGACGCGTTGATTGCCCGCCTCGCCCTGCCCGCCGAGGCCCGGGTCGGCCCGCATCAGTGGCAGGTGTCTGAGCCCGACGCGGCGCTCGAGCTGCTCGAGCGGCTCCAGGGCCTGGGTTCTGACGTCGTGTTGAAGACCGAGGGTCCGCGGGTGTTGCGTGCGCTGGCGCCCGCCGACCTGAAAGTTGCCATCCGTCAGAAGCTCGACTGGTTTGCCCTCGAGGGGCAGGCCAGTGTCGATGGGCTGGTGATTCCGCTCGCGCGGGTGCTCGAGGCCATTCGCGGCGGACGAAGCTGGGTCGAGCTGGGAACCCATCAATTCGCCAGACTCTCAGCGCAGTTGGTGGAGCGGCTGGCGCCGATTGCGCTCTCGACGCGCAGTCGCGGCGACTCGCCTGAAGTCACGCTCGCCGATGCACCCGCTCTCGAGTTGCTCGAGGGACAGATTGGCGCGCTCGAATGGGCGGGCGCGTTCAAGCGAATCGTCGAACGGATGCGCGCCTCCCGCGGCTTGAAGCCCAGGTTGCCCACCGGGCTCACGGCTACCTTGCGCGACTACCAGCGCGACGGGTTTACCTGGCTCTCGCGGCTGGCCGCCTGGGGAGCCGGCGCGGTGCTGGCGGATGACATGGGCCTTGGCAAGACGGTTCAGGCACTGGCGCTGCTCGCCGCGCGCGCAAAGCTTGGGCCCGCGCTGGTGGTCGGTCGCGCCGAACTGGAAGCTCGAGGCCAGGCGCTTCACGCCCAGACTCAAGGTGACGCTGTTGCGCGACGCTGGCCGAGCGGAGGCCATCGCCGCGGCCGGGCCAGGTGACGTGCTGGTGGTGAGCTGGGCGCTGTTGGTTCAGGAGAAGGGACTGCTGGCGGCGAAGCAATTCTCGACCCTCGTGCTCGATGAAGCCCAGGCGTTGAAGAACGCTTCGACTCAACGCGCCCAGGCGGCGCGCGAGCTGAAAGCGGACTTTGTCGTCGCGCTCTCCGGCACGCCAATTGAGAACCACCTCGGCGAGCTGTGGAGTCTGTTTCGGGTCGTCCTGCCTGGCTTGCTGGGCAGCGCCGAGGCTTTTCGCGCGCGCTTCGCGGTGCCAATCGAGCGCAACGACGACGCGACCGCGAAGGCGGCGCTGAGGACGCTGGTTCAGCCGTTTCTGTTGCGACGCACCAAGGACGCCGTCGCACGGGAGCTGCCGGCGCGCACCGACATCCGTCTCGACGTCGCGATGTCCGACACCGAGAAGGGCGTCTACGAGGCCGCGCGCCGGGAAGCCGTCAGGCAACTGATGGGGCTGACCGACGACGGAGCGCCCCAGGCGCGCTTCCACGTCCTGGCGGCGCTGACCCGAATGCGGCAGCTCGCCTGCGACGTCGGACTCGTCGACACGAGCTGGGCTGGAGGCAGTAGCAAGCTCAACCGGCTGTGTGAAATCCTCGCCGAGCTCAAGGCCTCAGGCCATCGCGCGCTGGTGTTCAGCCAATTCACTTCGCTGCTGGACCGGGTCGAACTGGGCTTCGCAGGGCAGGCGCTTACCTGGCTGCGCCTCGACGGAACCACCCCGGACGCCGAGAGGCAGAAGCGGGTGGCGGCGTTTCAGGCGGGGAAGGCCGACGTCTTCCTGCTCTCACTCAAGGCGGGCGGCACCGGTCTCAACCTGACGGCAGCCGACTACGTGATTCACCTGGACCCCTGGTGGAATCCCGCCGTCGAGGACCAGGCGAGCGACCGAGCCCATCGACTCGGGCAGACCAGGCCAGTCACCGTGTACCGCTTGGTCTCGCAAGGGACGGTTGAAGAGCGAATTCTGGCGCTGCACGCCTCGAAGCGGGCGCTGGTCAGCAGCGTGCTCGAGGGCAGCCACACCGCCGGCAGCCTGTCGACGCGGCAGTTGATTGCGTTGGTGACGGGCGAACCGACGTAGCCAGAAAATGAATCGGCCAGGGCGTGCAGCACGCCAAGCTTAGGCGAGCTGAGGTTGCCCAGC
>JADGPK010000182.1 GCA_017882445.1 Solirubrobacteraceae bacterium
AGTTGGCGAGCACGTCGAGGATGAAGCCCTCCTCGATCGCCTGGCGCATGCTGTAGAGGTGGAAGGGCACGGGCTTGCCGTCGTCGCCGGGGCGGCCGAAGACCTCGAGCGTCTTGTACTTGGGCGTCGCCGTGAAGCCGAAGAAGGAGAGGTTCTTCTGCTGGCCGCGGGCGGCCATGGCCTTGATGACCTCTTCTTCGTAGTCATCAAGGCCATCACCCGCGGCCTCCTCGGCGGCCTGCTCGGCCGCGTGCGCGCCGGAGAGCACGTCCTTCATAGTCTTGGCACTCTCGCCGCTCTGCGAGCTGTGCGCCTCGTCGACGATCACCGCGTAGCGGCGCTTGGGCAGCTGGCCGATCTTCTCGGTGACGAAGGGGAACTTCTGCAGCGTGGTGATGACGATCGGCGTGCCGGCCTCGAGCGCCTCGGCGAGCTGACTTGAGCTCTCGTCGATGCGCTGCACGACGCCCTGCTTGTGCTCGAACTGGTAGATCGTGTCCTGCAGCTGCTTGTCGAGCACGCGGCGGTCGGTGACGACGACGACGGAGTCGAAGACTTTCACGTCGTCGTCGGAGTGCAGGCTCGCGAGCCGGTGCGCGAGCCAGGCGATGGAGTTGCTCTTGCCGCTGCCGGCCGAGTGCTGGATCAAGTAGTTGCGGCCGGCGCCCTGCTCGCGCGCGTCGGCCTCGGCCTTGCGCACGCAGTCGAGCTGGTGGTAGCGCGGGAAGATCATCGTCTCGCGCTTCACCGTCTTGCCGCCGAGCTGCTTGTCGTCGGCCTGCAGGTGGAGGAAGCGCGCGAGGATGTCCATGAGGCTGTCGCGCGCCCACACCTGCTCCCAGAGGTAGGCAGTCTTGTAGCCGCCGGGGTTCACGGGGTTGCCGGCGGCGGCGCCGTTGCCGCGGTTGAAGGGCAGGAAGCGCGTCCCCTTGAGGCCGAGCTTGGTGGTCATGTGGACCTCGTCGGGGTCGACGGCGAAGTGCACGAGGGCGCGCAGCTTGAAGCGGAAGATCATCTCGCCGGGGTCGCGATCGCTCTTGTACTGCGAGACGGCGTCGCGCCAGGTCTGGCCGCTCATCGGGTTCTTGAGCTCGGCGGTGACGATCGGCAGGCCGTTCAGGCTGAGGACGAGGTCGATGGAGCTCTCGCTGGCGGGGCTGTACTTGACCTGACGGGTGACGGTGAGGCGGTTCGCCGCGTAGAGCGCCTGCGTCTCGGGGTTCATGCCGTGGGCGGGGGCGAAGTAGGCGAGCTGGAACTGCTTGCCGTAGCACTTGAAGCCGTGGCGCAGCACGTCGAGCGCGCCGCGCGCCGCGAGGGCGCCGAGGAGGTTGTCGAGGACGGTGGTCTCGGCCTGCGGGCCAAGGAGGCCTTCGAGCTTGGCCCAGGTCTTGGGCTGCGAGCCGCGCAAGAAGGCGAAGAGCTCGCCGCGGTCGAGGGCCAGCTCGCGATTGAACGCCTCGGGGTCGCCCTTGAGAAAGCCGCCATGGGTGAGCAAGCTCTCTTCGATGGCGGCCTCGAACGCGATCTCCTTGTGGTCGGCCGGCATCAGACCCCCTGCGTCAGCCCCACGGCCCTCCTGCGGGCCAGTGCTTGGTGAACGGCTCGCCGCGTGCCGCGGCGAGGTACGGCTCGGCGAGGAAACGCCGCAGAGCGGCGACCACCTCGCCGAGCTCGACTGGGTCCACGCGCGCCTTGCGCACGAATGCGCCCCATTGTGTGAGCTTCGCCGGGTCCAGGGCGAACTCCTCGCCGAACGTGACCGGGAGCGCCTGGGGAACGGCGCCGCCGCGGCTCCCGAAGGTCGCCGAGATCGCCGCCGTCAGCGGCTCTCCTGAGAACGCGAACCGCTGCGAGAGGGCGCGCACGTCGCAGAGGTCTTTCATGCGGCTGTTGTCGAGGCCGTGCTGCACCATCGCCTGAAGCTTCTCGGCGACGACGGTCTCACGCCGATAGGCCCGGATGACCGGAGCGGGGAAGTCCAGCAGGGTGGGGTAGACCAGGCGCACGGCTTCGGGGACGACTGCGTCGCCGAAGCCCACATCGATCTGCAGCGGCAGCCGCGACCTTCCGAGCCGCGACTGGATCTCGGCGCGGTACCCGGCGAAATCGAAGGCGGTCCGGATCGGCGTGACGGTGATCGAGCCGGTGTCGAACTCCAGGCCGTCCGGCTCGACCCGGCAGAGGCAAATGTCACGGAAAGTGCGTGCGAGGTCGTCGGCGCCCTCCTCGACGAGGCTCAGGAAATCGATGTCGCGGGTGTGGCGGTGAGGGTCGTTCTCCCAGGCGACGAAGAGCATGGCGCCTTTCAGGATGAATCGATCCGCGCTGGACGACATGGAGAGCCGATAAAGGAAGCGCTCGGCGACGTACTCGAGAAGCAAAGCCTCGTAGTTGCCTCCCGCCTCATGGAACCGCCGCTTGAGGCGCCCGTGTACTGAGGCGGCGAGGTCGCTCGGCGGCTGCCTGGTCATGCGACGGCCTCGAGGTAGGGCCGCATCACGTTGGTCATGCGGCACACGGCGGCATACTCTGCGAGCTCGTCGTTGGTGCAGGCACGCTTGCGGCGGCAATCGCGCAGCGCCTCGATGGCGATTTCCACGCCGATCTTGTGGCGGAACTTGAAGCAGTCGACCACTGTCTTGGCGGGGTTCGTGATGTGTACGGGCACGCCCTCGATGAGGTGGTCCTCCACGCCGGTGGAGAGCGCTGCCTGCGAGAAGCGAACGACTCGCACCGGCACAGGTGCGAGCTGCGGCCGCCACGCCGTGGTCGCGATGGCCAGCCACGTCTCGCGCGGCAGCTCGCTCGTCAGCTCATGGAAGAGCAGTGCGGAGAGCAGACAGACGACGCCGTGGGGCACTCGCGCCGCCACGGCGGCCAGGGAGTGGTGCGGCTCCCATTCCGCGTCGGCGGCCATGTACAGGCCGCGGCCGATGCGCTCCGCCTGGCCGCGTTCGGCCAGTCGGCTGAGGTACTTGCGCGGGATGCCGATGGCTTCGACGTCGCGCGCCCGCGCGACGCCCTTGAGGTGCAGGTAGTCGAGCAGATCGAGTGGGTTGGAG
>JADGPK010000183.1 GCA_017882445.1 Solirubrobacteraceae bacterium
GACGTAGCAGATGCGGACGAGGTGGCGGCTCTGGTGGCACGGATCGTCGACGAGTTGGGTGGGATCGATGTCCTTCACTCCAATGCGGGTCGTCTGAGCGCGGGCACGATACTGGAAGTGACGTTGGAGGAGTGGAATCGCATCTTTGCCGTGAACGTCACGGGGATGTACCTCGTCGTGAGAGCGGTGGTGCCGGTGATGCAATCGAGGGGTGGCGGAGCGATAGTGACTACCGGCTCGGTTAGCGGGCTGTTCGGAGAGCCGGCGCTAGTTGCCTACACGGCGTCGAAAGCAGCAGTGATCAACTTGACTCGCCAGCTTGCCATCGATTTTGCCAGCACGGGCATTCGCGTGAACTCTGTGTGCCCCGGCTGGGTCGACACGGGATTCAACGATCCGCAGTTCGCCCACGACCACATGTCTGCGGATGACGTCGCGGTGGCGATCGAGCGGACGGTACCGATGCAACGCCAGGGAACGCCCGAGGAGATTGCGGCCGCAGTCGCGTTCCTTGCTTCCGATGACGCTTCGTACATCACAGGACAGACGTTGGTTGTGGATGGGGGTCTCCTCTGTCATACATAGCAGGCTGTCGAATGATCGCCGCCCAAAAGGCTGAAGGGCTCGGCGACGACGATTTCGCCACCTGCGTGTTTGCGAAGAAGGCTCGGCCTTGGCGAGTCTGCCTCCTTCGGGAGCACCAGCGCCCGCGAAGGTGACATTGAGGCGATGCTGCCTCCGCAGGGGATGTTGGTCGTGGAAATGCACACGGTTCGCAAGCGTGTCTCGATAGTCGAGGGTGCCAGGTTGGCGAGACTGACCGCGCCAGCGCGGATCTTGCACATCGAGGTGTCGGACGTGTCGGGAAACCCGCTCGATTACATTCCGGCGGTCCGGTGACTACGCGCGGCATCGGCCGACGAAACCCCGGCATCGCCGTCGGTCCTCGACCAGCTGGCTGGGTCACCGAGGCGATTCGCCGCGGTGGGGGTGACCCGGTTGGCTTGAACGAGGCGCCGGTCGGTTTGGCGTGGATGGACGGCGGGGCGGTGGAGGAGCTCCGGGCCATTCTCGAAAGCCACCCCGGGATCTCGTGGGTGCAGCTGCCCTTGGCTGGCGTGGAGTGGATGGTTGAGGCCGGTGTGATCGACCGAAACCGGCAGTGGACATCCGCGAAGGGAGCGTATGCCGAGCCGGTGGCTGAGCACGCCCTCGCGCTACTGCTTGCAGGTTTGCGACGGCTGCACGACCGGGCGCGAGCCCGCTCGTGGGGCAAGCCGGCTGGTGTGAGCCTGTTTGACCAGCCGCTCACGGTGGTCGGGGCGGGAGGTGTCACCACCGTGCTGCTGCGTCTGCTCGAGCCGTTTCGCGCGCAGGTGACGGTTGTTCGTCAGAAAGCTGAACCACTTGCGGGCGCGAGCCGAACGGTCGGTGTCGACCGTCTGGCTGAAGCTCTGGCTGGGGCCCAGGCTGTGGTGCTCGCGTTGGCCCTCACCCCCAGTACGCACCGCCTGATCGGACGGACGGAGCTGGAGGCGATGGGGCCGGGTACTTGGTTGGTCAACGTCGCTCGTGGTGAGGTGGTGGATACCGAGGCGTTAATCGATGCCCTGCGCTCGGAGCGGATCGGCGGCGCCGCCCTGGATGTGACAGACCCCGAACCGCTCCCGGACGGCCACCCTCTTTGGAAGCTCCCAAATTGTCTGATCACCCCGCATACGGCAGATACCGAGGAGATGACTCGGCCGCTCCTCGCCGCCCGGATTGCCGAGAATGTCCGACGGTTGGCCAGAGGGGAGAAGCTGGTCGGCAGGGTCGATCCGGATTTGGGCTACTAGCTATCCGCTGTCAATGAACCAAGAGGAGGAACCGTGACCCTGCCTGTTTCTGCCGTCCATGCCCGCATGATTCTTGATTGCCGCGGCTTCCCGACTCTGCGCGTCGAGGTGAGCTGTGGCGATGTGACGGGTCGAGCCGATGTGCCCGCCGGCCGCTCCACGGGGGCAAGTGAGGCGACGGAGCTGCGCGATGGCGGCGGCCGCTATCGGGGCTTCGATGTGCAGGGCGCCATTGGGAATGTGAACAACGAGATCGGTCCGGCGTTGATCGGCCGCGATGCCACCGACCAGCGCGGCCTCGACGCCTTCCTCCGCGAGCTCGATGGGACGCCCGACAAGCGCCGCCTCGGCAGCAATGCTCTCTGCGGCGTCTCGCTGGCTGTAGCGCGGGTGGCCGCCGCAGCGGCGGGTCTCCCGCTGCACCGCTACCTTCGCTTCGATTCGTGCGTGTTGCCCGTGCCGATGATCAATCTCGTCGGCGGGGGACGCCTGACGTCGAACGACCTGGCCTTCCAGGAGTTCATCATGATGCCGGTCGGCGCCCTCAGCTTCAGCGAGGCGATCCGCATGGCGAGCGAGACCCACATGGCGCTCCAGGAGATCGTCGTCTCGCGTTATGGCAAGCTCTCTGCAAACACCGGCGACGAAGGGGATTTCGCCACGCCGATCGTCGATGTGCGTGAGGCTTTGGCACTCGTGCACGAGGGTGTTGCTTCGGCAGGCTACAAGGACGACGTGGTGTACGCGCTGGACTGCGCCGCCGCACATCTGTGGGACCCCGAGACTCGCTCCTACAGCGTATCGGGCCGAAAGTACACGACGGAGCAGATGATCAATCTGTACAAGGAGCTCGTACAGGATTTCGGTGTCGCCTCGATCGAGGATCCGCTAGACGAGGAGGACTGGGAGGGCTTTGCGGCGCTCACGCGCGAGCTTGCCGGCGTGCAGATCGTCGGCGACGATCTCTTCGTCACCAATCCCCAACGCGTGCGCAAGGGCGTGTCGATCGGCGCCGGTAACGCCCTGCTTTGGAAGGTCAATCAGATCGGCACTCTGACCGAAGCCTTCGAAGCGGCAGATGTGGCCTTTCGCGGAGGGTACGGAGTGTGCGTGAGCGAGCGCTCGGGAGAGACAGAGGACCCGATCATCGCCGATCTCGTTGTCGCGCTCAACTGCGGGCAGATCAAGACGGGCTCGCCGGTGCGCGGCGAGCGCACGGCCAAGT
>JADGPK010000184.1 GCA_017882445.1 Solirubrobacteraceae bacterium
CTTCTCGCTTTGCGGAGCGAACCTCCTGCGAACTTCGACGCTTGGGTCACGCGCCCAGGGCAGCGATCACGTCGGCCGTCCGGATGCCGGGCCGGGGGATGATGCCCTCTATCACCGCCGCATCGTCTCTGTGTGCCCAGACTAGTGCACGGCCGCCTGTCGCGACTGGTGTCGGCCGAGCAACACCACGATGAGCAGCGACGCGACTACGAGGATCGACCCCGCAACCAACCAGGGCGTCGGGTTCAGCCCACCGTAGGTCACGCTCGTCTGCCCCGGTGCGAGAGACACCGTGCCCGAGGGAGGCAGCGGTCGATAGTCAGGGTTGGCCAGACCGACGGCGATGAGAGCGAGCCCAGCACCGACACATAGCCCCAGGGTGCCGCGGCCGAACGAGAACCGTCCCGCGGCAGTGAAGACGGCGAGCACGGCGAAGGGGAGCACGAACAGGCCGTAAGACGGCAGCGAGAGAATGGCGCTGGTGGAGAGCAGTCCAGCCGCACTCCAGGCAGCAAGAGCTTGGAGCACGGGGGTCGCGACCCAGCTCGGCAGATGATCGCGGACACCGGGCATCGTCGCTGCGAGGAGGGCCGCGCTCAGAAGAAGGAGAACCACCAGTACCACGCTACCCCCAGCCTACCGTTACGGCCACACCGACCCCTTTCAGGAGGATGTACCCTGACGCACGTGGCCTGTCACATCGTGCCCCATATCGCTCCGTGCATCGGGAGGAGCTCCACAGGGCCACCATCGACGCACTCTACGCGAAGCTCGCAAGAAGGCCGCAAACGCAATGGCAAGAGCTGTCTTCCCGTCCTCTCCATGCGCCACGCGCACGCCGGACTCCAGCGGACACTGAGGGTCGCTGTCAAATGGAGCCGGCTCATGCGTCACCCCGTCGCCGCTGCCGAGCCACCAAGGGTCGCCGGCTCTGCTCGTGAGGCGAAGACCTGGGGTGCCGAGGAGCTAGCATCCTTCGCCATCCCGGCGCTGCAGGAGGAGGCCGCGCTGCGGATCACCGCGCTCGTCCACGCGGCGAAGTAGGTACCGCGCTCGCCGGCATCCGCGGTTGCGCGGAGGGGTACAGTTGGTAGCGATGATGATCCTCGTCTGGAGCGCACTGGCCTTCACCCTGGGAGCGCTGCCCTTCTCCTACTGGCTGGGGCGTGCCTTTCTGGGCATCGACGTGCGCGACTGCGACGCCGACCGCAACCCGGGCGCCGGCAACGCCTGGCGAGCCGGCGGCTGGCGACTGGGCCTGCCGGCGGGCCTCCTCGACGTGGGCAAGGCCAGCGCTGCAGTGCTGCTGGCACGCAGCACCGGCGTCGCCGGCTGGGGCCTGGTGCCGATCGCCCTCGCGCCGCTGTTCGGGCACGCCCTCTCGCCGTTCCTGGCTTTTCGCGGCGGCAAGAGCGTGGCCGCCACCTTCGGCGTCTGGCTGGCGCTCTCAGGGCTGCTGGGGGTGCTGTCGCTGGCGGCGTGCTTCGGCGCTGTCTATGCGGTGCAGCGCACCGACGCCTGGACCAACCTGATCGGCTCCTGCCTCTTCTTCGCAGGGCTGCTGCTTTACGGCGCCTCGGCGGCGCTGCTCACCATCTCACTCGCCAACGTGCTCATCCTCGCCTGGACGAACCGCCGCGAGCTGCGCGTGCCACCGCACTGGCGACAGACGCGCTTGCTGGGGCGCAAAGCCTAGTGCCACGTCTTCATGAAGGAAGACGGCGACGCCTACCACCCCGAAGTGGTGAGCCGCTGCTTCCGGCGGGCGGTCAAGGCCGCCAAGCTACCCGAGATCAACCTGCATGACCTCAGGCACACGCACGCGACCCTTGCGCTGCGCGCCGGCATCCACCCGAAGGTCGTCAGTGAGCGCCTCGGGCACGCCACCGGCTCGATCACGCTCGACACCTACTCGCACGCCATCCCGGCGATGCACGAGGAGGAGGAGGCGCTGATCGCCCAGCTGGTGTTCGCGGAGAAGACGGCGCCCAGGGCCACTCTCTGAGGCGCTGGAACGGCTCTCGCAGCAAGCCCTCGGCGCGAGTTGCGCGGCACCCGGAAATCTGCGTATGTGAGCCGCAAATCGCGATGATGCCCTGCAAAGCGCCACGTTCGTCGCAAATGTGTGATCCCATTTCGGCTCACATAGCCTCATATATTCCCGGCTCACAGAACCCCACCCGGGCCCTCTTTGACCAGTCGCCAACGTGCTCTGTGTTCTAGTGTGGGCGCGTACTCGTCGGCGGTTTGTCGGCAGATGTGGCGACCCGGAGCCTACCGGAACGTGGGAGCATTCTCGGAAAGCGCCCTGTGCAGGCAAGAAGTGGTGCCCCCGGCTGGAATCGAACCAGCGACACCAGGTTTAGGAAACATGCCGAAGGCGTGACTGGCCGTAGCGCCTTGTGTGCAAAGGTGCTGCACAGTCCAAGGTTCTGCGCAGGCTCAGTGACGGCGCGTGCTAAAGCGTGTTGGGCCGTGGTGATGCGTCTTGTCGGCAATTCGGCGGCAACCGCGCTGCCGGGCGGTCGTCCGTGCGCTCTCTGCGAATCTGTGAGTGACCTGCTCCTCCTTCTCGGTCCCAGAGCCATAACCTCAGGGTAGACCTACATCGAGGGGCGCAGGTCATCGACGACGCGCAGCGGCCGCTCGCAGGCTCCGTGTGCAGCGCACCTCACCACCAGCCTTCCCGCGCGTCGAGAGCGGCCGCGCGAGCGGCCGCGACGCAGCCCCGCCCGCTTCTCGTGAACTGCGCAGCCGCGCCCTCGGGCCGGACGCTCAGCTCGTCTCGCGGATCATCGGGCTGACCGGCGCGGGGGCGCCCACCTGTGGGCGGCGGGGCGGTCGCTGCGGCGTAGGCTCGCTGCCGCCCGGCTGGCCGCGCTTCTCATCCTTTTCGCGGAAGACCTCCGCCTCGGGGCTGCCGGCCAGCAGTGCCTCGAACTCACCGCGCTCGAGCGTCTCGCGCACCATGAGGATCTTGCTGATCGCGTCGAGCAGCTCACGCTTGTCGTTGAGCAGGTCCTGGGCGCACTGGTGGGCCTCCTCGATGATGCGG
>JADGPK010000185.1 GCA_017882445.1 Solirubrobacteraceae bacterium
CAACTCCACGCCGCTGTCCGACGGCGCCTCGGCGGTGCTGCTCGCCTCCGAGGAGTGGGCCAAGGAGCACGGCCTGCCGATCCTCGCCTACTTCATCGACGGGCAGACGGCGGCCGTGGACCACGTGGGCACCCAGCCGGGCACAGGCAAGCGCGAGGGCCTCCTGATGGCGCCGGCGTACGCGCTGCCCCGCATGCTCGACCGGCTCGACCTGAGCCTGCAGGACTTCGACCTCTATGAGATCCACGAGGCCTTCGCGGCCCAGGTGCTCTGCACCCTGCGAGCGTGGCAAGACGAGCGCTTCTGCGTCGAGCGCCTCGGCCGCGACGAGCCGCTCGGCGCGATCGACCGCGAGCGCCTGAACGTCAACGGCGGCTCGCTCGCCGCCGGGCATCCCTTCGCCGCCACGGGCGGGCGCATCGTCTCCTCGCTGGCCAAGGCTCTGCACGAACGCGGCCGTGGCCGCGGCGTCATCAGCATCTGCGCGGCGGCCGGCCAGGGTGTCGTCGCCGTGCTCGAGAGCGCCGGAGGAGCGTCGTGAGCGACCGCTACGCACAGGTCGTCAACTCGGCGCCGGGGCGGCTCCTCGCGGGCCGGCTGGGGCTTCCCCGTCCGGTCAAGCTCGACCGCTTCGAGGCGGGCGCGCCGGTGATCGCAGGTCCCGTTCTGAGGGGCGGGGCGCCCGGCGGACGGCTCGGCTCACAGCTCGAACGCGTGCTCGCTTCGACCGGCGCGAGGAGCGCGGACGCCGAGGGTGAGGTCAAGGCACTCGTGTTCGACGCGACCGGCATCGCCGACTCGCTGCAGCTCGTGGAGCTGCAGCGCTTCTTCCACCCCAGCGTCGGGCGGGTGCAACGCTCCGGTCGCATCATCGTGTTGGGCACGCCGCCAGGCGGACTGCCTGCACGGCAGGCGACCGCGCAGCGAGCGCTCGAGGGTTTCACCCGCTCGCTCGGCAAGGAGATCGGCCGGGGCATCACGGTCCAGCTCGTATATGTCGCCGACGGCGCCGAGGGAGAGCTCGACTCGACCGTGCGTTTCCTGCTCTCACCCCGCTCGGCCTACGTGTCGGGACAGGCGATCCGCGTCGGCACCGGCGCCCTGCCCACACCGCGCATCGACTCCGAGCAGCCGCTGGCGGGCAAGACGACGCTCGTCACAGGCGCCTCGCGCGGCATCGGCGCGGCGATCGCCGGAGTGCTGCACCGCGACGGGGCGAAGCTCGTGCTGCTGGACGTGCCGGCGCTGGGGAAGGACCTCGTTCGGGTCGCGGCCGAGCTCGAGGCCGAGACCATCGAGCTGGACATCACCGCCTCCGACGCCCCCCAGCGGATCGCCGAGCGTCTCGCGGACGGCGTGGACGTAGTCGTCCACAACGCCGGCGTCACGCGCGACCGCACGCTCGCCAAGATGCCCGAGGAGCGCTGGAGCTCGCTGATGGAGATCAACCTCTCAAGCGCGGAGCGCATCAACGACGAGCTGCTCGCGCACAACTTGCTGCGCGCGAACGGGCGCATCGTGTGCGTGTCCTCGATGAGCGGCATAGCCGGCAACTCGGGCCAGACCAACTACGCCACCTCGAAGGCGGGCGTGATCGGGATGGTGGAGGCGCTCTCGCCGATCCTGGCCGCGCGTGGCGCGACGATCAACGCTGTCGCCCCCGGCTTTATCGAGACCGGGATGACCGCCCGGATGCCACTCGTGATCCGCGAAGCCGGCCGGCGAATGAGCAGCCTCTCCCAGGGTGGGCTGCCGATCGACGTGGCGGAGACGATCGCCTGGCTGGCCCACCCGGCCTCCGGCGCCGTCAACGGCAGCGTGGTCCGCGTGTGCGGGCAGAACTTCCTGGGGGCGTGATGAGCGTGCGCGAGCTGAACAGCGTTCCACGCCTCCTGCCGCTGTACGCCCGTGCGCTTGCGCCGCTGCTGCCCGGTGCATCGCACCTGCCCGGTGTCGCCGGCGGCGGTGGAGCGGTCCCCGACCTCGAGTTGACGCTCGCCGGTGCGCGGGTCGACCTCACGCGCCTGGCGAACTACGACCACGTCTGTTCGTTTCCCGTGCACGTGTCGCTGCCGGCCACCTACCCCCACGTGCTCGCGTTCCCGTTGCAGCTGGCTCTGATCACCGACGGGCATTTCCCGTTCGGCTCTGTCGGCTTGGTCCACATCGCCAACCGCATTACCCAGCATCGCCCGATACGGCGCGAGGAGCGTCTCGATTTCAGAGTCCACCCGACTCCGCTTGGCGACCATCCCCGCGGCCGGACCTTCTCGCTGGTGACCGAGGTCAGGGTTGCGGGTGAGCTCGTCTGGGAGGAGATCAGCACGATGCTGCGCCGTGAACGGCTCACCGACCCTGTCTCGGGTCACGATGAGCCTGCCGAGGCTCCCGCCGCGGCGCGTCCCGCCGAATGGCGCCTGCGCGCGGATCTCGGCCGACGCTACGCGGCGGTGTCCGGGGACCGCAACCCAATCCACCTGCACGCGCTGAGCGCCAGGGCGTTCGGCTTCCCGCGGGCGATTGCGCACGGCATGTGGACGATGGCGCGCTGCGTGGCCGCCATCGAGCACCGCCTGCCCGCAGCCTTCAGCATTGAGGTGCGCTTCCGCCGGCCCATCCTGCTGCCCGCCACGGTCGCGTTCAGCAAAACGGTCGCGGATGAGCGCATCCACTTCTCGGTGACCGACCCATCCGGTGAGAGAAGGCATCTCGACGGCTGGGCGCATCCCGGCGTGGACGGGGCGCCCCAAGAGGAGGAGGCACGGTGAACGCCACGCAAAGGAGCATGGGCCTCGGGCTGCGCGGGCTCAACCGGCTGGCCGGCTCAACACTGCTTGACCGGGTGGGTTTGCGAAAGCCCGCCGAGCGATGGGTGACTCGCGGAACCCGCGGTGGGTTTCGCACCGCCGCAGCGGCGAGCCGCACGTTCAAGACGGCGAGCAGGCTGGGGCGCCCGTCGCGCCAGGGCCCGGCCCGCGGCGGCGACCTCTTCGATCTGAGACCCGATGAGGAGCAGCAGATGCTGCGCGAGGCGATCGGCGCGTTCGCC
>JADGPK010000186.1 GCA_017882445.1 Solirubrobacteraceae bacterium
TGGTCGAGCTCCGGCTCGATGGTCCACTCAATGACGTATTTCGAGTTGACCGGGGGCGGCAGCGGAACCACGAACGGACTTTCGTGAACACTGTGATTCGCCACCAGGGGACTGTCGTTGACCACGACGCTGATGATCTTCACGCCGTTCTCGAACGCAGGCTTCCACGAGACAACGAGCGTGTTCGCGATGTCCTTGTCCCGCGCCGCGTCGGCGGCTGTCGTCGTCTTCTCGTCCCCTCCGCTCACAGCTCCGTCCCCTCTGCAGCCAGCACGGCGCCGGGGGACCATGAACGAACGGTACGAACGCGTCAACGATTAGCTGCGTATTCCGGCCAACCTGAGCGCGCGTTCCGCCGCAACTTGAGCAACCGTTCCGGTCCACCTGGGCGCTCGATCGGAGCGGAGCGACGAGTGGATGGTCGGGCTGGTTTCAGGTGGTCTCGGAGCTGATCCCTTTCTTCTTTCGCATCGACGGCCCGCGGAGGGCGACGAGATGTGCATTGTGCACGAGTCGGTCGCAGATTGCGTCGGCGATTGTGGGGTCGGCGAGGGTCTCGTGCCAACTCTTCGTCGGCAGCTGTGAGGTGATCACGGTGGAGGAGCGGTCGTAGCGGTCCTCGATGACCTCGAGGAGGTCGCGCCGCTCGACGTCCTTCATGGGGCCGATGAGAAAGTCGTCGAGCACGAGGACGTCGAAGCGGGCGAGGCGCTGGAGCTCGTTCCGATAGGTGCCGTCGCCGCGTGCGATGGCGAGGTCCTGCACGAGGCGCGGGACGCGGAGGCAGACGGCGCGGAAGCCATTCCTGCAAGCGGCCTGCGCGAGGGCCGCTCCGACGAACGTCTTGCCGACGCCGGTGGCGCCGACGACGATCACGTTTTGCTTCGCGCGCACCCACGCGCAGGTCGCGAGCTGCCGGAGCACCGCCTTGTCCAGACCGCGGCTCGCGTCTGCGACGACGTCCTCGAGCGCAGCGTGGACGGGGAGCTTGGCGTCCTTGATGCGCCGCGCAAGCCGTCGGTTGTCGCGATCGGACCACTCTCGGTCGACGAGCATCCCAATCCTCTCCTCGAAGGAGAGCTCGTGCGCGGGCGACATTTCGAGCAGCTCTCGGAAGGCTTTCGCCATCGTGTGAAGCCTCATGGATACGAGCTTATGAATCGTTTCTTCAGTGATCACGGGTCTCCTCTTTCTGGTCGAAGTAGTTCGGTCCTCGAATGTTTTCGTGCGTGCGCGGCAGCGCCAGCGTCATCTCGTCGGGCAGCGGGAGCGTGTCGAGCTTGCGCACGAGGATCGCGTGCACGCTCTTGCGCGTCGGCCCGTAGGGCCCTGCGAGTGCGAGGCCGCGTGCGCACGCGGCGTCGAGGCGATCATGGCCGAACGTCTTGGCGTCGCGGGTGAGCGCGAGGAACGGCCGGTAGCCGAGCTCGGGGCGTGGGTAGCGCGCGAAGATCTTTTCGACGACGGCGTGCACCGACGGCCCGATGGACGCAGCCCAGCCGAGCATGCGCTCAGGCGGCCACTCGCCGTAGTCGGAGTGCTGCTTCGGCTTGTGCGCTTCGCACGTGACGAACGCGCCCTTCCGTCCGTAGCTTCGCTCATGGGAGGAGACGCGCTGGCCGCGGAAGAGAATCTCCACCGTGGCCGTGGTGGCGCGGACCTCGACGCGGGCGCCGATGAGGGCGCACGGGGCGCTGTAGAAGCGGTCGTCGAACTCGACGTGGTAGTCGATGTGGACCTTGCCCTTCTCCCAATCGGAGCGCTCGTATCGGTGGCCAGGCAGCGGATTGAGCGCGGGACGATCGAGCTGCTCGAACGCAGAGCGCCGGCATCCGTCGAGCTTCTGAAACGGCTTTGCATTGAGCTTCTCGAGCAACTCGGCGATGGCCTCATTGAGCTCGTCGAGGCTGAAGAACTTGTGGTTGCGAAGGCACGCGAGGATCCAGCGCTGCGCGATGAGCACTCCGCCCTCGACCTTCGCCTTGTCGCGCGGCTTGCCCGGCCGCGCGGGGATCACCGCGAAGCCGTAGTGCTGCGCGAGCTCGAGGTACGTGGGATTGATCTCGGGGTCGTAGCGGTCGGGGCCGCTGACGGCACTGCGCAACTGGTCGGGCACGACGAGCTCGGGCACGCCGCCGAGGTACTCGAGCGTGCGGATCGTCGAGGCGACGAAGTCGTGCTTCTTCTGCGAACGGGTGGCCTCCGCGTACGTGTAGTTGCTCGCGCCGAGGACCGCGACGAAGAGCTCGACCTCGGTGATCTCGCCGGTCTGCGGGTCGATGATCCGCGGCCGTTTTCCCGAGTAGTCGACGAAGAGCTTCTCGCCGGCGCGATGCACTTGCCGCATCGAGTAGGCGAGCGTCTTCCGCCAATCGGTGTAGAGGTCGCAGAACTGGCTATACTGGTACGGGCGCGTGCCGTCGTTGCGCTCTCCCGCGGCGCGCTGATACTCGGCGCAGAGCAACATGAGGGTGACGCCGGCTTTGCGGAGCTCGACGTGGACCCACGCCCAGTCGATCGGCGTACGGCGTGGGGGCTCGTTGCGGCCGACCGCGCAAAACAGCGCGGTCTCGACCTCAGCGTCGGTCATGGCGCTCGCCTCGTTCCACCCGACGCCGCGCGCCGCAGCACGCTTCAGGTACTCGCTGACGGAGCCCTTCGAGAGTCCCGTCGAGGCTTGGATCGCGCGATGCGAGCAGCCCATTTCGAATCGCAGACGAAGAACTTCACGGACTTTGCGCATGGTGTGTCGCTCTGACATCCACCCGTTGTCGCTCCCGAAAGGAGACAACGGCGGAACCTTTGCGACCATCCACACGGCGTCGGCGAGCTGCGCGCCCGGGGCCCCGGAACCGGTGCCCAGGTGCGCCGGAATCGATGCCCAGGTCAGACTGGAATGGGTGCCCAGGTCCCGCCGGAATCAGCGGTCAGGTGCGAGCGGAATACGCAGTTCGGCGCTGGCGCCGACGCTTTCAGCAGGCCGATGACCCTGTTGCTGTGCTGGCGGACGCCCCTCGGTCGGGACGGCCGATCTCTCTTTTTCGGACG
>JADGPK010000008.1 GCA_017882445.1 Solirubrobacteraceae bacterium
TACACCTCGCCCCAACGCCGCTGGTCCTTCCGGCGCATCGAGTCGAACATCTCCCCGGCGAACTCCTCCAACCGCCCCCGCACACGCGCAAGCTCACCCAGCGAAAGACCAGCCACAGCCTGCATCTTGACCTCCCCAATCGACAGCAGCATCGACGAGAGATTCGAGACCCCGACCCAGACACCTTCAACCTAACGGAGCACTACTAGTGACCCGAGTCGTTAGTTCGCACGACTCCAAGCCGCTACGTCTCGCGTAGAACCGCACGAGAGATCTCCAATGGCCCCGCATCGCCCTGCCAGCGGATCTCCACTCTGATCTAGAGCGGTTCAGTGCCCTCGTTGAGGATCGTCAGGTACTCGTCGTATACGTAGAGCTTGCCTCTCTGCCGGCCGGTTGCCTCGCGCAGGATCCCGGCCTGCTCGAGCCGTTGGATGGCGGCGTACACGGGGGGGCCGGTCAGGCTGAGGCGTTCGGCTGTGCTGCTGGCTCCGATGACGACTGAGCGGGTCGCGAGATCGTGGACACGGTGCGCTGTGGCGGCGCCACGCCCGAACGTGTGGATCTTCTGGCGGTCGTTCTCGACCATTGCGACGACCCGCTGGGTGGTGAGTGTGGTGGACTCGGCGACCTCGATCACTCCTTCGAGGAAGAACCGCAGCCAGTCCTCCCAGGCGCCGTCAGTGCGGACGCGCTGTAGGTGCTCGTAGTAGCTGTCGCGATTGCGCTTGAAATGCAGGCTCAGGTAGAGGAGCGGCCGGCTGAGTACACCCTCGGAGCACATCAACAGAGTGATGAGGAGCCGCCCAACTCTTCCGTTTCCGTCGAGGAACGGGTGGATGGTCTCGAACTGGGCGTGCGCGAGCGCTGCCTTCACGAGCACAGGCGTTGGGCTTGGATCGTCGTGGATGAACTTCTCGAGGGCTCCCATCGCCGCCGTCACCTCCTGCCATGGTGGCGGCACGAACCGTGCGACCGAAGGGCGAGGCCCACCGAGCCAGTTCTGGTCGCGGCGGAACTCCCCGGGGTTCTTGTCGGCTCCTCTTCCGGTCCGTAGCAGTCTTCGATGGACTTCGCGTAGCAGCCGCGCGGACAGCGGCGGCGCGCCGGGTTTCGCGATCTGGTCGAGGCCGTAGTCGAGGGCGGCGATGTAGTTCGCGGTTTCTTGGGCGTCTTCGCGTAGCGCGCCGGGTGCGGCGTCGTGCTCGAACAGGAGCAGGTCTGAAAGGGAGGATTGGGTGCCCTCGATCTGGGAGGAGAGGACGGCCTCCTTGCGGACGAACGTATAGATGAATTGGTCGGGGTCAGGGAGCAGCAGCGTGATCCCGTCGAGGCGGCCGAGGGCCTGGTTGGTGCGGTCCAGCAGCGACTGCATCGCTGCGTCGATGCGTAGGGGCGGCTTGGGTGGGAGCCGGCTGGGGTGGAAGGCCCAGTACCACTCAGAGCCGCCGTCGGCGAGCCGGTACTCGCCTGTCCGAGGGCTTGATCTGGGAGGCGGGGGAGCCTTGCGTTCGCTTACCACACCCAAAGCTTACTAAACGATAAGCGCATATCGTTTGCTTAGCATCCTGGGAGATAGCGATCGTTGATTAGTCGACACGCCCCCGGCCTGAATCGCGACAGGTCTGCCGCCGGCGGTCCGGCATTGAGCGGGTCGAGCTCACTGACGCGTCCGCCGACTACCAATCCACGTGCGGCTCATCCTTGAGCAGATGTCTCCACTCGGGATGTCCTCGGATCTCCTCCGGCGGCGGCGAGGTCCCCTGATAACGCCAACCGACCAGATCTCCTAGCTCCCCTGCGATCCCGAAGACGATGCCGCCCTCAGTCGGGGCCCATGCGCGAAAGGATCGCCCGTCGGCCGAGTGCATCATCTGGATCCCGGGGATGCTTGAGAACTCATCGTTGGCCTCGAGCTCTCGAACGTCGCTCACGTATCCGCCTCGGGCGAACCTTGCATCCTGGTAGAGCTCGATTGTCTCGAGCGCTCGCTGGACACGGTGAAATCCTCGCCTATCAAGCCGGCGGCCTTCCTCGTCTGTCTCCTCGCTGCCGGCGTACCGTTCCTCTCGCTCTGACCGTAACCGCTACGTCTGGGCCGCGGCGATCGGACGAGCCCATTCGATCAGCGAGAACAGCGCCACGAATGTCTTGGTCGCGTTGCGCTTGGTGCCGTATTCGAGCTCTCGTCCGTGGATTATCCCGTGACGTCTCAGCTCACCGTCGACGCTGGTCGACCGGCGGTCCTTGCTGAACAGCCGCGCTAGTACGGCTAGACCGCTGGGGTGCCCGGCGAGGGTGTCCTGATCTGTGAGGTGTGCCGTCTTGACACCCGAGGCGAAGAACGATCTGGCGTCCTTGCCTGTCATGTCGTAGACGATCCCGTCTATCTGGCTGAGCGTCAACATGACGGCGCTGGCATACCGCTCATCTTCGTAGTCGTTGATCGCCTCTCGCATAATCACGAGCCGGCCATGTCCGATCGCCCGCTGCGACTCGTCCTCGTATAGGAACTTCAGCGGCTGCAGTGCTAGCTCCAGCCGCTCCTGCCAGGCGCTGACGAGCAAACCCTCGGCCGCCTCATTGTTGCCGTCCTGAACCAGCTGCGCCGCCCGCACGTACTCCTCTGTCGGCATCGCTCCGAACGCGATCCAGCCAAGTGGAGCCAGCGTGTCGGCCACAGTCTGCAGCCCACCGACGAGGTCCGCGAACTGCCTTTGTGCGGCTCGGGCGCTCTCGATAGCCTCGGCGTCGACCCCGAGCTTCCTCATCAGCCGTCCTCCAGACCCGCTCGCGAGCAGCGCCATCCCGTCCATGAGGCGCCGCTGGGAGCCGTCGGGATCCACCCGCGTCTCGTAGCCGCGGTCCTGCTTGGGCTCACTCATCCGCTCTTCGGACATCGTCGACCCAGGTTAGGTCACGCGCCGCGCGATGTGCCTGGGCCCCGTAAACGCCTGGGGAGGAGTCATGTCGCGCGTACTTGCTCTCATGCTGGCCCCCGCTCGATGCCAGCCCCAGTTCCAACGATGTACGGGCGCACCTACATGGGCAACGAGCGTACGACGTTCGTCATCGATCCCGACGGGAAAGTCTCCCACGTCGTGCACAAGGTCAAGCCCGGCGAGCACGACGCACTCGTCTTGGCCGCGCTTGCGGACATCAGTGCACCGACCATCTAGGCGAGGTCACGGTGGCGGACTACGACGAGTGGTGGTGCAAAGACATAGCACCGATCGGTGCCTCTATATGGCACTCAGCCGTTGAATCAAGACGTCCGTCCCGCCTCGGCGAAACGTGCGGTGGGCCCAACCGCGTAAGGTCGGGGTGACCTGGGTGAGGCGTGGGGAGCTACGGCGCGGGCGGCGTGGGCCGCGTCATGCCGCCGACCAGCATGCCGGAACCCAGGTGGGCGCCCAGCACGGGACCGACCTCGGAGCAGAACAACGGCTCGGTCCCGAACAGCGCTCTGCCCTCGGCCACCAGCTTCTCGGCGTCTGCATGCGCCTGGGCATGCTGGACGATCCAGTCGGTGGCGCCACGGTCGTGCAGCTCGCCCAGGTAGGCGACCATCCGCTCGAACGCCCGGCCGTGTGTGCGCACACGGCCGACCGGCGCTATCTCGGTGCCGAACGTCAGGATGGGCTTGACCTTCAGCGCCGTTCCCACCATCGCCTGCGCCGCGCCGATCCGTCCGCCGCGGCGCAGGTACTCGAGCGTGTCCAGGCAGAACCAGATGTCCAGGCTCTCCCGACCTCGGCGCACGGCCTCGGCGACCGCCTCGAGTGACCCGCCCTGCTGGGCGACGCTCGCGGCGAGGAGCACGAGACAGCCGAGGCCGCCGGCGCCGGTCTGGCTGTCGAGCACCTCCACCACACCGGCGTGGCCTTCGCCTGAGACGATCCTTGCCGCTTCGCGGGCGCTCTCGCACGTACCCGACAGGCCGCTGGCTATGTGGATGGAGAGGACATCGCGGCCCGCTCTGAGGAGCGGCTCATAGCACGCAAGGAAGTCGCCCACCGATGGCTGCGAGGTCGTGGGCAGCTGCGGCGAGTCCCGCAGTCGCGCATAGAAGGCATCGAGGTCCTCGTACTCGTGCTCCGGGCGCAGGTCCCCCTCCCAGCCGACGTACAGGCTGACCTGGTGGATTCCCCAGTGCTCGATCAGGGACCGCGGAACGTATGGGGTGCTGTCGGTGACGACGGCGACGTCGCGGCTCCCCGGCGGGTTCTCTATACGTTCATGCGTAGACACTCGTGTCAGCCTGCGGTGCGCGGACCGATCCGACTAGCGGATCAGGCGGTCCATCCTGGTAGCGGTGATCGTTTCGCGCAGCGTGTGCAGTGCGTCGTGTTTGGGACGCCAGCCAAGCTCGCGCCGCGCCTTGCTCGTGCTCATGATCACCGGCTCGCGGAAAGCCGCGATCCACTGCGCCTGCGCGGGCAGGAAGCCGAGCCGCCCGATCGTCTCAGCGATCACGTCCACGGCCAGCTCCGGGACCGGGATCGAATACCAGCCGAGCTCCTCAGCGAGCACCTTGACGGTCAGCTGACCCGCCCCGGCGAGGTTGTAGACCCCGGGCTCGCCGCGTCCCAGCACGCCCGCTCGCATCGCGCTAGCCACGTCGTCGTGGTGCACCAGCTGGAACGCGATGCCCGGGTCGGGCAGTACGGGCCGCAGGATGGGCACGCCGTCGAGCAGGCTGAGAACTGGCCCAGGCAACCGCTCGGAGATCTGCGTGTAGGGCAGGCTGTCGATCAGCAGCGGCGCATCGGGCCCGGCGACGATGCACGGGCGGAAGACGAACGCGGCGGTGCTGCTGCCGTGGAGCGTGTCCGCGAGCAGCTCCTCGACCTCTGCCTTCTGGGCCGAGTAGTGGGAAGCGGCGGTCCCGCGTGCGGGGACGTCCTCGGTGAGTGGCTGGGGGTTGTCGCGATGAAAGCCGTAGGCGGCCACCGAGGAGGCGTACACGATCCGCTCGACGCCGGCCACCATCGCCGCGTCGAACACGTTGCGCGAGCCGTCGAGGTTCACCCTACGGCTCTCCTTGGCCCCACCCATGATCATGAAGGCCAGGTGCACGACCACGTCGGCCTCCTCGACCAGATCCGCCACGCCTCGGCGGTCGAGCACGTTCCCGCGCCGGTAGGTGACCTTCTTCCAGCCCATCGCGCGGGGGTCAAACGGCCGCCGCGCCATGCCAAGGATGCGTGTCACAGCGCTCGAGCGCTCGAGCGCGGCCACGACCGCCCGACCCATCTCTCCGGTCGGCCCGGTGATGGCCACGGTGAGGCCTTTGGGGGAGCTCGCGCGTGGCGCCATGCATTCGTACTATCGCATCGTCGCTGCGCCGGTGGCGAGCGCTAGATTCTGGGGCGTGAGCGGAGCGGAGATCGGCCTTTCGATATCGGTGTTCCTGGCATCCGCCGTCGAGGCCGTCGAGGCCCTGACCATCGTCATGGCCGTCGGGCAGGCTCGCAGCTGGCGCTCGGCACTGGCCGGCGTGGGCGCCGCGACGCTCACGCTCGCTGTGATCGTGGTCGCCTTCGGCGCGGCTCTCACCTCGCTGCCGATCTCCGATCTGCGGTTGGTCATCGGCGCTCTGCTGCTCCTCTTCGGGCTCCAATGGCTGCGCAAGGCGATCCTGCGCGCCGCCGGCCTGAAGGCGCTGCACGACGAGCGCAGCGCCTACCAGCATGAGCTCGCTGCCGCCCGGGCGGCGGGGCGGCCCGGCGCCGACTGGGACCGCTACTCGTTCGCCGTCGCTCTCAAAGGCGTCCTGCTGGAGGGCCTCGAGGTGGCCGTGATCGTGGTCACCTTCGGCGCCAACCAACACCACACGGCTCTCGCCGCCGGCGCCGCCGGCCTCGCCGTGGCGGTCGTGGTCGGGGCGGGAATCGCGGTGCGCGCTCCGCTGGCCAGGGTGCCCGAGAACACGATGAAGTTCGCCGTAGGGGTGATGCTCAGCTCCTACGGGATCTTCTGGAGCGCCGAGGGCGCCGGGCTGCGATGGCCCGGCGGAGACGCGATGCTGCTGGCGATCGGCCCCATGATCCTGTGCGCCTCGCTGCTGGCCGTCACGTCCCTGCGCCGCCCCGCAGTGGGGTAAGCGCCACCTCGCGGGCCGAGATCGCCGCTCGCGGGGGGCGATCGGCTGCCCGCGAGCTGACATCTCCGTACGCTTGGGGCTGTGCCAGCGCTCCCCGCGTCAGCCTCGGTCGGCCAGAGCATCAGCTCGTTCTTCGATGCTGTTGGCCAGTTCTTCGCCGATCTCGCGGCCGTCCACTGGCCCGCGCTCCTTCTCGCGCTGATCTTCTTCGGCTTCAACCTGACGCTGCGCTCGCGCGCGTTCTTCCACAGCCTGCGGGCCGCCTATCCCGCGGTCGCCTTTCAGTGGCGACGGGTGTGGGGCGCCTATTTCGCGGCGGTCGGCTTCAACAACGTCGTGCCGGCGCGAGGCGGGGACGTCATCAAGCTGTTCCTCACCCGCTCCTCGATCCCGGGCTCGCGCTATCCGACCGTGGCCGCCGCGTTCTTCGTGGAGTCGATCTTCGATGCGACCGTGGGCGTGCTCGTGTTGATCTTCGCGTTCACGCAGGGGATCTTCCCCAAGCCTCCCGACTTCTCCAAACTGAGCTCCTTCGACATCTCCTATCTGGCCGAGCACTTCCGCCTCACGCTCTTCCTGATCACGGCCCTGGCCCTCGTCGGTCTCGTTGTCTTCGCCATGCTGTCCGTGCGCGCGCGGGCGTTCTGGTCGCGCGTGCGTCAGGGCGTGACCATCCTGAGCGATCGGCGCCGCTACCTGCGCGAGGTCGCCGCCCTGCAGAGCGTGGCGTGGCTGTGCCGCTTCGCCGCCTTCTGGCTTCTGCTCGACGCCTTCCGCGTCGGCGGCTCGGTCAGGAACGTGCTGCTCGTCTTCGCCGTCAACCAGATCGCGGGCGCCGTGCCGTTCACGCCCGGTGGCGCCGGCGTGCAGCAGGCGCTGCTCGTGAAGGTCTTCGCATTCAGCGGCCCCACCGCGGTCGTTGCCGCCTACTCGGTGGGGCAGCAGATCGCCATCGCCGCGTTCACCGCATTGATGGGGCTGGGCGCGGTGGTGTTCATCTTCCGCTTCCGCTCCTTCAAGGAGGTGCTCCACGCCGGCCGCGCCTCGCGCGACGCTGAGCGGGCCGCCGAGCAGGCGGGGGTGCTGCTGGGTGAGGACGGCGCGCGCCTTTCGCCCAGACCGTTCGACGAGGACCCCCCGACGCCGCCGGGCGCGCAGCGCCGGCGCGGCGCGCGCGCCCGTTACTGAAGGCCCTCGCGAGCCTCGCGCACAAGAGCCACGGCCTCGGGGAACACGCGGGCGATCACCGTACGGATCTGCTCGGCCTGCGCCTCGGCGTTGCCCTGGACGTTGACCCGCTGGACGGCCGCGACCGTCATGTCGACCGCGAGCTTGATCGCGTTGTCGGCCCAGGCCAGCCGCTGGTTGCCCTGCACCTGCTCTGCGAACTCGGCCAGCCGCCGCTGCAGCTCCTCCGGATCTCCGAACAGGTCTCCGAGGCCACCGCCTTCCATGTCCGCATCATAGACTGCCCTGCTCATGCCCAGCGCAGGCGAGATCCGTCAACAGGTCGAGAGGGAGTCCGAGCGTCGCGGCCGCCTGGCCGTGCCCGCCTTCGCCGGCGGAATGCTCTACCTGCTGAGCGCCATCATCATCGCCCAGACGCTCAAAGGCGCACCGACGGTCGGCCTGCTGCAGGGCCTCTCGCCGGCGCTCTCCGGCACGGCGAACCCGACGGAGAGCCCGCGCGCGCCGGAGGTCAAATTCATCAGCCACAACGCGTTCGCTCTACTCGCCGGCAGCACGCTCGCGGCGATCGCCGTCGCGGCGCTCACGCTGATCCTGCTGCTGCTCCTCGACGCGACCCGCTTCAGGCGACCGGAGACCTGGCCTGCCGCCCGCCCGCTGGTTCTGTTCGGGGGCATCGCAGTGGCCGTCGTGAGCATCGGCCATCAGGTTGTCAGCGCGATCGAGACGCATGACTTCGCGGTTGGCCATGACTTCTCCAGCCACGCGGTGGACCAGGCGCTCACCAAGGGCACGGCGAACGTGATCGTCGACTACATCGACCTGGTCGCCGGGCTGTCGCTCGCCGCGGGCATGATCGCCGTGATGGTCAACGTGCTGCGGGTCGGGCTCGTTCCCCGCTGGATGGGGATGCTCGGCATGTTCACCGGCCTGCTCATCTTCCTGCCGATAGGAGGCGCACAGCTGCAGGTGGTGCCCGCCTTCTGGATGGTCATGATCGGGATCCTGTTCGTCGGCAAATGGCCCAACGGCGAGCCGCCCGCGTGGTCGGCCGGCGAGGCCCGCCCGTGGCCGTCCCAGACCCGCCGCGGCGCGGCGGCGACCGCGGGAGGAAATGGCGCCTCCGCCCCCGTTCCCGCCGGCGACATCGCACCAGCTCCGGCCCGCCCGGCTGTCGGATCCTCCCGCAAGCGTCGGCGCAAGGGCTCCGCCCGCGGCTGAGTGCTTCCAAGCCGGCGCGCAGCGGTCGCAGAATGGGCCGGTGGAAAGCCGGCGCCTTCGAGCAGCAGGGAGAGTGAGCTTGTGATGAGTGATTCCGATGCGGCCACCGGTGGGGAGCTCGACGCTGAGCTGGCCGCGCTGCTCGACATCGAGCGTTTCGACCCACCCGCGAAGTTTCGCGAGCGCGCGCTGTTGAAAGACCCCGCGGTCTATGAGCGAGCCGCAAGCGACCCGCAGGCGTGGTGGGCGAGCCAGGCGGAGGAGCTGGACTGGTTTCAGCACTGGACGAGGGTGCTCGACGACGACGATCCGCCCTTCTACAAGTGGTTCACGGGCGGAACCATCAACGTGTCCTACAACTGTCTGGACCGTCATGTGATCGCCGGCCACGGCGATCGCGTCGCCTTCCACTGGCGCGGCGAGGAGGGTCAGGAGCGCGACATCACCTACGCCGAGCTGCTCGGTGAGGTCGAACGCTTCGCCAGCGCGCTGAAGGGTCTCGGAGTGGGCAAGGGCGACGTGGTGGGGATCTACCTGCCGATGATCCCCGAGGTCGTCGTGGCGATGCTCGCGTGCGCACGCATCGGCGCGCCGCACAACGTGGTCTTCGGCGGCTTCTCCGCCGAGGCGGTGCGCGAGCGTATGGAGTTCTCCGAGGCGAAGGTGCTGATCACCGTCGACGGAGCCGCGCGCAAGGGCAAGACGGCGCCGGTCAAGGACCGCGTGGACGAGGTCATCGGAGATCTGGCCACGCTCGAGAAGATCGTGGTCGTCAGGAGCAAGGGCACCGCCTGCCAGATGCGGGAGGGCCGCGACGTCTACTACGAGGACATCCTCGCCGAGGCCGAGCCGACGTGTCCGGCCGAGCCCCTCGACGCGGAGCACCCGCTGTTCATCCTCTACACCTCGGGGTCCACCGCCAAGCCGAAGGGCATCCTGCACACGACCGGCGGCTACCTGACGGGCGTCTCGGCGACACACCGCTACGTCTTCGATCTCAGGGCCGGCGGGGATCCCGATCCGGATGTCTACTGGTGCGCCGCCGACGTCGGCTGGGTCACCGGGCACTCCTACATCGTCTACGGCCCACTGTGCAACGGCGCGACCTCGGTGATGTGGGAGGGCGCGCCCGACTATCCCCACAAGGGCATCTGGTGGGAGCTCATCGAGCGCTACGGAGTGACCATCCTCTACTGCGCCCCAACAGCGATCCGTGCGTGCATCAAGTGGGGCGCGGAGTGGCCGAACAAGCACAACCTGGACAGCCTGCGCCTGCTCGGCTCCGTCGGAGAGCCGATCAACCCCAAGGCATGGCTGTGGTACCACAAGGTGATCGGCGCCGAACGCTGTCCGATCGTGGACACCTGGTGGCAGACCGAGACCGGCGCGATCATGATCACGCCCCTTCCCGGCATTACCGCCACCAAGCCCGGATCGGCCACCCGGGCCTTCCCGGGCGTCTCCGCGGACGTCCTCGACGAGTCAAGCGGCGAGCCCGTGCAGCAGGGACAGGGGCTGCTCGTGCTCACGCACCCGTGGCCGTCGATGCTGCGCACGCTCTACAAGGAGGAGGAGCGCTTCATCGAGACGTACTTCCAGCGTTTCGGCTCCGAGACGTATCTGGTCGGCGACGCCGCGCGCCGCGACGGCGACGGCTACCTGTGGGTGATCGGGCGAATCGACGATGTCGTCAACGTCTCCGGGCACCGGCTCTCCACGGCCGAGGTCGAGTCCGCGATCGTGGCTCACGCAGAGGTCGCCGAGGCCGCCGTGATCGGACAGCACGACGAGGACACCGGGCAGGCGATCGTCGCGTTCGTGACGCTGCAGGGCGACATCCAGGGCGACGAGAGCACCATCGAGGGCATCCGCGAGACCGTATCGGGGCGCATCGGCAAGTTTGCTCGCCCCAAGCGCGTCATCTGGACCGAGGATCTCCCCAAGACGCGGTCGGGCAAGATCATGCGACGCCTGCTCCGAGACATCGCCGAGGGCCGCGCGCTGGGCGACGTCACCACGCTGCGCGACCCGGTGGTCATGCAGCAGCTGCAGGATCAGGTCAGCCAGGCGCGCGCCCAGGAGGAGTGAGCGGTTCCTTAGGGAACATCCCGTATGGGTATGTGACCCACCTGATGCCATCATTCGATGATGGTCTCTGCCAAGGCGCCTCCTCGGCAGCCCCGACATACCCCGCCTCTGCGTCGCCACCCCGAGCGCGGACTGCTCGGCGGCGTGTGCGCCGGGCTGGCCGAGCATTTCCGCGTGGATGTGCGGCTCGTGCGCGTCGTCATCGCGATGGTGCTCGCCGTGGGCGGAATCGGCGTGGCCGTCTACGCGCTCGCCTGGGCTCTGATCCCCGTTGCGTCCGAGAGTGAGCATCTCGCGCGCCGGCCGGGCGCCTGGCGCGCGGCCGCGCTGACAGTGCTGGCGGCTGGCGGCCTGTCGGTCGGTCTGCGCCTATCGGGGCTGCGCTTCGACGACGCGGTCGTCTGGCCGCTCGTGCTCGGGGCCTGTGGCATGGCGCTCGTGTGGCGCCCGACCGTCGCCTCGGCCGGCGCGGCGTCCCTGCGCCGCCGCCGCTCGCTGCGCGAATACCTACGACGCTCGGGGAGGATCGATGCGCCCCGCCTGGTGATCGGCGCGCTGCTGGTGGCGTTCGCCTCCGCGTCGCTCTTGCACACCGTCGGGGTGCTGCACAGCCTCGGCAAGGCGATCGGAGCGGTCGCGATCATCGCCACGATGCTGAGCCTGCTGTTCGGGCCGTGGGTCGTGCGGCTCGGGCGCAGCCTGGCGTCCGAGCGCGCCGCTCGCATTCGCGAGCAGGAGCGCGCGGAGCTGGCCGCGCATCTGCACGACTCGGTCCTGCAGACCCTCGCCCTCATCCAGAAGCGCGCCGGGGACCCCCGCGAGGTGGCCGGCCTCGCGCGTCGGCAGGAGCGCGAGCTGCGCAGCTGGCTGCTCGAGCGACCGGGCCGCGGCGAACAGGACAGCGTCGCCGCCGCGCTCGAACGCGCGGCGGCCGAGGTGGAGGAGCTGCATCGCGTGCCGATCGAGGTGGTCACCGTCGGTGACGGGCCGCTCAACGGCCGGCTCGAGGCGGTGGTGCAGGCGGCTCGCGAGGCGATGACCAACGCCGCGAAGTTCGCCAGAAGCGAGCGCGTCGACCTCTACGCGGAGGTCGAGCCCGACCGCGTCGAGGTGTTCGTGCGCGATCGCGGCGTCGGCTTCGACCCGCTCACGATCCCCGCCGATCGGCGGGGAGTGCGCGACTCGATCATCGGGCGCATGGAGCGCCACCGCGGCCACGCGGCCGTGCACAGCACGCTGGGCGCAGGCACCGAGGTGGAGCTGGTGATGGAGCGAGGATCGACCGCGTGAACCGAGCGCCGCGTGTGGTGATCGTCGACGATCACCACCTGTTTCGCTCAGGCGTCCGTGCGGAGCTCGGCGAGGAGGTCGAGGTTGTCGGCGACGCGGGTGGCGTCGAAGAGGCGGTCGCGATCATCCGGGAAGAGCGACCGGATGTGGTCCTCCTGGACGTGCACATGCCCGACGGTGGAGGGGTCGAGGTGATCGCCCGCGTGAGCTCAGAGCAGCCGAGCGTGCGGTTCCTCGCGCTGTCGGTGTCCGACGCCGCCGAGGACGTCATCGCGGTCATCCGCGCGGGTGCGCGCGGGTATGTGACCAAGACGATCTCGGGCGCGGAGCTGGTGGACGCCGTGCGTCGCGTCGCGGGCGGCGATGCGGTGTTCTCGCCGCGTCTCGCCGGCTTCGTTCTCGACGCGTTCGCGGCAGACCGGTCTCAGGTCGGCCAGCCTCCCACCGAGGACCCGGAGCTCGACCAGCTCACTCCGCGCGAGCGCGAGGTGCTCCGTCACATCGCCCGCGGGTACATGTACAAGGAGGTCGCCCAGCGCCTCGGCATCTCGGTCAAGACGGTCGAGGCACACGTCTCGGCCGTCCTGCGCAAGCTGCAGCTGTCAAGTCGCCACGAGCTCAGCCGCTGGGCCGTCCAGAGGCGGCTGGTGAGTCTCGACGGGCCCTGAGCCGTGGGGCGAGCCCTGTAAGGGCGATCCCTGATTGCGTGGGCCGCTCCGACCGACCACAATAAGCGGCTGATGGATCCGAGCTCATCCCAACCGGCGATCGAGACCAGCGGCCTGACCAAGCGCTTCGGCGATCGCACAGCCGTCGACGGCGTCGACCTGTGCGTGCCGCGCGGCTCGGCGTTCGGCTTCCTCGGTCCCAACGGCGCGGGCAAGACGACCATGATCCGGATGCTGCTCGGACTCACGCACGCAAGCGCCGGGCAGATGCTGGTGCTCGGGCACCCCGTGCCCGCCGAGCGCGGGACCGCTCTCCAGCGAGTCGGGGCGATCGTCGAGGATCCGCGCTTTCACCCCTATCTCTCCGGCCGGGAGAACCTGCGCATCGTCGCAGCCATCCGCGGGCCCGAGAGCACCGCGCGCATCGCCCCGGCGCTGGCGCGCGTGGGCCTGTCCGACCGTGCCGACGAGAAGGTCAAGCGCTACTCGCTCGGCATGCGCCAGCGACTGGGAGTGGCCCGCTGCCTGCTGGCCGACCCGCTGCTGCTGATTCTCGACGAGCCGACCAACGGCCTGGATCCCGGCGGCATCCAGGAGTTTCGCGAGATGATCCGAGCGATGGTCGAGCAGGAGGGCCGCACGGTCTTTATCTCCTCGCACCTGCTGGACGAGGTCGAAAAGATCTGTGACGCGGCGGCGATAGTCGACCGCGGCAAGGTCGTCACGCAGGGGCCGATCGCCGAGTTGGCCGAAGGTGAAGCGCGCCACGAGCTGATCATCGGCGTGGATGACCCACGGCGAGCCATCACGCTGCTCGACGGCGCCGAGCAGGTGCGCGAGGCGCACCTTTCTGACGAGGGCCTGCGCGTCGTGCTCGCCGGCGGACCGGAGACCGCGGCCGCGGTCAACGCGCGACTGGTCTCCGCAGGGCTGGCCGTGACACGTCTGGAGCCGGTGCGCCACAGCCTCGAGCAGCGCTTCCTCGAGATCACCTCGCGACTGGACGCTGCGCCGGATGAGGTGCGGGCATGACCGCGATCGCGCTGCGTATGTTCGACGCCGATCTGCTCAAGCTGCGCAAGAAGCGCGGCACGCTGGTCTGGGTGTGCGTGCTGGCCCTCGTTCCCGTGGTCATCCTGTACACCGTCAAGGCGCTCCAGCACTCCTCCGCTCCGCTGCAGCACGGGCCGGCCGGTGGAACCCCGGGCTTCACCGACGGCCTGAGGCTGCTGTGCCTGTTCTTCGGCCCACTGGGCGCCGTGCTCGTGGGCGTCGAGGCGGGCACGGGCGACGAGTCTGCCGGCGTCTTCAGGGATCTGGTTGTGACCGGGCGATCGCGTCTGGCGCTGTTCGCGTCACGCATCCCCGCCGCTCTGGCAGTGTGCTGGACGGTGATGATCGTCGGCTACGGGCTCGTACTGCTCGGGACCTTCGCGTTCGCCGCCAGTCTCCCCACGCCCGACGCCGCCCTCGTGCTCAACGGGCTCGCCTTCACGCTGCTGGCCACCGGCGTCATGTGCGTGGTCGCGGTCGGCTTCGCGTCGCTGACGAACTCCAAGCCGGCGTCCGTCACCGCGCTGATCGGGTGGCAGCTCGTGGCAAGTCCGCTGATAGCCAACATCAGCTCGCTGGGGAAAGCGCGCGACGCGGTGCTCAGCCAGGCGCTCGTGCACTTCACCCCCGTCCACGTCGGCGATCGCGGCGCCAGTGTGGTGATGTCGCAGGGCACCGCCCTGTTCGTGCTCGTGGCGTGGCTCGCCGTGTTCCTCGCCCTTGGTGCGTGGCGCACGCGCACGATGGACGCCTGACCCGCATCCAGTCAGCGCACACGCCGTCACCCGCACGGCCCCCGCGCGACGCGAGGGCGGCTCGCCTTCAGACCTTGTGGTGCTCGGGCACCCAGGAGCCGTCGTCCTGACGGACGAAGTCCTGGAACAGCCCGGGCGCCTCGGCCTGCATGATCCGCGCGATCGTGTCGAAGACCATGCGCAGCTCCTCCTCGGCCCCCTCGGCGGTGCGCATCTCGATCACGTGACGCAGGGTCCGCGCGTTGGCGGTCCAAACGATGTCCGTGCTCAGGCCGATCGGCGCCAGCCGGCGCAGGGCGGAGGTGACCTCCTTCTTGACGTGGAACGGCACGCCCTCCCCGTCGATCCCGAGCTCCTTGGCCGCGCTGACCTGGAACTCCTCGAGCTGCTCGACGATCGAGAGCACCTGCTCGCGCACCGGCTCGAGCGCTGGGGGGACGCGAAAGCCGATGTCCGTCAGGCGCACGTAGCGGAGGCTCTCCTGGCTGAAGGCCGAGCCGGCGCGATGCCTAATCAACTCATGGGTGTTGCCCGAGACAACGGGTTTGCCGTTACGGCGCACGAACAGCAAGCCGTTAGGGACCTTGACGCAATAGACCTTGCCCCTGTAGTGCTGCCACGAGTCGCTTCGTGCACCGCAGTGGTTGACAAGCGGATGGGTGCGCGTCTTGACGAGCGAGACGATGTAGCACGGGCGGGCGTTCTTGAAGGTCTGGCCGCTCGGCATGACGCGTTCGAGCCCCGTCCTGTCATCGACGCGGATGTTTGCCGACCAGCCCGCCTTGATGGCGAGCACCTGTAGGTCGTCGGCCATCCCAGGAGAGGTGGTGTAGATCACAGAGTGATTGCCGTCGCGACGACGACTCCCGTCCCCATCCACGTAGGCATCGAGAAACACACGCAAAATCGAGGGACCCCAGTCGTGGACATACGCTGGAATCCGCTTCTCATGCGCCCGTCTGCCACAAGAAGCCAGAGAGTCGCGCAGCGCGACATTTTGTGTGCGGACGGTCCCGGGTCCGGTGGCGACCTCGTAGGCCGCGAGGCCCATCGCGCGAATGTTGTCGGCGATCTCTTTGAGTTGTTCCCCGCGGTTCTGCGCGATACAAATCTGATGGCCGTTGAGACTGCCCTCGGCCAGCCAATGGCCTAGAAATCGGGCGAACTCCTCTAGCGGGAACTTTGAGCCAACGTAATGGCGCGTTACGTTGGTCGCGCTGTCCTTGTGCTGCCAAACGCGCTTTGTGCCAGGGATCTCGACGGCGCCGGACTCTTGGCCTCGCCACAGCGCGGTCTTCTGGTAGGCGACGCGTTTGCCGAAGATCTCGCTCGCCAACCGCACGCGGTAAGGCTCTTCGCCGCGCTTGTTCGCTTGCGTGTCGTAGGCCTTTACCCACATCCGGTGATTGGGGGTCACCAGCAGATCGACCTGCTCTGAGCGGACGCGATACATCTCGCCGTCGTAGTCGCCGACGAAGTGCTCAGTAGCTTGCTGGTACTCCAAGCATCCGTCATCCGGGTTGACCGTCGCAAATGTCTCGGAGCCGTCTACATCGGGCCACCGCTTCCACCCCTCCGTGGTTAGCACCTCGGTATCGGCGTCGTAACAGAAGACACGGGAGACGTTCCGCAGCGCGAACGAGTAGCTGGCGTGCTCGAGTACGCTGCCGTGGGCCGAGCGCAGGATGTTGGCGAAGTACTCGCGCTGGTCGGTGCGGACCTTCGTCACGTTCGGGTTGAGACCGGGCTCCCAGCTGCGGTAGCAGGCGCGGCCACCGAACTCGACGATCAGCTCGCCGCCGTTGGGCGCGTCCTCAGCCTCGTTCAGGCGCCGCTCCAGCCACGACTCTCCGCCGACGGCTCGAAGGTATCCGCGCATCCCGCCGACGTCGATCGAGGGGCGGGCGATCAGGAACACCGTGGGAGTCGTCTCGTGCATCGGGCCGACGATGCTACATACCGAGCCGGGCGGTCCTGCGCAATCGTTCACATCGCGTGTGTACGCCTCACGTACGTTCCTGCCGATTCCCAGCGGCAGCTAAGCTGGCGGGCTGTGGCCGCCGTAGTTCCCTCCGAGTCGACCGATCCCGACCTTCGGGCCGCCGCCTGGGACCTCGAACCGCTCGTCGACGGCGAGGGCGAGGGTGGCGTCGCGCGCCGCCTGAGCGATGCGCTCGAGCGTGCGCGGACGTTCTCCGCGCACCATGCGGGCAAGCTCGGCGAGCTCGACGGCGCGGGCCTGCGCGAGGCGATGAGCGAGCTGGCGGTCATCTACGAACTCGTCGGTCGCGCCGGCTACTACGCCGCCCTGCGCTTCTCGACCGACACCGCCGAGCCGGCCAACGGCGCGCTGCTGCAACGTGTCCAGGAGCAGGAGACAGCGATCCAGACGACGCTGCTGTTCTTCGAGCTGGAGTGGGCCGCGCTGCCCGACGAGCGCGCCGAGGAGCTGCTGGCGAGCGAGGGCCTGGAGTTCTGTGCCCATCACCTGCGCAACGTGCGCCGCTACCGCGACCATCTGCTCTCCGAGGCGGAGGAGAAGATCCTCGCCGAGAAGGCGTTGACCGGGGCGGGCGCGTGGTCGAGGCTGTTCGAGGAGCTCACCGCGGCGATCGAGGTGGAGCTGCCCGCTTCGGCCGCCCAGGCCGGACTGGGCACCGGGCGCGTCGCGCTGGATGTCGCGCTGAGCGGTCTCTCGCGGTCCGAGCGCGATCTGCGCCGCGATACCGCGGCGGCCGTCACCGCAGCACTGGCACCCGGGCTGCGCACGCGCGCGTTCGCGTTCAACACACTGCTAGCCGACAAGGCCGTGGACGACCGCCTGCGAAGCTATCCGCACTGGCTGGCGGCGCGCAATCTCGCCAACGAGGCCAGCGATCAGTCCGTGCAGGCGCTGATCGAGGCCGTGCGCGGGCGCTATGAGATAGCCCGCCGGTGGTACCGGCTGAAGGCGAGGCTGCTCGGCGTGGAGCGGCTGTCCGATTACGACCGCATGGCCGCGGTCACCGAGGACGAGGTCACGTTTCCGTTCGCGCAGGCCCGCGAGGTCGTGCTCGACTGCTATTCCTCGTTCTCCGGAGAGCTGGGAGCGCTCGCCAAGCGTTTCTTCGACGAGCGCAGGATCGACGCGCCCGTGCGCCCGGCAAAGCGCGGAGGAGCGTTCTGCGCCTCGGCGGTGCCGGCGGTGTTCCCCTACGTGCTGCTCAACTACACCGCGCGCCGGCGCGACGTGCTCACGCTGGCGCACGAGCTGGGACACGGCGTCCACTTCGCCCTCGCCGCGCGCCAGGGGGTCTTCCATCAGCACACTCCGCTGACGCTCGCGGAGACCGCCTCGGTGTTCGGCGAGACGATCGTGTTCGGGCGCCTGTTGGAGCAGGACTCGGCGCCCGCGTCGCGCCTGGCGCTGCTCGCGGAGAACCTAGAGGACACGATCGCCACGGTCTTCCGCCAGGTGGCCATGAACCGCTTCGAGGACCTCGTCCACACGGCCAGGCGCGAGCAGGGTGAGCTGTCGGTGGAGCGCTTCGGCGAGCTGTGGGCCGCGAGCCAGACCGAGCTGTTCGGCGACTCCGTTGAGCTCACCGACGGCTACCGCACGTGGTGGTCCTACGTACCGCACTTCATCGGCAGCCCCGGTTATGTCTATGCGTATGCCTACGGGCAGCTGCTCGCGCTGTCGATCTACGAGCGCTACGAGCAGACCGGCCCCGAGCTGGTGCCTCGCTACCTGGAACTGCTCGCAGCGGGCGGCTCGCGCAGCCCCGAGGAGCTGGGCGCCATGGTGGGCGTCGACCTGACCGACCCGGGCTTCTGGGAGGCCGGACTGGACCTGGTCGAGCGCCAGCTGCGGGAAGCTGAAGAGGCCGCGCAGGCATCCGGGCGCCTGTAGGACGAGCCCGACGTAACGTCCTCTCGCGGCATCGACGAGGCGATCACCGAGCTGCTCCTGGAGGCGCTAGGCGCGCCAGCGAGCGCTGAATGAATCAGAACAGGCCGAGCGCGCTGCCCGCGCCGTGCACCAGGTTGAACAGCGGCTGGGGAATGACGCCGAAGAAGATCGTGGCCGCGCCGGCGAGCATCGCCACGAGAACCACCTCAGGCTGAGGGCCCGGGGCGGACAGGCCGAGCGCGTCGGTCGTTGCGTCGCCCTCGCTCGCCGCGTCGAGCTCGGGCGAGCCGCCCGCGAGCGCCGGCAGGCCGCCCGCCTCGGGCGAGGGAGCGCCGATGGGGAGCGACTGCACGCCCGTCTGAGCCTCGCCTGCAGGCGATTCGCGCATCCACATGGCCGCGACGACCGGCAGGTAGTAGCCGAGCGAGATCATCGAGCCGACCACGATGACCACGCCCAGCCAGGTGTAGCCACCCTGGACGGCGGCGTCGATCAGGTAGAACTTGCCGATGAAGCCGGCGGTCGCGGGTATGCCGGCGAGCGCGAGCATCGAGATCGTCATCGGCCAGGCCAGCAGTGGGCGATCGCGCCCCAGCCCGGCGACCGCCTGGATCGAGTCGCCGAGGCCGGTCTCGCGCTCGCGCGCCACGATCACGGCGAAGGAGGCCATGTTCATGGCCACGTAGACCGCGAGGTAGAAGACCGTGGCCTGCACGCCCAGCTGTGTGGCGACCACGACGCCGGCCAGCATGTAGCCGGCCTGCGCGACCGACGAGTAGGCGAGCATCCGCTTCAGCGAGGACTGTCCGAGGGCTCCCACGTTGCCGACCAGGATCGTGATCGTGGCGAGCACCGCTACCGCCGGACCCCAGCTCGCGTGCGCGCTGATCAGGGCCACGTCGAACAGGCGCAGGAACACACCCAGCGCCGCGACCTTGGTCGCCACGGCCATGAACGCCGTCACGGGCGTCGGCGCCCCCTCGTAGACGTCGGGCGTCCACTGGTGGAAGGGTGCCACCGAGGCCTTGAAGCACAGGCCGGCGACACACAGCGCGATCCCGGTCAGTGTCAGCGGGTCGCTCGCCAGGCTGCCGCTGGACAGGCTGGCGGCGATCGAGGCGAAGTCGGTGGCGCCCGTCGCGCCGTAGATCATCGCGAGGCCGTACAGCAGCGTCGCCGAGCCGACCGAGCCGACGATCAGGTACTTCAGGCCCGACTCGAGCGAGAGCTCGCTCCGCAGCTTGGTGGCGCAGAGCACATACAGCGGGATCGACAGGAGCTCGAGGCCCACGAACAGCGCCACCGTGTTCTGCGCGGCGGCGAGCAGCGACATCCCCGCGATCGAGGTGAGCAGCAGCGCGTGGAACTCCCCGTGCGCAGCTTCGCGCGCGGCCAGCGACCGCCACGCGAGCAGCACCGTGCAGGCGCCGCCCGCGATCAGCACGACGTTGAGCACCAGCGCCAGGCCATCGATCCGCAGGGCTCCCGACACGATCGACTTGTCGGCGTTCCACTGCCAGATCGTCAACCCGAGCGCCGTGGCCAGCGCGAGCAGGCTCAGCGTCGGCACCGCCTGCGAGCGGATCCAGCGCGCGCCGAGCAGCCCCAGCAGCAGCACGAGCACCGCTCCCCCGAGGAGCGCGATCAAAGGCGAGAGTCCCGCGAAGTCGACATGGGGGCCCTTCAGGTGGGCCGTTGCGAGAGGAATTGCCTGCGTGCTCATTTGCCTGTATACCCCCGTGCTTCTCCTGCAATGGCTTCAAGCGGAGCGCATTCGGCCTGCGTCTGGCATTCCACCAGCCTCGAGGCGAGGTGGACGGACCGGGTTTGCATCTCGCTGGCGAGCACCGCCCCCTTCACCGACCGTTCGCTGCGGTGCAGCGCGAACTGCGGATACAGCGCCAGGAAGAGGATCACGGCGACGAGCGGCACGAGCACGGCGCCGTCGAGGATGCTGATCTCACGCGACTGCACCGACGGGCCGACGCGGTTGTGCATGGCGCGGATGAACAGGCGCAGCGCGTACACGCTCGCCATGACCACGCCGGCGAAGGCGATGATCGCGATCGCGAGCTTGGCTTTGAAGACGCCCAGCAGGATCAGGAACTCGCCGACGAAGTTCGACGATCCCGGCATCGCGAGCGTGGCCAGCGCGACGATCAGAAACAGCGTCGCGAGCACCGGCGCGCGGACCGCGATGCCGCCCATCCTGCGGATGTCCTCCGAGCCGCCGGTGCGCTGGGCGAGCAGCGCGATGATGAACAGGATCGGAGCGACCACCAGCCCGTGGTTGACCATCTGCAGCAGCGCCCCCTGCGCGCCCTGTGGGTTCAACGCGAAGACGCCGAGCGTGATGAAGCCGAGCTGCGCCATCGATGAGTACCCGGCGATCAGGCGGGCGTCGCTCTGGCTGAAGGCCTGCGCGGAGCCGTACACGATCGAGGCGAGGGCGATCAGCAGCATCAGCGTCTGGAAATGCGCCGCCGCCTGCGGGAACAGCGGCAGCACGATCGCCAGGAAGCCGTACGCACCGACCTTCGAGAGCACGCCCGAGAAGACCATCAGGACCTCGATCGGCATCGCCCGATAGCCGTCGGGCATCCAGCCGTGCAGCGGGAAGGCCGGCATCTTCACCAGGAAGGCGGCGGCGAAGAACAGGAAGATCCATTCTTGGGAGCCGGTGCTCAGCGGCGTCGCCTGCAGCGCGGAGAGCACGAACGTGATGTGCCCGCCGCCCTGCTGGGCCGCGAGCACGCCCGTGGCGATCGCCGCGGCGAGCATCAGCAGCGATCCGACGAGCGTGTAGATCACCAGCTTGATCGTCGCCTGGACCCGGGTGGCGGAGTCCAAGTCCCTGCCCCATCCGCCGATGAGGAAGTAGAACGGGATCAGCATGAGGTCGAAGAAGGACACGAACAGGGCGAGGTCCTGGGCGAGGAAGGCGCCGAGCACGGCCGACTCGGCGAGCATGAAGTGGAAGTAGAAGAGCCTCGGGCGCTCGAATGGGGGGGATCCGGATCTGAGGTTGGTCGCCAGCGTCGCCGCGGCGAACAGCAGCGTCGTCAGGCCGATCAGGAACACGTTCAGCCCGCTGATCCCGAGCTTGTAGTGGATCCCCAGCTCTGAGATCCACACGACATCCGTGACGTGCTGAAGGCCTGCGCCCCCGACCCTGTAGTCGACGATGTAGCCGATCGCCAGACCGAGCGCGACCAGCGACCCCGCGAGCGCGACGATCCCCGGCACGCTCCACGACCGTCCCGCGGCCTCCGCGCCAGCGCCAGCGCCCGCGTTCGCGTCCGAGGCGCCCGACGGTCCGCCGCGAGCGGCGAAGGCGGACAGCAGCGCGCCGAGCACGCCGAATGCCGCGGGAAGCCAGATGAGGATGGAGAGTGCGGGCATTGACTGGTTTCAGCTCAGGGTCAGGACTGCAGCAGGAAGTAGAAGCCGACGCCGGTCACTCCGAGCACGAGCAGCGCCGCGTAGTAGCGGACGAATCCGCTCTGCGCCGCCCGCACCGCGGCCGACCCGGCCCGCACGAGGCCCGTCGGGCCGCCGATCAGCGTCTCTTCGACGAACAGGCGCTCGAAGGTGTCGCGGGCGAAGCCGCCAGCCGCCACGCCGGGGCGGACGACCAGCAGCTCGATCAGCTCGTCGAAGTACCACTTGTTCACGAACAGCTCGTGCAGGGCGCGTCCGGCTCGCGTGCGCGTGCGGATCGCCGTGGCGGTACCCGGCCGGGCGACCCACACGCGGTGGGCGAGCGCGATGCCGATTAGGGCCAGCAGCGTGCCGAGCGCCAGCCCGAACACCAGCAGCCCGTTGCGCGTGTGCGGTTCGTAGAGCTTCGAGCCGGCGAACGACGGACGCAGGAAGTCGTCGATCACGAAGTCCACCTTGGGGATCTGCACGAGTCCCGCCCCGACCGCCCCGAGCGCCAGCACGCCCATCGCCACGCGCATCGGCAGCGCGCGCTCGGCGATCGCGTGTATCGGGCCGGGGAAGCCCACGTCTGAGTCCTCCTCCTCGCCCGTCGCCGGGTTGCGCCCCACCTCGGCGTGGTGAGGGTGTCCGGCTTCCAGCTCGCGCGCCTCGGCCACCGGCTCGCCGTGGAACGCCCGGAAGATCATGCGGAAGGTGTAGACGGCGGTCAGCAGCGCGCCCACGTAGCCCATCACGTAGAGCGCCCAGTGCCACCCGCCGCGCTCGGCGGTGACCAGCAGGATGTCGTCCTTGGAGAAGAAGCCCGAGAACGGCGGTACGCCAGAGAGCGCGAGGCCGCCGATGACGAAGCAGCCGTAGGTGAAAGGCATCGCCTTGCGAAAGCCGCCCATGCGGTCGAGCGACTGCTCGCCGGCCATCGCACCGATGATCGACCCGGCGGCCATGAACAGGAGCGCCTTGAAGAACGCGTGGGTCATCAGGTGGAACAGGCCGGCGGCGTAGGCGCCCACCGAGACGCCCATGATCATGTAGCCGATCTGGGACATCGTCGAGTAGGCGATCACGCGCTTGATGTCTGTCTGGGCGAGTCCGATCGTGCCCGCGATCAGGAGCGTCCCGGCACCCACGATCGCGCCCACGTCCTGCGCGGAGGGGACGAGCTCGAACAGGGGATGCATGCGCGCGATCAGATACACGCCCGCCGTGACCATCGTTGCGGCGTGGATCAGCGCGCTGACGGGGGTCGGGCCCTCCATCGCGTCGGGCAGCCAGGTGTGCAGCGGGATCTGCGCCGACTTCGCGAACGCGGCGACGAGCAGCAGCACGCAGCCCGCGACGAGGTCTCCGTTTTCGCCGCCGTGGCCGAAGGCGCCCGCGCCCGCCGCGTGGAAGCTCTTCAGGAAGTCGAGGGTGCCGGTGTGCTTGAAGATGAAATATGTCCCGAGCACGAGGCCAACGTCGCCGACGACGTTGATGACGAACGCCTTGATGCCCGCGCGCGTGGCGGTCGTGCGCCGGTACCAGAAGGAGATCAGCAGATACGACGCCGCGCCGACGAAGGCCCAGCCGACGATCAGCAGCAGGAAGTTGCCGGCGAGCACCAGCAGCAGCATCGAGAAGACGAAGAAGTTCAGGTAGGAGAAGTAGCGGGCGAAGCCGCGGTCTCCCTCCATGTAGGAGATCGAGTAGAGGTGGATCAGCGTGGAGACGCCGGTGACGACGAGGATCATGAAGACCGACAGGGGGTCGACGAGGATCGACATCTGTGCGTCGAGGCCGACCGTGGCGGCGTAGTTCCACAGGGAGGACACCAGCTGGCGGTGCTCGGGCGGGTGCCCCTGGAGGCTGATCAACGCGCCGAGCGCGGCGAGGAACGCGAGGAAGATGGCGGCTGTGCCGATCCACCCGGCCGCACGATTTGAGGCCCGCCCGCCCAGCGGGCGGTAACCCAGGCCGACCGCGAGGGTGCCGAGCAACGGAAACAGCAGGACCAGCCAGCCGTAGGTGGTGGTGGCCATCAGCCCTGGAGCTCCCGCAGCTCATCGACGTTGATCGGGAGCCTGCGGCGGTAGATCGCCACGATCATGCCGAGGCCTATGCAGACCTCGCAGGCCGCGACGGTCATCACCACGAGCGCAAGGATCTGCCCGTCGCCGTTGCCCCACATGCGCGAGAAGGCGATCAGCGCGAGATTCGCGCCGTTGAGCATCAGCTCGAGGCACAGGAGCACCACGAGGGGATTGCGGCGGGTCATCACGCCGAACGCGCCGAGCGAGAAGACGATGCCCGAGACGGCCAGGTACCAGGCGATGCTCATGGGGTGCGCCCTCCGACGCCCTCGGCCATCGTGCCCGTCTCGCGCGGGCGCATGAGGTCGAGCGGGGTCAGCAGGTCGCGCTCGTCCTCCTCGCCCAGGCCGCCGCGGCGGCGCGCCAGCACGACCCCTCCGACCGCTGCGATCAGCAGCAGGAAGGACGCCATCTCGAACGCGAGCAGGAAGCGGGTGAGCAGCAGCTTGCCGATGTAGGCGGGCGTGCCGAAGCTCTGCGGTCCAGGACTGTATGGCGCGCCATAGCCGCCGATCGCCTCCAGGCCCGTGCCGAGCAGCGCGATCAACAGCTCGACGAGCAGCGCGCCGGCGAGGATCGCGCCGCCGAGGCGCAGACTCGAGCCGGATGATCCGGTCCCACCCGCCCCGCGCAGGCGCTCTCCCACCGAGTCGCTCTCGCCGCCGACATAGGCGACCACGAACACGTACAGCACCATCACCGCCCCCGCATAGACCACGACCTGGACAGCGGCCACGAACTCCGCTCGCAGCAGCAGGAACAGGACGGCGAGCGAGACGAGGTGCGCGACGAGCGCGAGCACGCTGTAGAACGGGTTGCGCAGCACAACGACGCCGACGGCGCCCGAGATCACGCCGCTCGCGGCGAGGAAGAACAGGACGGTGCTCACTCGCCCTCGTTTCTGAGCGGCGTGCGCTCGAGCGGCTCGGCTAGGAGCATCTCCTTGGTGAAGATCAGGTCGCTGCGGTCGTAGTCGGAGAGCTCGTAGTCGTGTCCCATCGTGATCGCGTCGAACGGGCAGGCTATCTCGCAGTAGCCGCAGAAGATGCAGCGAGACAGATTGATCTCGTACACCGCCGCGTAGCGCTCTCCCGCCGAGACACGGTTCTCGGGGGTGTTCTCGGCGGCGACGACGCGGATGCAGTCGGCGGGACAGGCGGCGGCGCACAGCGAGCAGCCCACGCACTTCTCCAGGCCCGCGCGTGCCGGATCGGAGCCCGTCCCCCCCGTGTCCTCGAAGCGGTGCAGCTTGTGGCGGCCGCGGAAGCGAGGATAGACCGGGACCTTCTCCTCGGGATACTGGATCGTCGAGGGGCCTTCGGCGATGCGCGCCATGGTTGTCCTCAGGCCGCGAGCGGTCTCGCGGAAGGTGCGCCACGCCCCGTGCGCGGCGCCCGGAGCGGGGGAGCGCTGAACCTCGATCACGTCCTCGCCGGGGCTCCAGCCGGTGACCTTCAGGGTCGCCGAGCCCTCGGTGGGAGGGTCGTGTGGGCGAGGGGTGTCGCTCATCAGTGGGTGGCCACGACGAGGATCGCGGTGACGAGGGTGTTGAGGGTGGCCAGGGGCAGGAGCACCTTCCAGCCGAAGCTCATCAGCTGGTCGTAGCGCAGGCGCGGGAGCGTCGCGCGGATCCAGATGAAGAGGAACGTGACCAGCGACATCTTGAACAGCACGACGATCGGATCGACCCAGCCCGGCGGGTCGATTCCGAACGGCAGCAGCCAGCCACCGAGGAACACGGTCGTGACGATGCCCGAGACGACGAGCACGTTGAGGTACTCGGCGAAGTAGTAGGAGGCGAACCGGCCGCCGCCGAACTCCGTGTTGTAGCCGCCGACCAGCTCGGCGTCGGCCTCGGTCAGGTCGAACGGCGCGCGGTTGGTCTCGGCGAATCCGGCGACCAGGAAGACGAGGAAGCCGAAGAACTGTGGCACGACGTACCACATCCCGGCCTGCGCGTGGACGATGCCGGTCAGCGAGAGCGTCTGTGCGCTGATGATCACCCCGACGAGCGCGAGACCCTGGGAGACCTCGTAGGAGATCAGCTGCGCGGCGCCGCGCATGGCGCCCAGGAAGGAGTACTTCGAGCCCGAGGACCAGCCGCCGAGCATGATCCCGTAGAAGGCGATCGCGCCGAACGCGAACAGGTAGAGGGGGCCGATCGACACGTCGATCCCGTACAGGCCCACTTTCGTCCCGAAGATGTCCTGCGTGTCGCCGAAGGGGATGATCGCGAACGCGGCGACCGCGGTGAGGATCGAGACCAGCGGCGCCACGGCGAACAGGAATCCGACTGAGGTGGTGGGCCGGAACTGCTCCTTGGTGAGCAGCTTGAGGATGTCCGCCAGCGGCTGAAACGCGCCGTAGGGACCGACGCGATTGGGCCCGTAGCGCCCCTGGAAGCGCCCGAGCAGCTTGCGCTCCACGATCAGCACCACGGGGACGAGCTGGAGGCCTACAGCGAAGATCACGACCCCCTTGATGACCTGGACCCACCACGGTTCGAAGTAGCCCACGAGCGCCGGCGTGATCACGCGAGCTCCCTGTGCGGGAACAGGAACCCGAGCGCCGGCGAGAACTCGACCTCGGGCGCGTCCCACACCGAGCGGAAGCCTGCGAGCTCCAGCGCGTCGGCGGGTGTGTCGGTGATCTCGAGCTTGCCGGCAGCCGATGTGACGCCTGCGGGCGTGGGAAAGCTCGCTGCAGCTTCGCGCTCCTGCCAGCGTACGCCACGCCCGCCGATCTCCTCGAGTGTGAGGCCGGCATAGAAGGGGACCGACTCGAACAGCTGCCGAGATGCCATCGCGCCGCTGAGCAGGTCGAGGTCGAAGCCGACCCTGCCGGCCAGCTCGGCGAGCACCTGCCACTCCGAACGCACGGAGCCGGGGTGCGCGATCGCGGGGCGCAGGCGCTGGATGCGCCCGTCGGGGTGGACGATCGTGCCCTCCTTCTCGGCATAGACCTCGGCTGGGAAGACGACGGTCGCGTGCTCGCGAATGCCCTCGGTGAGGAACGCGGCGTGCGCGACGACGGTGCCGGCGCTCGCCAGCGCTCGCCCCCACAGCTCGCTGTCGGGCAGATCGCGCAGCGGGTCGCAGTGGAGCAGGTACAGAGCCGCCAGCTCGCCATCGAGGAGGCCCTCCGCGATCGCACGCGTGTCGCGCCCGGCGCTCGCGGGCTCGCTCAGCCCAGGACCGGCGTTCGGCAGCGCCCCGGCCTCACGCAGCCCACGCCCGTTGCTCGTGGCCGGTACTTCCAGCAGCCCCGCGCCCTCGACGCCGCCCATGCCCAGCGCCTCGGCGATCTTCAGTAGCGCTCGTATGCCGGCCTCTCCGTTCGGTCCTGCGGCCAGACGCTCGCCCCACAGGATCACGACCTCGCGCGGCGGCGTCTCGCCCGTGTCGGGAACGTCGTCGACCGGCCCTCGCAGCAGCGCGGCGAGCTCGCGCACGGCCTCCGGCTCCGCGCCGGCGTCGCGGGCCAGACGCGCTGCGTCCTCATCGTCGGTGAGCGCAGCGCTCAGTGCCGCCGCGAAGATCGCGCCGGCGCCGGGCGCGTGGCGCACGGTCGTCGCCGCGTTCTCATCGAGCGAGCTGGGAGCGGGGGAGGCCACGGCAAGCGTCAGTCCGTGGCGGCGGACGCCCTTGCGCAGGCGCAGATCGAGGATCGGCGCGTCGTTGACGGGGTCGGCGGCGAGGATCAGCACCGCGTGGGCGAACTCCAGGTCACTGACCTTGGCCTGCAGGCCGGGCGCTCCGAGCGCGCGGTGCAGCTCCAGCGGCAGAGAGCTCGCGCGGCGGGAGTCGATGTGCGGCGAACCGAGCGCCTCGCGCATCAGCCGCGCGAGGATGAGGCCCTCCTCGTTGGTGCTGTGATCGCCGGCGATGGCGCCCGTGCTCGCACCGGCGCGCGCCAGGCCAGCTGCGGCCTGTTGAAGCGCGCGCTCCCAGGAGACGGGACGGAGCCGGCCGCCGTCTCTCAGCAGCGGCTCGGTGATGCGCTCGTCGACGTGGAAGGACTGGTAGGCGAATCGGCCCTTGTCGCAGAGCCAGCCGTCGTCGACCTCGCCGTTCTCGCGCGCCAGCACGCGCAGCGCGCGCTCGTCGCGCACCGTCACCGTGACGTTGCACTGCGCGGGGCACAGCGTGCAGACCGAGCCCGCGCCCTCGATGTCCCACGGGCGCGCCCTGAAGCGATAGGGACGCGAGGTGAGCGCGCCGACCGGGCACAGCTCGACGATGTTGCCGCTGAACGGCGCCACGTAGGGGTGGCCGTCGAAGGTCGCCACGTAGGAGTGCGCGCCACGCTCGAGCAGCACCAGCTGGTAGTCCTCGGAGATCTCCTGGGAGAAGCGCACGCAGCGGTAGCAGAGGATGCAGCGCTCGCGGTCGATGGCGATCAGTGGGGAGAGCTCGAGCGGCTTGACGAAGTGGCGCTTGGGCTCGATGAAGCGCGAGATTCCGCCGCCCCAGCCGAAGGTGATGTCCTGCAACGGGCACTCCCCGCCCTTGTCGCACACGGGGCAGTCGAGCGGGTGGTTGAGCAGCAGGAACTCCACCACCGCCTGCTGCGCGCTCTTCACGCGCTCACCCTGGGTGTACACGACCATGCCGTCCTTCACCGGCGTCGAGCAGCCGGTCTGCAGCTTGGGAATCCCCTCGACTTCCACCAGGCACATGCGGCAGGCCCCGACCGGCTGACCGAGTTTGGGCTCGTAGCAGAACGCCGGTATCTCGACATCGCCCTGCCTGGCCGCGTCGATGAGCATCGTGTTCTCCGGCGCGCTGACGTCGCGGCCGTCGATCGTGAAGGTGATGGTTCTCGGCTGTGGCCGTGGCATCGGCTACGCGGCTCCCTGCGCAACCGGGACGAGCTCCGAGCCGGCGAGGCCTTCCAGACCCCTGCTGGCTCGCGCCGACTCGATGTGCGCTTCGAGCTCGTCGCGGAACTTGGCGATCATCGAGCTGATCGGCATCGCCATCGCGTCGCCGAGCACGCACAGGCAGTTGCCCATGATGTGCTCCTGCACCGAGGCCATGATCTCGAGGTCCATCGGCGTCGCCTCGCCGGAGGCGATGCGCTCGAGCATCTTCACCGTCCAGTTGGTCCCCTCGCGGCAGGGCGTGCACTTGCCGCAGGACTCGTGGCGGTAGAACCTGGCCACCTTCAACGCCACGTTGAGGATCGGCGTGGAGTCGTCGACGACGATGATCGCGCCCGAGCCGAGCATCGTGCGCGCTTTGGCCAGCGAGTCGAAGTCGTAGGGGATGTCGAGGTCAGCCGCGGTGAGCACCGGCGATGAGGATCCGCCGGGGAACCAGCACTTCACCTCCCGCCCCTCCGGGGGTCCGCCGGCGAGGCCGTAGATGATCTCGCGTGCCGGGATGCCCAGCTCGATCTCGTAGTTGCCGGGGCGAGTGACGTGGCCGGAGACCGACACGAGCTTGGTGCCCGTCGAGGTTTCCACACCGAGCTTTGCGTACTCCTCGCCGCCCATCCTGATGATCGACGGGACGGTCGATAGCGTCTCCACGTTGTTGATCAGCGTCGGTCCCTGGTAGAGGCCCTGGTTGGCGGGAAAGGGCGGCTTCAGGCGCGGGTTGCCGCGCTTGCCTTCCAGCGAGTCCAGCAGGCCGGTCTCCTCGCCGCAGATGTAGGCCCCCGCGCCGCGGTGCACGAGGAGCGACAGCGAATGTCCGGATCCGAGGATGTTCTCGCCGAGGAAGCCGGCCGCGCGTGCTTCGCTCAGCGCCGCGTCGAGCGCGTCGGCCTGCAGCCGGTACTCGCCACGGATGTAGATGAACGAACAGTTGACGCCCGCGGCGTAGGAGGCGATGACGAGCCCCTCGATCAGCGTGTGGGGCGTCTTCTGCATCAGTTCGCGATCCTTGAAGGTGCCCGGCTCGGACTCGTCGGCGTTGCAGACCAGGTACTTGTCCATCGAACCCCTGGGAAGGAACGAGACCTTCTTGCCCATCGCGAATCCGGCGCCTCCGCGTCCGCGCAGGCCCGAGGCTTCGAGCTGCCCCAGGACCTCCTGCGGTGTCATCTCAAGCGCCCTGCGCAGCGACTCATAGCCGCCGCGGCGCTCGTAGACCTCCAGCGTGCGGAGCCCCGGCTCGTCGATGTCGGTGAACAGCAGCAGCGGAGCGCCGGTCGCGGCCATCGTCAGTCGCCTTCCCGCTCGCGCTCGATCGGGTGGGGCGGGAACTCGCGCGTGTTGGCGCGCGGGTCGGCCACCCTCCGGCGTGCGAGCTGCTTCTCCGCCAGCACCGGGCGTCCGGCACGAACATCCTCGAGCAGTCGGGGCACGTCGCTCTCGGTGAGCGGGCCGACGTACACGCCGTCGACAGAGGCCATCGGGGCGATGTCGCACGCGCCCAGGCACTCGAATGAGCGCACGTTGATGTCCGAGCCCCCACCCGCTCCGTCTTCTGCGGCCTGCCTGATCGCCTCGTACAGAGCGTCCGCTCCGCGCAGCGAGCAGGAGATGTTGGTGCAGACGTACACGCTGTGGCGGGCGACGGGCGTCGTCTCGAGCATGTCGTAGAAGCTCGCCACGGACTCCAGATAGGCGGGCGTCACTCCCATCACGCACGCCACCTGCTCGAGCGCCTCCGGCGAGCACCAGCCGTGCACGCGCTGAGCCGCAGCCAGCGCGGGCAGCGTCGCCGAGCGGCTCTCGGGGTAGTTGGCCATGTGCGCCTCGATCTCCTGACGCAGGCTGTCGGGCACCTCGGTGGTGGCTGGGTCGGGGATCCCCGCGGGATCCTTGTCGAGGTCGGCCGGCCTGTCCCAGCCGGGTACGCGCGAGCCGTGGTCGTAGCGTGGAACGGTGCTCATCGGTCGATTCCGCCGAGGATCGGGTCGAGCATCGCCAGCGTGGCGATCAGGTCGGCGATGTAGGCGCCCTTGGCCATGTGCGAGAAGGCCTGGAGGTTGACGAAGGAGGGGTCGCGCATGTGTACGCGCGCGGGCTTGGAGGAGCCGTCGGAGCGCACGAAGCAGCCGAGCTCGCCGCGGGGAGACTCGATCGGGAAGTACAGCTCGCCCGGCGGCACCCTGAAGCCCTCGGTGACGAGCTTGAAGTGGTGGATCAGCGCCTCCATCGAGGTCGCCAGCTCGTGGCGGGGCGGCAGCGCGACCTTGCGGTCCTCGGTGATGTATGGCCCCTCCGGCAGGCCCTCGAGCGCCTGCTCGACGATCTTCACAGACTCGTATATCTCGGCCAGCCGCACCGCGAAGCGGTCGTAGTTGTCGCCGACGGTGCCGACGGGGATCTTGAAGTCGAAGTCCTCGTATGAGCTGTAGGGGTCCGCCTTGCGCAGGTCCCACGGGTTGCCGGCGGCGCGCAGGAGCGGTCCGGTGACGCCGAGCGACAGGAGCGTGTCGGCGTCCAGCGGACAGGTCCCGCGCAGGCGTTGCAGGACGATCTCGTTGGCGCTCAGGATCGCGCCGTACTGATCCACGCGCCCGGGCATTTCCTCGAGGAAGCCGCGCAGCTTCTCGGCGAACCCCGGCGGGATGTCCTCGATCACGCCGCCTACCTGGAAGTAGCGGGTGTGCATCCGCTGACCGGAGGACATCTCGAACAGGTCGAGGATCGTCTCGCGCTCGCGGAAGCAGTACCAGAACATCGACATCGCCCCCAGGTCGAGCGCGCTCGTCCCGAGCCACACCAGGTGCGACATGATGCGATTGAGCTCCAGGTGGATCACGCGCAGGTACTGCGCGCGCTTGGGCACCTCCACCTCTACAAGCGTCTCCACCGCGCCGCAGAAGGCCATCGCGTTGAAGTAGTAGGAGAGGTAGTCCATCCGTTCGATCACCGGGATGACCTTCCAGTAGGACTTGTCCTCGGCCGTCTTTTCGATCCCGGTGTGCACGTAGCCGATGATCGGCTTGATGTCGCGCACGACCTCGCCCTGGAGCGTGACCAGCAGACGCAGGACGCCGTGGGTGGCCGGGTGGTGGGGCCCGAAGTTGAGCGTCAACAGCTCCGCGGTCGTGTCGCCGTCGTGCCCGCCGGAGCCGTCCTCGAGCTGCTCGTCGAAGGGCGCGAGCGTGATGCTCTGCTCGCGCCTGCGGTACTCCGACATCGCCGCCGACTCCCCCGTCGCAGGAGCCGACCCGCCCGTGGGCTGCCCAGCGGGGCTCACCCGGCGTCCCCCATGGCCTGGCGCTCGTTGTAGGTGAAGATCACCGGTTCGCCGCCGATCGGGAAGTCGCGCCGCTGCGGATGGCCCTCGTAGTCCTCGGGCATGAGGATCCGCCGCAGGTCGGGATGCCCGCGGAAGACCACGCCGAACATGTCATACACCTCGCGCTCCTGGTGGTCGGCGGTGGGCCAGCCTGCGCCCTCGGGGGTGTCGGGCGTCACCGACTCGAGCACCGGGGCGTCGCTTCCCAGCAGCACCTTGACCGTGATGCGGTCCACGCGTGCCATGTCGAGCAGCTCGTAGACCACGCCCAGGCGCGGCTCGTGCGGGTAGTGGTCCACGCCGTGCAGGCTCGACATGAAGGAGTAGCCGCGCTCGCGCAGATGGGCGAGCACCGCGCGGATGCGCTCCGGCTCGACGACGAGCGTGCCGCGTCCACGGAAGAACCGGGTCTCGAGGATCGGGCTGTGAGAGGTGGCGCCCTCTGGTGCGCCGTCGGCCGCACGCAGCTCCTGGGCGATCAGCTCGAGGCCGGTCGCGTCAGGCACCGGCCGCGTCCCCGGCCAGGGCCACGTTCACCGCCTCTGCCTGCGGGGAGGTGGTGAGGATCTCCTCGGTGCCGCGTGCGCCGTAGCGCTCCCGCCAGCCCATGTCGGGGTCGTCCTGGACCATCTTGCGCAGCTTCAACACGCCGTGCATCAAAGCCTCAGGGCGTGGCGGGCAGCCGGGCACGTGCACGTCGATCGGCATGAACTTGTCGGCGGGGACGAGCGCGTAGTTGTTGAAGACCCCCGTCGAGCTGCAGCACGCGCCCATCGAGATCGCCCACTTCGGCTCGAGCATCTGGTCATAGATGCGGCGCACGATCGGGGCCATCTTGATCGAGACGCGGCCGGAGAGGATCAGCAGGTCGGCTTGGCGCGGCGAGGCGCGGAACGCCTCGAAGCCGAACCGCGCCACGTCCACCCGGGCGGCCACGATCGACATCATCTCGATGGCGCAACAGGCCAGGCCGAAGGTCGCGGGGAAGAAGGAGTTCGAGCGCGCCCACGCGACAGCCTTCTCGAGCGTCGTGGTCATCACGCTTTCTTCGACGTGGCGTTCGAAGTCGGCGCCCTCCAGGTGCGCCGAGCGGTTCGGGCCTTCGAGGTCTCCGCCCCGAAGCAGCTGCCGAGCGTTCAGGTTGCGCACGCGCAGCGTCTGTGGATCGACCCGGTCGCCCGGCTCGGCTCCAGGCCGACCGAACGACCGATCGGAGATCGGCTCGCGCTTCATCTCCACTCGAGCGCGCCCCTGCGCCACACGTAGGCGAAGGCCACGAGCAGCAGCACGATGAACACGATCGTCTCGGCCAGCGCGTAGCTGCCGTAGGCGCGCAGCTCGACGGCGATCGGGTAGAGGAAGACCACCTCGATGTCGAACAGGATGAACAGCATCGCGATCAGGTAGAAGCTGATCCCGAAGCGCATCCCGCGCTTGACCTCAGAGGGCAGGCCGCACTCGTACGGGTCCTGCTTGTGGGGGGTCGTGCGGTGTGGGCCGATGACCGAGTTCAGCACCGTGAAGGCCCCACCCACGGCGCCGCCGAGAATGAGGAAGACGATCGCCGGGAGGTAGCTGCGAAGCACGTCGCGCTGTTATATCACTGCTTGTGGCAGAGTGTTACATAGTGGCAATCGGCTCGAAATCAGGGGCATGACGCAGGCGATCGTGGCGGGCGCGCTCGCGGTCGCGGCGCTCAATGCGGTTTCGGGAGGGCTCGGAGCGTGGATCTGGTATCGAGGTGATCCGAGCGCTCGCCGATCGGCGAGCGCCTTCTGGGTGATGCTGCGGGTGGGGCAGGGCTCGGCGCTCACGCTCGCGGTGGCCGTCGGCTCGCTGGCGGCGGCGGGCTTCTATCCGAAGGAACAGCTGTTCTTCCTGTACGCGCTGCTGCCGCTCGCGGTCGCCTTCATAGCCGAGCAGCTGCGTGTGACCTCGGCCCAGACGATCCTCGACCAGCAGCGTCTAAAGGACGCTCAGGCCGTGGGGCGATTGCCCGAGCCCGAGCAACAGGCGCTCGCCGCGGCGGTCATGCGCCGCGAGATGGGCGTGATGACGCTGTCGGCGCTCGTGGTGGTCTTCCTCGTCCTGCGCGCCGCGTCCACGGCCAACGGGTTCTGAGCGGGCGCACATTCTGAGCGGGCCTATATATTCCTCACCGCATGAAGGTCGCCGCCACGACCATCCTCCTGCTCGCCTGCACCGCCATCCTTGGCGCGTGCGGATCGCAGGGGATCCAGATCGCCAAGACCAGCCCGTACCATCGGGGCGCGGTCCTGTTCCGCGATCACTGCTCTGGCTGTCACACGCTCGCTTCGGTCGGGGCGCAGGGCTCGGCCACGAGCATCCAGAACCGCCTCAAGACCAGCGGGCCGAACTTCAACATCCGCAAGGAGAACGTCGAACAGGTGCTCTATGCGATCCGCAACGGGGGCTTCTCGGGCGCGATCATGCCGGAGAACATCGTGGTCGGTCCCGACGCGCAGGCCCTCGCAACCTTCCTGGCGGCGTATTCAGGACGCCAGGCGCAGAAGGTGCCGTCCGTGAACATCACGCTCTCCACCAAATAGGCGACCCGCCGGGCGGGGTGGAGGGGTGCTCGACCTCAAGCGCATTCGGGAGGACCCCGACGGCGTTCGCGCGGCGCTCGAGCGGCGTGGGGCGGGCGTGGCGGCAGGACTCGACCGTGTGATCGAGCTCGACGAGCGTCGCCGGGCGCTGCTGCCCGAGCTCGAGGGCCTGCGGGCCGAGCAGAACGACGCGAATGCGCGAATCCGCGCGAGCGCCGACGCGGCGCGGCGCGCGAGCGAGATCGAGGCGATGCGCGCAGTCGCCGCGCGGGCGAAGGGACTCGAGCAGGAGCTCGTCACCGTTGAGCTGAGCCTCCAGGAGGTGCTCGCGCCGCTGCCGAACCTGCCTGATGAGTCCGCGGCGGCGGGCCCCGAGGATGAGCTCGTGCACGCGGCGGGCACGGTCTCAGACCTCGGATTCGAGCCTCGCGATCACCTCGAGCTCGCGGGTGAGATGATCGACATGGACCGCGCGGCCGGCCTGTCGGGATCGCGCTTCTCCTACCTGAAGGGCGACCTCGTGATGCTCGAGCTGGCGCTCGTGCGCTGGGCGCTGGAGAAGGTGCGCGGACGCGGGTTCGAGCCCGTCATCCCGCCGGTGCTGGTGCGTGAGCGGGCGCTCTTCGGCACGGGAATGCTGCCCGACACCGAGCAGCAGATCTACCGGCTGACCGACGACGAGCTGTTCCTCGTCGGCACCTCCGAGGTCGCGCTCGCCTCACTGCACGACGGCGAGATCATCGAGGCTGACCGGCTGCCGCTGCGCTACGCGGGGTTCTCGCCCTGCTTCCGTCGCGAGGCCGGAGCAGCGGGCAGGGATACGCGCGGGATCTTCCGCGTGCACCAGTTCGACAAGGTCGAGATGTTCAGCTTCGTCGCCCCCGAGGAGTCGACAGCGGAGCATGAGCGGATACTGGCGATCGAGGAGGAGATCCTCTCAGAGCTCGAGCTGCCCTACCGCGTGATGAACATCGCGGTGAACGACCTGGGCAACTCGGCGGCCAAGAAGTACGACTGCGAGGCGTGGCTTCCAAGCCAGGGCCTCTATCGCGAGCTGACCTCGTGCTCGAACACCACCGACTACCAGGCGCGGCGCCTGGGCATCCGCGTCCGCCAGGGCAAGCGCACGCGGGTGCTGCACACGCTCAACGGCACCGCCGTGGCCGTCGGGCGCACGATCGTCGCGCTGCTGGAGAACGGTCAGCGTGAGGACGCAAGCGTGGAGCTGCCCGAGTGCCTGCGGTCCTACGGCGCTCCCGCGGAGCTGCCCTCAGCGATGGGTCGATAGCGCGCATACCGCGGCAGGGCTGATGGCCGCTGGAGCATGGCCCACCGTCCCGCGCGCACTCGTCAACCCCTCCGCTAGACAGTAAGCAGATAGGCTCCGCGACCACTGTCAACCGGGTGGGGGGGGGCTGCACGGCGTGGACGAAGCTCAGCGAACGAGGCTCCTCGAGGTGATGGCCGAGGTGATGGCCGAGCGGGGCGCCGAGGCCGGCTCGGCGACGGTCACCGATGTGATCGAGCGAGCGGGCGTGTCGAGCGCGGCGTTTCGCCAGCTGTTCGCCGATCGCGAAGCCGCGCTGCTCGCCGCATTCGATCTGGGCGTGGCGCACGCGCGGGAGAGGATGGTCGCCGCGTATGAGTCCGAGACGCGCTGGCTGGACGCGATCAAGTTTGCCCTGGCGGCCTTTCTGATGTTCCTCGAAGAGGAGCCCGCGCTCGGGCGTCTGATCGTCGTCTACGCGATGGGTGGCGGAGCACAGGTGCTGCACCGCCGCGCTGTGGTCCTGGACGAGGTCGCGTCGGCCCTCCGGCGCGGATGCCCGGAGGGTGCCGCCGGGGGCCAGCCGCCGTCGGCGGTGATCGCAGAGGGTGTCATCGGCGGGGTCCTGGCGATCCTCCACAGTCGCCTGGTGGCCGACGAGCAGCAGTCCCTCTGGGAGCTGTTCGGATCGTTGACCAGCATGATCGTGCTGCCGTACCTCGGGCCCGGGGTCGCACGACGCGAGCTCACACGCCCCGCGCCGAGGCCGCGCTTGCTGGGCGACTCCGCGCCGCAGGAGCGCGAGAGGCTTGCCGGCCAGGAGTTCGACACCCGCCTCACATATCGAACGGCGCGGGCGCTGAGCGCGATCGGCGACTACCCGGGAGCGAGCAATCGCGAGGTCGCTGAACGGGCGGGTGTGGTCGACCAGGGCCAGATCTCCAAGCTGCTCAGCCGTCTGGAGCAGCGTGAGCTGATCGAGAAGATCCGCGAGGGGCGATCGCGTGGAGCACCCAATTCGTGGCGCCTGACCGAGCGAGGCGAGTTGCTGACGAGGAGCGCGAGCGTGCGCGCCGCGATCGGCAGCTAGCCGATCCGGAACACGATCGAACGCGGGACGCCGTTGCTCGGAGAGAGCGTCAGACGGTAGACCCCCGCGGTGAGCGCCCCACGGCCCCTCAGGCGCCGCCTGTTGTGTCCTTGTGCCGCCGCGACGGTGAGCGAGTGCCGCAGCGTCTGCCAGCGGCCGCGTTTGCGCGTGCGGACACGCTTGGCGAGCGTGACTCGAACCTGGGCGACGGCCGAGAGCGTGAAGGAGAAGGCGACCTGGGCGATCTTCGCCCGGCTGTGGTTCAGTGCCAGGACGGCCGTGGGCGTGAGGGCGAGCGCAGACAGCACGATGGTCGCCGGCGGAGCCGTTCCGGTTGAGCCGCCGGACGTGCCGCTAGTCGAGCCCGTCGGTGCAGGGTTCGGCGCAGGAGCAGCTGCTGTGGTGGTCGCGGGTTCAGAGCCTTTTGTTTCGCCGCCGCCTTCTTCTTTTGGCGCGGGGACTTTTTCACTTTCGCTTTTGCCTTCGCCGGGCGGCCGGAAGGCGTTGATCCCGTTGGGCGTGCCGACCCCGGTCGGCCCGTCATAGCCCGTCCCTGCCCAGCAGATCCTCTTCGAGGGGCAGGCCGTAGCCTCTTGCGCTTCTGTGCAGCCGGAGGTGCCGGTCAGTTCATTGAAGGGCTGCAGGCAGGGGCCGTTGGAGCCCGCGATGACGTCGTGAAGCGAGGGGTGTTCGGGGGGCGCGGCGAGTTCGCGCGCCTCGTTTTCATACAGCGTTTGCGCCGGATATTCGACGCCGTGCGCTCCCCCCGCGAGCGCGAACACCGCGGCGACGAGCGGGGAGGACAGGCTGGTGCCGCCGATCGTGCACCAGTGGAGCACGACGCCCCCTTCTTTGTATTCACATTCCGGGCTCGTGTCGTAGACCGCGAGTCCCGTGTATGGGTCGGCGACGGCGGCGACATCCGCGACGGCGCGGGTGGATTCAGATCCAGATTCGCACCCGACGCCGGTCCAGTTCGCGAGGTTCTGCTGCCAGGCGGGAGCGGTGAAGATCAGGCTGCAACCGCCGCCGCCCGCGCCATAGCCTTCCCTCACTTCTCCCGTCGCGCCGCTGTCGTTCCAGACAGTCTCGCTCTGCCAGGTGTTGCCGGTCGGGTTGAGCTGCAGATTCGTGCCGCCCACCGCCACGACGTGGGGAGAGGTCGCGGGGAACTCGGCTTCCTTGCGTTCGCGTTCTTCCGTGCTCAACGAGGCCAGGCCCAGGTAGCCGTTGTCGCCGGCTGACGCCGTGATCACGATCCCGGGCTGGTTGAACGGGCTTGCGCTCTCTTCCGTCGGCGTCACGCCTTCCTCGGGGCCGCCCCAGGAGTTGGAGATCTCGCCGGCTTTGAGGCCCGCGGCGTGCTCGGCGGCTTCGAGGTCTTTGTATTCCGCGGAGTTGGCCTCGACCAGCAGGATGTGGCAGTTCTGGCACGTGGCTCGCGCGGCCTCGATGTCCAGGGAGATCTCGAGCGCCCATCCTGTCGCTTCGGCGGCCCTGTTGCGTTCCTGGCTCGAGCCTTTGCGTGCTTTTTCAAGTTCCGATGTGGTTTTGGGAAACGGGAGGGGGGCGGATTCCCCTTTCTGGTTGACCTTGGCGAAGCAGCCATTTGCCACCGTGCATTCGGGCAGGCCAAATTCTTCGTCGTACTTTTTCAGGTCCGTTTCGGCGCTGAGATCGTTGTAGGCGTCGACCAGGGCGATCGTCTGTGTGGAGGACGCGGTCGTCGGCAGCGCGTAGCCGCTGTGCAGGTCCTGGGGCCTCAGCCCGAAGGCGCCTTCTCTGGGCGAGGGCGCTGCAAGCGGCTTGGCGACGGTGAGCCCGATCGGTCGGGTGCGCGCGGCGGCCTGCGCGGTCCGGGGCACGAGCTGCAGCGACAGGCAGCCGGCGTGTCGCGCGCCGGGCGCCGCGCACACCGCGCTGACGGAGTAGTTCGAGCGGGGCAGCGGGGAGATGGGGCTGGCGGCGGCCTGCGCGCACAGCAGAGCCAGCCCCGTCGCGAGCGCGACCGGGCCGAGAGCTGCCTTGTGGCGCATGCGTGTGGTCATCCGTTGCAGTGGCTCTCCCCGAATATGGTCGGATGAAGCACCTTCCAGCTTAAGCATCGGGCGATGATGCGGGCGCATCTCGCCGTGAAGGGAGGATCGGAGGGGGGTCGCGACGAACACCTCGTTGCGGTCACCCCCGGCTCAGCGCGTAGAAACTCCCCATTGCGCTCCCTGCCGGCGAGAGCGCCGCGCAAAGCCACTACCATCGCGCAATGCCCTTTTCGCTCCTGTTCGGAAGCGTCAACGTGAAGCCGTCCCGCACATCGACCCGTGTAGCGCTCGCCATCTCGCTGGCGCTGCTGGCTGGCGCGCTCCCGGTGTCCAGCGCCGCCGGCCGGGCGCAGAGTCCCCGCGCGCACGCGGCCGCCTCCTATCTGACGGGCATCGGCGACGAGCACTCCGCGATGTTCCGCAGTCCGCTGTGGCAGAAGCTGCACATGAAGATCGTGCGCTACATCGCGCCCTACGACGCCGTCTCGCACCGGTCCTCGCTCAACCAGGCGATCACCTTCATCCAGGCAGCCGAAATACAGCACGTGCAGGTGCTGGTCTCCTTCTACCACTCCGAGTACACGCCCACGAAGCTGCCCAGCGTCGCGACCTACCAACGCGACGTGCAGAAGTTCGTGAGGCTGTTCCCCCACGTGCGGCAGTACCAGTCGTGGGACGAGGCCAACCGAGGCAACGTCCCCGGCGCGTTCTCGAGCCCGTCGGCGGCCGCCTCGGCCCGCTACTACCAGGCGCTGATCCGTGTCTGCCACGGCTGCACGGCGATCGGCCTCGACGTGCTCGATGCGGCCAACATCGGCCCCACGCTGAGCTACATCTCGGAATTCAAACACGAGATCGGCCGCCTGCGGACGGTCATGCCGAAGATCTGGGGGCTGCACAACTACTCGGACATCAACCGCCTGGAAAGCTGGCGCACCCGTGAACTCGTGCGCGCGCTCGGCGGTCAGGTGTGGCTCACGGAGACCGGCGGCCTGGTGCAGTTCGGCGGCGCGTTCCCGAACCGCAGCGGCTCGGGGCTGACGCGGGCGGCGAGGGTGCTCAAGTACATGTTCGCCGTGGCCGCCTCGGAGCCGCAGATCAAGCGCCTGTACATCTACAACTGGACCGGCGGGACGAGCAGGACCCGCTTCGACGCGGGACTCTTGAGCGCCCACGACCAGCCGCGCGCGGGCTACATCGTCGTTTGCCGCCAGCTGCACGCGGCGAAATGCAGCGCCAAGCTCAGCCGGAACTAGTGTCCTTTAGGACACTAGGCGCTCAGCGTCGGCTGCGAGGCTGACTCGGCCCGCCTGGGGCGCGACTCGGGCGGCGGGCGGCGCTCGTTGCGGAGCAGTCCCATGACGCACAGCGCGAGCAGTCCGGCGAAGGCCGCGATCGGCGCCAGCGTCCGCAACGGATATCGGCTGCCGTCGTGGAGCGTGAGGTTGAGGGCCGTGTGATCGCCCGCTTTGACGATGCTCTGCAGGCCGCGGTGATCGATCCCGAGCACGGTCGGCGCGAGCCACGCGAACAGCGCCCACGTCACCAGCGCCAGCACGCCCGCGCCGAGAGCGGCGCCGGAGAGGCGCAGACGCGGGGTGGCCCAAGCAGCCAGCAGCACGCCGCCGCCGGCTGCCAGGAAGAAGGGCCAGATGCCGCCCCAGCCACGCCCGAGGCCGAACGCCGAGGCGATCGTGGGCTGGAAGGAGCCGTTGCCGAGCAGACGCGTCCAGATGATCGTCTCGGTCTCATAGCCGGTCAGCGGATGGGTGATCGTCGCGATCACGGTCGTCGCGATCGAGATGGCCGCCAGTGCGATCGTGGGTCCCGGGAAGCGCTTGAGCGCGAGACCGAGCGGGCAGGCGAGGAACGGGAGCATCGTCGTCAGGAAGCGCGGTCCCATGAAGCCGCCGCCGAACGGCAGGTAGTAGCCCGAGTTGTAGCCGACGTAGCACGCGCAGACGCCCGCGATCGTCAGTGCCTCCGCGCGCTTCCCGCGCCGGTACAGCAGCACGGTTCCGATCGCTCCCATCAGCATCACGGGGGAGATGGTCAGCAGGCCGCGGGAGTCGAACAGCAGGGTGGCGAGCACCTTCAGGCTCGGCGCGCCGATCCCGAAGAAGCCTTTGTGCTGGCGGGGGACGTCGGAGTAGGCGAGGTGCGTCCAGGAGCGGAAGGCGTAGTGGTTGTAGAGCAGCAGCGGCACGATGCCGATCACGCCACCGGCGATGTAGGCGCCGGCGCGGCGCGCCACGCCGAGCGGCGTGAACGAGTCCCGGCGCGAGAGCAGATACAGGCCGAGCACCACGGCGACGAAGAACAGCGGGTACTCCGAGGCGACCGCGTAGCCCATCGCCAGGCCGGCGAGGAGGAGCAGCTTCGCCCTGGGCGGGCCGTCGCGCTCGCCAAGCATCAACGCAAACGCGGCAAAGCCCAGGAGGGCGGCGAACACGTGTGAGAACAGGAGCGTGGAGAGCGGCAGCACCATCGTGCCGAGACCGAGCACGACGGCCGCCGCGACGCCGTAGCCGGGCTCGAAGCGCTCGGCCACCTGCCAGGTGAGCAGGAGCAGCAACAGACCCGGGAGCACGTTGGCCCACAGGCCCACCATGTAGATCATCTCGTCGTCGTTGCGCTGCGCCTGCGATTCGCGCGCCAGGGCGTCGGCGTTCACCAGGTTCAGGGTGTCGTAGAACGGCAGCGCGAACAGGGCCAGGCCGGGTGCGCGCGCCGAGTACCAGTGTCCCTTGTAGAAGACCTTGTCGCCCGTGTTGTGCTGGTTTGAGTCGATCGTGGTGCCGTCTTTGTCCAGCGAGCGGATCAGGTCGAAGTGAGAGGTCTGGTTCCAGGAGAAGCTCTGGATCATCGTGGCGTACGCCACGCCGATCAGCAGGATCGCGAGGAGCGTTCTGCGTCTGCTCATCAATCGGTTCCGTGCAGCGCGCTCGGCCCGGGGCCGATCTCATAGATGACGAGCGAGCCGACCCGGCGTCGCGTGACGCCCAGCCCCGCGACCGGTTTCCCGGCCGCCGCGGGCAGGTTCGGCGGCTCGGCGGTCGCGTAGCCGTGGATCCCGGGCAGCCGGGGCATCCTGAGGTGAAGGACGACGGTGCGGATGCCGTAGAAGCGGAGCTTCTCGATGCTGGCACGGTCCGGGAAGCCGCTCATGCCGCCGCGCAGGTCATCGACGGAGGGGATGTCGAACGTGCTGTTGCCGGTCGGGATCTTGTAGAAGCCGTCGGTCGAGAAGTACTGCCACAGCCGGTCTGCGGCGCCGTCGGTCGGGAGGTCCATGAGCGGCCCGGGAAGCCCGACCTCCGCCTTCGCGGGCTGCGGTACGACGGGGTGGGCGAGATGGCCCGCGCCTTCGCCCAGGAGCCCGATCAGCAGCGTGACGCCGAGCAGCGCGGGCAGGCGGCGGAGCGAGCGCCGCTCTCCCCACGGCCGCGCTCTCAGGACGAGCAGCTGCGCGCCCGCGCCGGCGAGCAGCGCGTAGAACAGCGTGCCCAACGTGAACACCCTCCCGGGCACGCGCACTCCGTCCCAGCCGGGGGCATAGTCGTACATCAGGCGGTACGGGTAGCCTGCGCCGGTGAGGCCGAGGCCGAGCGCGAGGATCGAGCAGGTCAGCACGCCGATCGCCAGCCCAAGTCGCAGGCGGCGCGTGTACAGCGGAGCGGCGAGGCCGACGAGCGCGAGCAGCAGGATGAGGCCACCGGGGAAGAACACGTCCTCGTTCTGGGAGTGGACCCTCGCTCGCATCCCGGCGGTGGCCGCACCCCAAACGCGGTTCTCCGAGGATGCCGCCAGGAACGCGGCGGGCCCCGAGGAGTAGTTCTTCACTTCCTTGATCGTGCGTTTCGCGGTGGGATAGTCGTTGGCCACCTGCAGATAGGGGCTCGCCTGATAGATCGCGATGGCGCCCAGCACGGCGACTCCGATGACCGTCACGACCAGCAGGCGGCGGGGAATCAACGGTCCGCGCGAGCCGGCGCCCCCCTGGCCGGCAGAGGGCGAGGCGGGCGCCCCACTCGAGTCGGTCCCCGGTTGCGGCGGTGCGACGCCGCCCCGCCAGGCCGGGCCAGGGGTCAGCCGGCCACGCCACCAGTGCACGAGCACGAGCAGTCCGAGGACGCCCAGCAGATAGCAGTACTGCAGCCCGAGCGTGAATCCCAGGCTGACCTGCCAGGCGGAGACGAGCCAGCCGGCGAGCACCAGCTTGGGCGAGGTGTGTCGGTAGCCGCGCAGGAGCAGGAACAGCGCCAGCGGCAGGCCGCCGGAGGAGATCACGTGCAGATGCCCGGCCTCGGTGACCCGGTACGGCGCGTACGCGAAGGCGACGCCCGCAGCGGCCCCGCCGAGCCGGCCGAGGCCGAGCTCGCGGGCGAGCAGGTAGGCCCCGAGGAAGCACAGCGACCACGCGAACAGGAAGAGCAGGTTGTAACGGACCAGCGCGGCGACGGTTCCCGAGCCGAAGAACGCCGCGGGCCCGTAGCCGAGCAGTGAATCGGAGAAGGCCAGGCTGAGTCGGTGCGGATAGAAGGTGTTCGCGTCGAACAGATGCAGCGGGTTGTGCAGCATCGCGTGCCCCACCCAGGCGACCTCCCACGCCGTACGCACGGGGTCCCCGAGATCGGGCGCGATCCGGCTGGGCAGATGTGCCACCAGCGGCCAGGTCGTGAGCACGGCCAGCAGCACGCCCGTCAGCGCCGCCAGCACCAGCTCGTGGCGGGCAAACGTCGGGGAAGCAGCCCAGCGGCCGGGGTGCGGCTCCTCCCGGGCGTCGAGCCCGCGTCGCTCCGAGCGCGTCCCGCCGCCGGTGCCGGGACCCTCCGAGGAACCCGATGACATTCGTGGCGGACTCGGAAGACCGGTGCTCATGGGCTACAGCTGTTCGGGGCCGCGCGGATCGGCGCAGCATACGGGAGCCGCCCCGGACACAGCGGCGCATGGCCTTTGCGCCGGTCTCACGTTCGAGACTGGGATTTGCGGCACACTCCTGCGCATGAAGGTTCTCGTGGTGGGAGCAGGAGGCGTCGGGGCCGCATTCGCCGCGATCGCGCAGCGCCGGTCTGCGTTCGAGGAGGTCGTATTGGCCGATGTCGTGCTCGGGCGCGCGCAGGCGGTGGTCGATCGGCTGGGCGAGCCCGATCGCTTCAGCGCCGAGCGGGTCGATGCGTCCAGCCGCGAGGAGCTCGTGGGGCTGATCGGGCGTGTGCGGCCCGACGCGGTCCTCAACGCGTGCGACCCGCGCTTCAACGAGCCGATCTTCGGGGCGTCCTTCGATGCGAGGGTCACCTATCTCGACATGGCGATGACGCTGTCCCATCCACATCCCGAACGTCCTCATGAGCTGCCCGGGGAGATGCTCGGCGAGCACCAGCTGGCCCGGCACGGGGAGTGGGAGCGCGCTGGCGTGCTCGCGTTGGTGGGCATCGGCGTCGAGCCGGGCCTCTCGGACGTGTTCGCCCGCTACGCCGCCGAGGAGCTGTTCTCGAGCATCAGGGAGATCGGAGTGCGCGACGGCGCCGATCTCGTCGTGGAGGGATATGACTTCGCGCCCACGTTCTCGATCTGGACGACGATCGAGGAGTGCCTGAACCCGCCGCTGATCTGGGAGCGCGAGCGGGGCTTCTACACGACCGCGCCGTTCTCCGAACCCGAGCTGTTCGAGTTCCCCGAGGGAATCGGGCCCGTTGAGTGCGTGAACGTCGAGCACGAGGAGGTCGTGCTGATCCCCCGGTGGGTGCAGTGCGAGCGGGTCACGTTCAAGTACGGGCTCGGGCAGGAGTTCATCGACGTGCTCCGCACCCTGCACAAGCTCGGTCTGGACTCGACCGAGCCGGTGTCGGTGCGAGGCGTGCAGGTGGCCCCCCGCGACTTGGTCGCCGCGGCGTTGCCCGATCCGGCGACGCTCGGCGAGCGCATGAGCGGACGCACGTGCGCCGGCACCTGGGTGACGGGAACCGGCACCGATGGCCGGCCTCGCTCGACCTACCTCTACCACGTCGTCGACAACGAGACCACCATGCGCGAGTACTCGAGCCAGGCGGTCGTGTGGCAGACGGCGATCAACCCCGTGGTCGCGCTCGAGCTGCTGGACCGCGGCGACTGGCGGGGAGTGGGCGTGCTCGGCCCCGAGGCGTTCCCGCCCGCGCCGTTCCTCGAGCTCCTGGGCGAGATGGGCGCGCCTCACAAGCAGCAGGAGCGCCACGCGTAGTCCGCCGGGCGCCCGGGCTCTGCCCGTCGCGGCTGTGCCGACTCGCGACCGGCGGCGAGGTTGTAGGCTCGCATGATGGCCCAGAGCGACAGGCAGATCCCCGACAACGCCCGCTGTCCGCATTGCGCCGGGGCGGGGTGGAGCTGGTGGTCACCGTCCGTGACGCCCCCGCAGGAGGGCAGGTGGGTCGTGTGCCGGGAATGCCTCGGCACGGGACGCGCCGATCAGAAGGGTCGTAAGCGCAACAAGCCGAACGAGCCGCCGGGCTGAGACCCGCCGACGGCTCTGCTCAGCCCGGCGGCGGGGGCGTGTCCTCGTCCGCCTCGGGCTCGAGGACGTGTATGCCGTGGGTCACGTGTTCGGGACCCATCAGGTGGGCGGGCGCCTGCTCGACGCGCGCATCGAGCAGGCCCGCCGGTGCGATTTCCGTCCGCCGCGAGAAGAACGGGCGGAAGTAGAACCGCGAGACCGCCATCAACAGCACGCCGACGAGCATCCCGACCCCGCCGAACCACAGCGGGAGCGTGAGGCCCAGATACTCTTTGCCTTCGGCGTTCGCCTTGTGGCCGTAATATTTGATCGCGTAGATCCCGATGCCGTACATGATCAGGCCGCCGACGAACGGGGCGAGCCCGACCAGCAGGAACTTGCGCGTGCTCGTGAACAGCTCTCGCCGGTAGTACCAGGCGCACGCGAAGCCCGTCGAGCCGTAGTAGAAGCACACCGGGATCCCTAGCGCCACGACGGCGAGTTCGAGCACGGTTTCCGAGATCAGGATCAGCGGGACCGCGACGAGGATCGAGAGCAGCCCGAACCCCCACGTGGAGACCGTCGGCGTGAGGAAGCGCGGGTGGATCCTGCCGATCACGGAGGGGATCGATCCCCACTTCGCCATCGAGAGCGTCGTGCGCGCGGTGGGCAGGATCGTCGTCTGCGTCGAGGCGGCGGCCGAGGTGAGCACGGCGGCGATCAGGAACTTCACGCCGACGGAGCCGAGGACCCCCTTGCCGAGCACGTTCAGCACATCGCCGGCGTTTTCTTCGTTGGAGATGAAGCCGGTCCCGTGATAGGCCTGAGCGCCCGCGGACACGACCAGGTAGATGACCAGGAGCAGGAGCGTCGAGACGATCGCCGCCCGCCCGGGGCCCTCGTTCGGGTCCTCGGACTCCTCGTTGACCGCGACGCCGGAGTCCCAGCCCCAGTAGATGAAGATGCCGAGCAGCATCGCCACGACCAGGTCGTGGAACGGCATCGCGAACGGGTTGAACCAGGAGGCGTGCGGTTGGATCGAGCCGGCCGGGTTGCCGGTATAGACGTCGAGGAGCGCGACGACCGAGAAGACCGCCAGCATCACGACCTCGAAGCTCAGCAGCAGTTGCTGTATGCGCGCGGAGAGCTCAATCCCGCGGTAGCAGATCCAAGTCATCAGCAGGATCCACAGGACCGATCCCCCGAGCGCTGCGCCTTTGTGCACTTCCGCCCAGTGCCAGTCGAAGAGCTTGAACGTGTAGGTCGCCGCCACGTACGCCAGCGAGGCCATCACGAGGATGTCGGCGAGGAAGATCGCCCATCCGTTGATCCACCCCATCCCGGGGCCGAAGGCGCGTGTCGTCCATGCGAACGTCGTGCCCGCATCGGGATCGGCCCTGTTCAGGTAGCGGTAGCCGGCTGCGATCAGAAGCATCGGGACGAACGAGGCGAGCAGCACGGCCGGCGCGTGCGTCGCCACGCCGGGGTCTGCGACGATGAACCCGAGTGTGGCCGCGATCGAGTACGCGGGCGCGGTCGAGGCCACCCCGATGACGACGTTCGAGAGGTAGCCGATCGCGTTGCTCTTCAGGCCCTTGTTCTCGACCCTCCCCGTCGCGGGTGCTCCTGCTATCGCGGCGCTTTCGGTGGCCATCGAGGCTCCTCTCCCTAGGTTGTGCCAGACGCTACATCGCCGAGCAAAAAGGTACGGCCTGTACCGGCGGACACGCAAGTGTCGCGATCCCCAAAACGAACCCATGTCGCTGTACATTCCGTACAACACATGTCCAAGTCGTTGAACGGAGGCGTGATTGAGGTCGGCTAGAAGGCGCGGTATTGTTGTCCCTAGTGTCTAGCCGAGTTCATTCGGCTCGCAAAGCACGCACGGGGAGAAGATGCCATGGGTAGTCCCGCCGACGTAAACCGGCCCTCCCAGGAGAGCGGCGCCGAGGAGGGGTCGACCTCAACGCCGTGGGCGCCGGGTCCCTCGGGCGTGGCGTTGCTCGAGGACCACCCCGACCGGCTGCAGCGGCTGGCAAGGCGCCACCTCTGGATGCACTTCACGCGCATGGGCTCCTATGACGAGCACCACGCGGTGCCGGTGATCGTCCGGGGAGAGGGGTGCTACGTGTACGACGAGCACGGCAAGCGCTACCTCGACGGGCTCTCGGCCCTCTACTGCGTCAACGTCGGTCACGGCCGCTCCGAGCTCGCGGCGGCGGCGGCGGCGCAGATGAACGAGCTCGCCTTCTACACCAACTGGAGCTACGCGCACCCGCCCTCGATCGAACTGGCCGCGCGCATCGCGGGTCTCGCGCCGGGCAACCTGAACAGGGTGTTCTTCACCTCGGGCGGCTCGGAGGCGGTCGAGTCGGCGTGGAAGCTGGCGAAGGCCTACCACCACGCGCAGGGCGATCACAACCGGCACAAGCTGATCTCGCGCAACCTGTCCTACCACGGCACGTCCATGGGAGCGCTGAGCGCCACCGGGCTGACCGCGCTGCGCACGCCGTTCGAGCCGATGACGCCCGGGGGGATCCACGTGCCCAACACCAACTCCTACCGCTGGCGGGAGGATCGCGACCCGCTGTGGGCGGCCGACGCGATCGAGGAGGCGATCCTGTTCGAGGGGCCCGAGACCGTTGCCGCTGTGATCCTCGAGCCGGTGCAGAACGGGGGCGGCTGCTTCGTGCCCCAGGACGGCTACTTCCAGCGGGTGCGCGAGATCTGCGACCGCCACGGGGTGCTGCTGATCTCCGACGAGGTCATCTGCTCGTGGGGGCGCATCGGGCACTGGTTCGGCTGCGAACGCTACGACTACGTGCCCGACATGATCACGACCGCCAAGGGCATCAGCTCGGCCTACGCGCCGCTCGGAGCGGTGATCGCCTCCGACCACATCGCCGAGCCGTTCCTGCACGGCACGGCCGCCTTCACCCACGGGTTTACCTTCGGCGGGCATCCGGTGTCCTGCGCGGTGGCGATGGCCAACATCGATGTGATGCAGCGCGAGGAGCTGTGCGCGAACGTCCGCGCCAACGAGGGCCCCTTCCGCGAGATGCTCGACAGCCTGCGCGACCTGCCGATCGTGGGCGACGTCCGCGGCGCGGGCTACTTCCAGGCGATCGAGCTGGTCAAGGACAAAGAGACGAAGGAGACGTTCGACGCGCGCGAGTCCGAGGAGCTGCTGCGCGGCTACCTCTCCGGCGAGCTCTACCGTCGTGGCCTGATCTGCCGGACCGACGACCGCGGCGATCCGATCGTCCAGCTCTCCCCGCCGCTGATCGCCGGCGCGGAGCAGTTCGAGGAGATCGAGGCGATCCTGCGCCCCGTGCTGAGCGAGGCATCAGAGCGGATGGAGCGGTGGAGCTCACCCTCGAAAGCCTGATCGGCGAGCTCGGGCTGAGCCTTGTCAGCGGCGAGGAGGCGGCGCGGGCGCACGTGCGCTGGGTTCACAGCACCGAGCTGCTCGACCCCACGCCGTGGCTGAAAGGCGGCGAGCTGCTGCTGAGCACCGGGATCCAGCTGACGAGCCCCAAGCTGCAGCGCGAGCTGATCGGCCGGCTCGCAGATCACGAGATCGCGGGCCTCGGGTTCGGGACAGGCTTCACCCACCGGTCCCTGCCGGCGGCGCTCGTGACGGCGGCTCGCAAGCGCCGCTTTCCGCTGTTCGAGGTGCCCTACGACCTCCCGTTCATCGCGATCACCGAGCGATTCTTCGCGCAGCTCGTGAACGAGCGCTACGAAATGCTCCAGCGCAACATGGTCGGCGACGTGCTCGCCGAGGCGCTGACCGGGCGCCTCTACCCGGAGGATCTGCAGGCGCGGCTACGACCGTTCGGGATCGGCGAGCAGGTGGCCGTGCTGGCTTTCCAGACGTCCGACCCGAGCGCTGCGGCGGCGGCGGTGGAAAAGATCCTCGAACGCGCACAGGTGCCCAATCTCGTGGCGATCCGCGCTGGACTGGTGTGCGCCGTGGTGGACGCCGGGGGAGCGACAGCGTCGGCGCCGTTCGAGCCGATCGAGCTCGCGCGCAAGATCCGCGGGGAGCTGATCGACCGGTTCGGTGAGGTTCGCGCGGCGGCCAGCCGCGTCGCCGCGACACATTCGCTGCGGATGAGCTTCCACGAGGCGCGGTGCGCCCTGGAGGCGGTTCGCCTGCGCGACGGTGACGCACCTGAGGTCGCCTCGCATGAGGATCTGGGCGCCTTCCAGCTGCTGCTGTCACTGCAGGACGACGATGCGCTGGTCTCGTACTGCTCCAGCGTGCTCGGTCCGATCGAGGAGGGGGAGGGCGAGTACGGCGGCGAGCTGGTCCGCTCGCTGGATGTGTTCATCGAGAACAACGGCCACTGGGAGAAGGCCGCCAACGCGCTGTACTGCCACCGGCACACGCTGCGCTACCGCATCCGCCGCATCGAGCAGCTCACGGGACGCGACTGCTCCAGCGCGCGCGACCGCATCGAGTTCTGGCTGGCTCTGCGTGGACGGGAGCTCGCGCGATGATCAGGCCTTCTCGTCAAAGCTCCCCGCGGGAGCGTCGTCATGGTGATGTATCACTGCAAGGAGCGCCCAGCGGATGAAGATCGGGGTTCCCAGCGAGATCAAGACCGACGAGTACCGCGTCGCGATAACTCCTGCGGGAGTGCGAGAGCTGACCACGCACGGGCACGAGGTGCTCGTGCAGGCGGGCGGAGGCGAGGGCAGCGCGATGAGCGACGAGCAGTTCAGCGCGCAGGGCGCGCGCATCGTGGGAGACGCCGAGGCCGTGTTCGGCGAGGCGGAGCTCGTGCTGAAGGTCAAGGAGCCCCAGGCCGAGGAGGTCGCGCTGCTGCGCGAGGGCCAGACATTGTTCACCTATTTTCATCTCGCCGCCGTGCCCGAGCTCGCCAAGGGTCTGATGGCTTCAGGCGCCACGTGCATCGCGTATGAGACCGTCGTGGACTCCGACGGGCACCTGCCGCTGCTCGCGCCGATGAGCGAGGTGGCCGGCAAGATCGCCACGCAGGCGGGCGCGTTCATGCTGGAGAAGCCGCTCGGGGGACGGGGGATCCTGCTGGGCGGCGTGCCGGGCGTGGCCGCGGCGACGGTGCTCGTGATCGGCGGCGGCGTGGTGGGGATGAACGCCGCGTTCATCGCCATCGGCATGCAGGCCGACGTGTTCGTGTTCGACCGCTCGATCGACCGGCTGCGCGATCTCGACGTCGCGTTCGCCGGGCGTGCCTCCACGGTCTACTCCTCGACGCTTGCGATCGAGGAGATGCTGCCGCTGGCCGACCTCGTGATCGGGGCCGTCCTCGTGCAGGGCGGTCGCGCGCCGCATGTGGTCACGCGCGAGCAGCTGAAGCTGATGAAGTCCCACGCGGTGCTCGTGGACGTCTCGATCGATCAGGGCGGCTGCTTTGAGACCTCGCGGCCGACCACGCACTCCGATCCGACGTTCGAAGTGGAGGGGATCACCCATTACTGCGTCACCAACATGCCCGGCGCCGTGCCGATCACCTCTACGTATGCGCTCACCAACGCGACGTTGCCGTACGTGCTCGAACTCGCCGATCACGGCGTGCAGGAGTCCCTGGAGCGCAGCCCCGGCCTGCGGATGGGGTTGAACGTGCAGGGCGGCGCGATCACCCATCCGGCCGTCGCTGCGGCGCTCGACATGGGGGCGAGCCCCGTATGACGATCGCGATACGCGCTCCAGAGCTTCGATAACACCCCGGCAGAGCTTCGACAACACCTCAGCGGACGGGAGATCCAGATGGCGAGCACAACAGAGATCCTCGGCAACTTCATCGACGGGGAGCGCGTAGCGTGCCAGGGTGAGACCGAACCGATCGTCAACCCCGCGACCGGAGAGGAGCTCGCACGCGCGCCGAAGTCGAGCGCCGAGGACGTGGACCGCGCCGTGCAGGCCGCGCGTGGAGCCTTCGAGGGCTGGTCGAGCACGACACCGGCGCAGCGCGCGCACGCGCTGCTGGCGCTCGCGGACCTCATCGAGGAGCACGGCGCCGAGATCGCCCGCCTGGAGGCCCTGAACGCGGGCAAGCCGATCGAAGCCGTCACCAACGACGAGATCCCCGTGATGGCCGACAACCTGCGCTTCTTCGCCGGCGCCGCCCGCTGCCTGGAGGGCAGGGCGGCGGGCGAGTACATGGAGGGCTACACCTCGTTCACCCGGCGTGAGGCGGTCGGCGTCATCGGGCAGATCACCCCTTGGAACTACCCGCTGATGATGGCCATCTGGAAGGTCGCACCGGCGCTGGCGGGCGGAAACACGGTGGTGCTGAAGCCGGCGGAGACGACGCCGATCACGACCATCCGGCTCGCCGAGCTGGCCTCGGAGGTTCTGCCCAAGGGCGTGCTGAACGTCGTCACCGGTCCCGGCCTGCCGACCGGGCAGGCGCTCATCAGCCATCCCGACGTGGACATGGTCTCGCTGACCGGATCGGTGGACACCGGCAGGCACGTCGCGCGCACGGCCGCGGACACCCTCAAACGCGTGCACCTCGAGCTCGGCGGCAAGGCTCCGGTCGTGGTGTTCGACGACGTGAGCCTGCAGAGCGCGCTGGAGACGATCGCGGGAACCGGCTATTACAACGCTGGACAGGACTGCACGGCGGCCACGCGGGTGCTGGCGGGCGCCAACGTCTACGACGACGTCGTCAGCGGCCTCGCCGAGCAGGCGAAGGGGCTCGTCATCGGCGACACGCTCGCGCCCGGGACGACCCTGGGCCCGGTCAACTCGGCCCGGCAGCGCGAGCGGGTGGCGGGCTTCCTCGCGCGCAGGCCTGAGCACGCGGAGATCGTGACCGGAGGTGGCGAGCCCGACAGGCCCGGCTTCTACCTGGAGCCGACGGTGGTCGCAGGTCTGCGGCAGGACGACGAGATGATCCAGCGCGAGATCTTCGGCCCGGTCATCACCGTCCAGCGTTTCTCTGACGAGGAGCAGGCGATCTCGTGGGCGAACGCGACGCGCTACGGGCTGGCCTCGTCGGTGTGGACGCGCGACGTGGGCCGTGCCCTGCGCGTGTCCAGGGCGCTGCGCTTCGGGTGTGTGTGGATCAACGATCACATTCCGCTCGTGTCCGAGATGCCCCACGGCGGCTTCAAGGAGTCCGGCTACGGCAAGGACCTGAGCGTCTACTCGCTGGAGGACTACACGGTCGTCAAGCACGTGATGGCCAGCCTGCAGTAGATCCGGTCGGCGCATGCGCCGACCGGCCGAGCGGTGCATGCACCGCTCGGTGGACCCGCACATGTGCGGGTCCAGGCCCACGCGGCCGGCGGCCTCAGAAACCCGCTCTGTGACGCCCTTGGTAGGACGTTTAGGTGCTCAGGAGCGGGTTTCGTGGCGCCCGGGTTGCAGACAGCTGACCGCGAGCCTGCTACGGTCCTCCTACGGGCGGCGAAGTCGTCCGTGAGGTTCTTTATGTCTTTGTTGGCGCTGAAGGGCGCGGATGGGGTCAGTCGAATCTCCATCCGCAGCGGCGGCCACGGGTCGCCAGAAGGAGCACCAACAACATGCAGCATGAAACTTTCGCCGACCTCGGCGTGTCCGAGGTCGTCGTGAATGAGCTCGCCAAGGCCGGGGTCACGACGCCGTTCGCAGTTCAGAACATGGTCGTCCCCGATGTCCTCGCGGGACATGACGTGCTCGCGCAGTCGCCGACAGGCTCGGGCAAGACGCTCGCCTTCGGCGTGCCGCTCGTCGAGCTCCTGAAGGACTCCGACGCCCGCCCTTCGGCGCTGATCCTCGCTCCCACCAGGGAGCTCGCGATCCAGATCGTCGACGATCTGCGCCCCATCGCGCATGCCCGCGCGCTGTCCATCGCCGCCGTTTACGGTGGCGCCGGCATCATCAAGCAGGCGCGTCTCGCCGGGCGCGCGCACATCCTCGTCGCTACGCCGGGCCGCCTGCTCGACCTGATCAACCGCAGGGACGTGTCGCTCGCCCGCATCCGCATCCTCGTGCTCGACGAGGCCGACAGGATGCTGGACATGGGCTTCCGGCCGGTGGTCGACAGGATCGTGAAGATGACTCAGGCCAAGCGCCAGACGCTCCTGTTCTCGGCCACGTTGGAGGGCGAGGTGGGACGGATCGCCAAGGCCTACACCACCACTCCGCGCCGCCACGAGCATTCCCACCCGGTCGAGCGCAAGGCCGACGTGGCCCACCGCTTCGTCATGGTCACCCACGAGGGCAAGGTGGAGCGCCTGGTTTCAGAACTGGGCAAGCCCGAGCGCGGGTTGACGCTCGTGTTCGTGCGCACCAAGCGCGGGGCGGACAGGCTCGTCAAGCGCCTCGCCTCCAGCAGCGTGCAGGCCGTCGCGATGCACGGCGACAAGTCCCAGGGGCAGCGCCAGCGCGCCCTGGCCAACTTCGAGGCCGGAGTCGTAGACACGCTCGTCGCCACCGACGTCGCCGCTCGCGGGATCGACGTGGCGGGGATCACGCACGTCATCAACTACGACATTCCCGCCAGTCGCGAGGACTATGTGCACCGCATCGGGCGGACCGCCCGCGCGGGAGCCAGCGGCGTGGGCGTGACACTCGTGGCGCACGACCAGGCACGCGAACTCGCGGGCATGGTCAGCGAGCTCGGCTTGCATCAGGAGCTCGAGCTGGCCGGCATGAGCCCCGGCCGCGGTGCGCGAAACGGCGCTCCTCGCTCGAGGACAGCCTCCGACGGGAACAGCTCCAGGCACGGCGATCGTCGACCCAGCGCAGCCAAGGGCCAGGGGGAGCGTTCGGGCGGCGCCTCGCGCAACGGGTCCTCCCGGCGCGCAAGGGCATCCGGCCGAGCCAGGTAGCGAGCGTGGTAGCGAGCGGGGTAGGTCTCGTGGGCAGTCATCTCGCCGACGCTGTCAGCTAACGTCGCGCGCATGAGCAAGGCGTATTCGCCTGATCGCGACGCGGGGGCCGATGCCGGCGGCGAGGTGACGCAGGCCCGGTCTGAGGCCGACCTGCTGATGAGCCACGACGTGCTGTGCGTGCGTGCGCCCAACCCGGGGCCGTTGACGCTGTCTGGCACCAACACCTGGGTGGTCGGCCGCCGGCCGGCCTGGGTGGTGGATCCCGGGCCGCTGCTGGAGGTGCATCTGGACAGCCTGTCCGCCGCGATCGACGAGCGCGGCGGCCTGGGTGGAGTGGCGCTCACGCACGATCATCACGATCACTGCGAAGCCGCCCGTTCTCTGCTCGACCGTTATCCAGCGCCGCTCGCCGCCGGACGTGGCGCGGTCGACGTGCTGCTCGGCGAGAACATGCGCTTCGGGCCATTCCAGGCCGTCGCCACGCCCGGGCACGCGGTGGACCACTTCGCGTTCGTGGCCGCCGGAGCGTGTTTCACCGGCGACGCGGTGCTCGGCGTCGGCAGCGTGTTCATCAGCCCCTACCCCGGCGCCATGTCCGGATACCTGCAGGCGCTCACCCGCCTGCGCCTGCGGGATGACTTCAGCGTGCTGTGTCCCGGACACGGTCCGCCGGTCCGCGATGCGCGCAGGAAGCTCGCGGAGTATGTCGCCCATCGCATCGACCGCGAGAACCGCCTGATCGCGGCGCTGGGCGAAGGCCGGCGCACCACCGCAGAGCTGCTCGACGCCGTCTGGTCCGACGCGCCCGAGCTGTTGCGCCCGCTCGCCACGGTGACGCTCGCGGCCCACCTCGACAAGCTCGAGGAAGAGCAGATCCTGCCCGCCGGCGTCGAGCGCCCGAAGTTCGAGGGGACCGAGTGGTGAAGCCGCCTGCCTCCGCAGCGGCCTCGAAGGCGGGCGCCGACGGCTCGGCGCCGGCCACCGTGCGCCCATCGGCCACGACGCTCGACTCTCCATTCCCGCCGATCGGCGACTACGGCTTCCTGTCGGACTGCCACACCGGCGCGCTGGTCGCCTCCGACGGGTCGATCGAGTGGATGTGCCTGCCGTACTTCGACTCGCCGTCGGTGTTCGGCGCGCTGCTGGATCGCGGCGCCGGGACCTGGCGGGTGGGCCCGTACGGGGTGTATGTGCCGGTCGGCCGGCGCTACATCCCGGGCACCAACGTGATCGAGACCACCTGGATGACCCCTCAGGGGTGGTTGCGCGTGGTGGACGCCCTGACGATCGGTCCGTGGCACGAGCACGAGCAGGGCTCGACTCACACGCGCCCGCCGACGGACTACGACGCCGATCACCTGCTGGTGCGCATGATCGAATGCATCCAGGGTGAGGTCCAGGTTGAGATCGTGTGCGAGCCGATGCTCGACTACGGTGCGACGCCCGCGCGTTGGAGCGTCGTACAGAACGACGAGGACGGGGCCTGCATGCTCGACGCGACCGACGGCACGACCGCCTTCAGGCTGTTCAGCGACGTCCGCGTGGGCATCGAGGGCAACCGCGCTCACGGCCGCCACACGATGAGCGAGGGTGAGCAGCGCTTCTGCGCGCTGTCCTGGACCGAGGGGCTGGGCGGCCCGCACACCGTCGAGCAGGCCGAAGGGCACATTCAGCGGACCAGTCACTTCTGGCGCACGTGGCTCGATGAAGGCACCTATCCCGACCATCCCTGGCGCTCCCGTCTGCAGCGCTCGGCGCTCGTGCTGAAGGGCCTGACGTTCATGCCCACCGGCGCGCTCGTCGCCGCGCCGACGACCTCGCTGCCGGAGACGCCCGGCGGCGAACGCAACTGGGACTACCGCTTCTGCTGGATGCGCGACGCCGCCTTCACGCTGTGGGGGCTCCACGCGCTCGGCCTGAACTGGGAGGCGGACGATTTCGTTCAGTACCTCGCCGACATGGAGCGCAACGAGGATGGCTCGCTCCAGATCATGTACGGGATCAAAGGTGAGAAGGAGCTGGTGGAGTCGACGCTCGACCATCTCAAGGGCTACGAAGGTGCACTTCCGGTCAGGATCGGCAACGGCGCATACAACCAGCGCCAGAACGACGTGTTCGGGGCGGTGCTCGACTCCGTCTACCTGCACTCCAAGAAGCGCGACCACATACCTGAGCGCCTGTGGCCACTGCTGGCCGACCAGGTTCGGTGCGCCGCCGAGGCCTGGAAGGAGCCCGACCAGGGGATCTGGGAGGCGCGCGGCGAGCCTCGCCACTACGTCTCATCCAAGCTGATGTGCTGGGTGGCGATGGATCGCGGCGCTCGGCTGGCCGAACGCCGCGGACTGAAGGAGAACGCCGAGGAGTGGCAGGCGATCGCCGACGAGATCCACAAGGACATCCTCGACCGCGGCGTCGATGAGCGCGGCGTCTTTCGCCAGCACTACGACACGGACGCGCTCGACGCCTCCAGCCTGCTGGTGGGGCTCCTGCGCTTCCTCGGCCCCGAGGACGAGCGCGTGCGCGCGACCGTGAAGGCGATCCGCGAGGAGCTGACGGTGGGCGGGCTGGTCCTGCGCTATCGCACCGATGCCACAGATGACGGCCTGCACGGCGAGGAGGGCACGTTCTTGATCTGCTCCTTCTGGCTCGTCTCGGCGCTGTCAGAGATAGGCGAGCAGCGCGAGGCCGAGCACCTGTGCGAGCGCCTGCTCTCCTACTCCTCCCCGCTGGACCTCTACGCCGAGGAGCTGGAGGCGTCCTCCGGCCGCCACCTCGGCAACTACCCCCAGGCGTTCACGCACCTCGCGCTGATCAACGCGGTCACGCACGTGATCGACGCCCAGCAGCAGATCTGACGGCGGCGAGCGGCGCCGCTCAGTAGCCGGGCTCGCCGGGCAGCACGATGCGGGCGACCTCGCCTTCGAGAACCACCTTCGGCTCGATCGGCTGCACCTCGCGTCCGCGCGAGTGATCCAGGAGGTCTCCCACGGACGCGAAGTCGCCCAGCTGCTCCAGGTGCTTGATCGTCGGGAAGACGAGCACGATCTCCCCGGCGCGGTGGGCCTCGAGCGCGGAGGCGGGGGTGAACCAGCCGAGATCAACACACTCCTCGCCGTCGATCCGCGGCTCCTGTCCCTCGGGCAGCTGCGCGAGGAAGAAGTGGGTGTCAAAGCGGATCTGCACCTCCGCGGGCGTTATCCAGCGCGAGAACTTCACGAGCGCGCCCGGGTCCCCGAGGGTGATCGCCGCCTCCTCGCTCAGCTCGCGGATGGCCGCTGCGCGATGGGCCTCGTCCCCGTCGCCCTCCGCTGCGTCCACAGCGCCGCCGGGGAACACCCACACGCCTCCCATGAAGCGCGCCTGCGGAGTGCGCCTGACCAGCAGCACCTCGAGCGCATCCGCACCGCCTCTGAGCAGGATCACGCTCGCGGCCTGACGGGGCCGAGCCGGTGGGCCGGGGTTGTAGGCCTCTCCCGGCCCGGGACGCTCGCTCTCCTGCCGTGCCCGCATCGGCTGACCCTACCGGTCGGTAGTCTTTCGCGCATGAGCACCACCACAGAGACCCTCCAGCGCTGGATCTGCGAATCCTGCGGCTACATCTATGACCCCGAGGAGGGTGACCCGGACGGAGGGATTCCCGCGGGTACTCCGTTCGGCGAGGTCCCAGACACCTGGTTCTGCCCGGTGTGCGGGGCGCGCAAGCGCGATTTCGTCCTCTACGAGGACTAGGACTTCCTGACCGACTGGGACCGACTGCTCGCGCTCGACTCCGAGCGCGTCTGGCACCCATATGCGGCGCTGCCCGCGGCGCTGCCCGCGCTGGCGGTGATTTCGGCCGAGGGGGTGCGCCTGCGACTCCCCGACGGGCGCGAGCTGATCGACGGCATGGCGTCGTGGTGGTGCGCCATCCACGGCTACCGACACCCCGCGCTCGATCAGGCGGTCACGAGCCAGCTCGGCCGCATGGCGCACGTGATGTTCGGCGGCCTGACCAACGAGCCGGCCGTGCGCCTCTCAGAGCGCCTCACCGATATCGCTCCCCAGGGCCTCGAGCGGGTCTTCCTCGCCGACTCGGGCTCCGTGGCGGTCGAGGTGGCGATCAAGATGTGCCTGCAGTTCCAGCGCGCGCGCGGTCGCGGCGGGCGCACCAGGATGCTCACCGTCAGGGGCGGCTACCACGGCGACACGGCGGGCGCGATGGCCGTCTGCGACCCCGTCAGCGGGATGCACAGCCTGTTCGCTGGCGTGCTGGCGGAGCACGTCTTCGCCGAGCGACCGCCCGACGGGTTCCATTCGGGGCTAAACGACGCCTGGGCACGGCAGGTCAGCGAGCTGGCGGGGAAGCACTCCGAAGAGCTGGCAGCCGTGATCGTCGAGCCCGTCGTGCAGGGCGCCGGCGGCATGCGCTTTTACTCGCCGGAGTGCGTCGCGCACCTACGGGCGGTGTGCGACGAGCACGACATGCTGCTGGTGCTCGACGAGATAGCCACCGGCTTCGGCCGCACGGGCGCTATGTTCGCGTGCGAACACGCGGGCGTCGCCCCCGACGTGATGTGCGTAGGCAAGGCGCTCACCGGTGGATACATGACGCTCGCGGCCACCCTTTGCACGGCGGCCGTCGCCGACGGGGTGTCCTCGGGCGAGGGCGGCGGCCTGATGCACGGGCCGACCTTCATGGGCAACCCGCTGGCATGCGCCGTGGCGCTCGCCTCGCTCGAGCTGCTCGCCGACGGAGGCTGGCGAGAGCGCGTCGCCGCGATCGAACACGGGCTGCGCGCTGGGCTCGAGCCGGCACGCGGGCTGCCGGGCGTCAAGGACGTGCGCGTGCTGGGAGCCATCGGCGTGGTGCAGCTCGACCACGACGTGGACATCGCATCCGCCACCGCTCAAGCGGTTGGCCAGGGGGTATGGCTGCGTCCATTTCGGGATCTGATCTACGCGATGCCGCCCTATGTCATCGACGAGGAGGACCTCGCGAAGGTCACGACCGCGATGGTCGAGGCGGCGCGGCGCGGGCCGGGAGCCTGAGAGGCACGCGGCGTCTGTGGCGCCGGCGGCGACGCGCCGGGTGCCTCTCAGCCTTTGCGGCCGTGAGTCTTGGCCGCGCGGATGGTGACGACGGTCTGCGTGGTGTGGGTGGCGCCCGCGGGGTCGTGCGCGACGATGGTCGCTCGTGCGCGCAGCATGTGCGTGCGTGCAAGCAGCTTGCGCGCAGTGGCCGACAGATGCAGCGTGACCGTCGTGGAGTGTCCCGCGGCGACCGTGAAGGAGCCGCTTGAGAGCGCCAGGATCGCCTTTCGCCTGCTGGACTGGTGACCGGTTGCGCCTGCGCTGACGGCGGTCAGCGTCCGCAGCGTGAGGGTGCCTGTGCAGGTGCTCTCCGCGGCGGGGCAGCTCACCTTCACGCCCACCACGCCGGACGCGCTCGCCGTCAGCGATGTGCCCACGAGCTCGACGTCCGGGACCGGCGCTGTCTTGTGTTCCTGGGAGGACAGCACCGCTTGGCCGGGCGGGGTTTCCTGCTGGGCGGGAGCCGGCGACGCGGGCGTCGGGACCGCTTGCGTGGTGAGCGTTTGGTCTGACCCGTAGCTCGTTCCACCTGTGTTCTTGGCCTTGATCCTGTAGTGGTAGGCGGTGTTGGGGCTCAGGCTTCCCAGCGTCGCGGACACGGCGATCCCCGGCAGGGAGGAGCAGGACACGCTGGCGCCATAGGATGTGGAGGTTCCGTATTCAAACGTGCATTCGGTGACTTTCCCACCTTCTGGGTTCACGGTGGCTTCGAGAGTCGCCGAGGTCTGCCCGACAGACGAGGCGGACCCCGTGACTACCGTTGGCGGGTTCGGCAGCGTGGTGAGCGTTTGGTCTGACCCTTCGCGCGTACCTTCGGTGTTTGTGGCAACGATGCGGAAGTGGTAGGTGGTGTTCGGGCTCAGGCCCGTGACCGGCGCGGAGACTTCGACGGGGTTTTTGTCCGATCCAGGGAGCGAGCCACATGGCACGCTGGAGCCGTAGGACGTCGTCGTGCCGTACACGAAGTGGCATTCGCTGACTTCCACGCTGTTGGGGTTCACGGTCGCTTTCAAACTCGCCGAGGTCTGCGTGACCGCCGAGGCCGCTTCGGTGGCGACCGTCGGAGGACCGCTGACGAGCACCGTGCGCGTCGTCGTGAGCGTCGGAGTGGTGAAAGCGCCGGCGCTGAAGACGACCTGCGCGGGCGCCGCCAGATCGTCGCTGTAGATCGTCTCGGTGACCGTGTATTCGCCGGGGCTCGCGAACGCATGGGGGCGGCTCGTCGTCGTCTGGTACTGGTCGGTGGACACCGTTTCTTCGCTTCCGTCACCGAAGCTCCACCTCACCGCCAACGCGTCGGCCTGGGCCACGTGTGAGGAGAAGGTCACGCTCGTTCCGGCCGCCACCAGTTCTCCTTCTTCGAGCAGGCCTTCGGCTTCGGCAGCGATAGCGCTCGCGCTGGCCTGTGGACATCCCGTGCCGCCCGGGCCGAGCTCGATGACTGCCTTGGTGACTTCGGTCGATGGCTGAGCGAGGAATTCGGGGGAGAGCACGAACAGCTTGCCGCCGGACCCGGCCGCCACCAGCGGGGGCGATTCGGTTCCACTGATGGGAGCGAGCACGCACTTGTCTTCTTCATTGTGTTCCAGGCTCACCGCGGCGGCCTGACCGCCCGTCCATCCGATCTCCGAGCCGGTGGATCCCGACCGCATGACCACGCCAGACTCGGGTTCGCTTACCGTTTCGTTTTCGATGTGCGCCATGCCGAAGATCACGCCTTCGGGCGAGGCCGACAGCGCACCGCCGTGCGGCATCGAAGCCCCGCTCACGACTTCTTCACCGTGAGGTTCTACAAACAGAGCTCTTGGCGCTTCTTTGGACGTGAAGTTGGCCGGCATCTGAACCAGACCGTCGTAATTGACGACGACTCGCTCAGAAGCTTTGGGGCCGAGGACGATCGGAGAGTCAGGGCGGTAGCTGACGCCGGTCACGGGGGTTTTCAGGAAGTTCGTGGCGTCGACATATCGTTCCGCGAGAGCGCCGTTGGATTTGACTGCCTGCAGGACGTAGTGGTCTTCTGTGTTTTCGACGGTGTCGGTCGCCGCGCCCTGATGATCTTCGTGGGCCAGGATGATGATGTTGCCGGTGGCCGGATCGACCGTGATGCCGGCGGGTTCCAGGAGCGCTTTCCCCTTCGTGTCGGACTGGGCACCGAGCGCCGTGGGCCCAGCCAGCACTTCTTTGTGTTCGCCTTCCTTGCCCGCTCCCGTGAGCGTGCCCGCTGAGGGCACGGTCGAGAATGCGTACAGCGTCGAGGCGACCGGTGCGTTCGCGTCGTGCGTCAGCGATTCCTTGCGAAGATCGACGGCGAGCAGGTACACGCGTTTGAGCGCGGGATCGACCGCGATGCCCTCGATCGCTCGTTCTTCCGAGGGTTCACCCGGGGCGGTATCCGTGAACGTGGCGCTCGCAAGCAGGGTGCCCGTTTCGCTGAACTTCTGCAGGCGGAAGTGGCGCACCACTTCGGGTGTCAGGCTTTCGCCGGGTTCTTCGGGTTCGGGTTCGTCGAGCACATACACGCTGTTGTCGGTGGGATCGACGCCCAGCACGCGGGCGGGTGCGATCAGCGCACCCACACCGGTCGCGCCGGCGAAGCGGGTCAGCTCGCCGTAGCCCGTGACCGTCGTCGCTCGCGCCGTGCTCGTCAGGAGGGCGGCGAACAGGAACAGGCAGCTGCCGGCTACGAGCAGCGATGCGCGCCAGACGCTCGGCGTGCGTCGCGATCCCGCTCTCGCGCCCCGCTCGCGGTCAATCCATGACCCTCCCAGTCGATCCATGAGCGCCGAATTGTAGACGGTGCGTGCCCTATCTCGTGACCGTTAGCGGGACGGGGCGAGTCGCAGCCGCTCGGCGTGGAGCCGAGGTGCCTCTTCAGCGCGAGCGCGCGTCCGTGAGCCAGCGCCTCCACGGCAGCGCACCGCCCGCCCGTGCGAGCTCGCTCTCCTCGCGGCCTGCTACGACCGCGAGCGTCTGCACCTCGACCTCGCCCAGCCGCGCGATCGTCTCGCGGTTCGACCGTTCGAGCGTCGTGGGCTGCGCAGGCCACGGCGTGAGCACCACAGCGAGCACCTCCAGCCCAGCCGCGCGGGCCGCATCGATCGTCAACAGCGTGTGATTGATCGTGCCCAGTCCCGCCCTCGCAGCGATCAGCAGGGGCAGCCCGAGCGCCGCTGCGAGGTCGCGCACCAGGTAGTTCGGCGCCAGCGGCACGAGCAGGCCGCCGACGCCCTCCACGACGAGCGTCTCACGCTGGGTGTCGGGGCCCGACGCGCCGCGGGCCGCGACGAGCAGCCGATCGGGGGCGATCGGCTCGCCTGCGAGCTCCGCGGCGAGGTGGGGCGACGTCGCGGGCCCGTAGCGGAAAGGCGCGACGTCCCGCGGGCTCATGCCGGCCGCTGCTGCGAGCAGCTCGTGGTCCGCCGGCCAGCGGTCTGCCTCGCCGCCGCCGCCGCCCTGCGCTCGATCTTCAAGGCCGGTGACCACGGGCTTGAAGGCGCGCACGCGCTCGCCGTCGGCGACCATCGCGGCGAGCAGGCACGCGCTCAGGATCGTCTTGCCGACGCCCGTGTCGGTCGCGGTGACGAACAGCCCGCGCACCCGCGCCCGCCGTGAGACGCTAGGCCGCGCGGGCGCTTGAGATCTCGCGCTCGAGGTCGAACGGGGCGCTCGACCCTGCCATCGCTGTAACCGGCTCCCGCGATCGCCCGCCGTCGCGCTCGAGGTCGAAGGGCACCGCCGCCGCAGCCTCGGCGGCCTCGTATGACGTCCCGCGTGCAAACGCCGCGAACTCGTCGGGCGCCGTCTCGGTCGCGATCCTGCGCTCGATCGGAGGTGCTGTCATCGAGGCCGGGTCCAGGCCCAGCTTGCGAGCAAGGTTGCCGAACACGCCCGCCGCCATCCGCAGCTCGGCGGGGGTGTGCGAGGCCATCGTGGTGAGACGCAGCCTGGAGGTTCCACTCGGCACCGTCGGTGGCCGGATCGCCTGGGCGAAGACCCCGCGCTCGATCGCCTCCTGGCAGAGGCGCATCGCCGCGCGCTCCTCGCCGATGATCAGCGGCACGATGTGCATGTCGGACTCAGCGACCGGGAAGCCCTCCGCGGCGAGCGCCGCGCGCAGCACCCGCGCGTTGGATCGCAGCCGCTGCACCCGGTGCGGGCGCTCCTGAAGCAGGTCGAGCGCCGCCAGCGCTCCCGCCACGGCGGGGGGCGCCGGCGCAGTCGAGAAGATCAACGAGCGGGCGGTGTTGACGAGGTAGCGGACGATCTCGGTGCTCGCACACGCGTAGGCTCCGTAGGAGCCGAGCGCCTTGCCGAGCGTGCCGATCACAACGTCGATCTCATCCTCGAGCCCCGCCTCCGCGACCGCCCCGCGGCCGTCAGGGCCGAGGTTGCCGATCGCGTGGGCCTCGTCGATCACCGTGCGCGCTCCGTAGTCCCTCGCCACCTCCGCGATCTCGCTCAGCGGCGCGACGTCCCCATCCATCGAGAACACCGAGTCGCTCACGATCAGGCGCCTGGCCTGACCGTCGCGGCCGCCGGCGTGCCGGTGCAGGCTCCATTCGAGATGCTCGACGTCGCGGTGGCGGTAGACGACCACCTCGGCACGCGACAGCCGGCAGCCGTCCACGATCGAGGCGTGGTTGAGCTCGTCGGAGAAGATCGTGTCGCCGCGCCCCGCGAGCGCACCGATGACGCCGAGGTTGGCCAGGTAGCCCGAGCCGAACAGCAGACATGCCTCGCTGCCTTTGAACGCCGCCAGGCGCTCCTCCAGGCGCCGGTGGATCGTCATCGTGCCCGACACCAGGCGGGAGGCGCCCGCTCCGACGCCCCAGCGCATCGCGGCGTCCGCTGCGGCTTCACGCACACGCGGATGGTCGGCAAGGCCGAGGTAGTTGTTCGAGCACAGCAGCAGGACGGGCCTGCCCTCGAGCAGGACGGTCGGCCCCTGGGGGCCGCTGATCAGACGCAGGCGACGACCGAGACCGAGGCGCTCTAGTTCCGTCAGCCGCTCTTCGATCTCGCTCATCGGCAACGGGCTCTAGCCGACCGGCACCTTGTTCGCGGCGCCATCCGGCCGTGCGGGGACCGAGCGCTTGGCGCGGAAGCGCAGCTGCGTCGAGGGATCCCACAGCCGTACCTTCAGCTCGACCGCCCCAGGCGGCGTGTCACCTCGCAGAAACATCTCGACCACCTGGGGAGTCTCGCCCGAGAGCCGTCCCGAGCGGTTGTCCGGTCGCGGGTTGGCCGCGTTGTCCGGTTGACGCGCGACGTTGAGACCGAGGTTCTCGAACATCTCGCGGTCCACCTCGGGCTCGTTGCCGAGAGTGGTCAGGAAGTTGCCCATCATCACGCCGTTGATCCCTGCCTGGACCGCCAGCTGCTGCAGCTCGCCGAGATTCTCCACGCGCCCGCCGCACAACCGGAACAGCGCCTCGGGGAGGATCAGCCGAAAGATCGCGATCCACTTCACGGCCTCCCAGGGGTCCATGTACTCGCGGTCGCCGAACTTGGTGCCCGGACGCGGGTTGAGCATGTTGATGGGGACGCTCGTCGGGTCTATCGCCGCCAGCTCGAATGCCATCTCCACGCGCTGGGCGCGGGTCTCGCCGAGGTTGAGGATGCCGCCCACGCAGGTCTCGAGCCCCGCCTCGCGAACGGCGTCGATCGTGCGCAGACGACCCTCGTAGCGAACCGTGCTGGTCACCTCGTCGTAGTAGCTGTACGCGGTCTCCACGTTGTGGTGCACGCGCTGGATGCCCGCCTCGCGCAGTTCCCTGGCGCGCTCGAGCGATATGTGACCGACGGAGGCGCAGCGCTTGAGGTTGGTCTGCTCTGAGACCAGGCGGACGCCCTCGAGATACTTGCGGAAGTCGCGCTTGGAGAGCCCCTGGCCCTGGGTGACCATGCAGAAGCGGTGCGCGCCCGCCGCCTCGGCCGCGCGCGCGTGCTCGAGGATCTGCTCGGGCTCCATCATCGCGTGCATCGGTGTCTCGGCGTCGGCGAAGGAGGACTGTGCGCAGAAGCCGCAGTCCTCCGCGCAACCGCCGGACTTGGCGTTGACCAGGGAGCACATGTCCGTGGAGTCGGCGAACCGCTCGACACGGGCTTCCCAAGCGCGCTGGATCAGCGCTTCGATCTGCTCGTGGTCCTCGATCTCGCCGAGCTGGAGCGCCTGCTCGCGAGTGATCAGCGGCGTCATGCGCCACAAGCTACGAGGTGCGGCGGACGCTACTCCCCGCGCCAGCGCGCGGGGCGCCTTTCGGCGAACGCGCGCATGCCCTCGCGCAGGTCCTGCGAGGCGAACGATGCGCGGCGAAGCTCGATCAGCTCCGCTTCGACGTCTGCCGGCAGCTCGCTCTCGGCGCGTAGCAGCTCGGTGAGCACGCGCTTGTTGCCGGTCTGCGCCAGCGGCGCGTTGCCCGCCAGCTCGGCCGCGATCTCCAGCGCGAGCGTCTCCAGCTGCTCGGCGGGCGCGACGCGGTTGACGAGCCCCCAGCTGAGCGCCGTGGGCGCGTCGATGTAGCGTCCGAGCAGGAACAGCTCGCGTGTGCGCGTCGCCCCGATCGCGTCGAGGAAGCGGCGCAGGCCCGTGTGGGAATAGACCAGGCCGAGCTTCGCCGGCGGCATGCCCAGCTTGATGCCGTCCTGCGCCACGCGCAGATCGCAGGAGAGAGCGAGCTCGAGGCCGCCGCCGATCGCGTGGCCCGGGAGGACCGCCAGCGTGGCGTGGGGAAACGCCTCCAGGGCGTCGATCGCCTGGTTGAATGGGTGGGCGATGAGCTGCTCGGCGCGCTCTTCGAACTCCTCGTCGGGGATCTCTCCGATGTCGTAGCCCGCCGAGAACATCCCGTGCGCGCCCGTCACGAGCACGCAGCGGGCGTCGGACTGCGGGGCGGCCAGCTCGCCGAGCGTCGCGCTGATCGCGTCGAGGATCGGGTGGTCCAGCGCGTTGCGCTTCGCCGGGTTCGAGATCGTCAAGCGCACAACGCCGGGGGCCGGCTCGTCGATCAGGAGCTTGCCGTCGGCGAGCTCGCGTGGGGGAGCGCCTGAGGACACCGGCCGACAGGCTAGCCGAGCGCCCCCGAGGGCGTCCCCGCGGGTCCGCGGACGAGCGCTCGGGCGGCTAAGGGCCTATCCCAACAGGAGCGTGCGGGCCTAGCGGGATCGGCCCTAATCCAGTACGACGAGGGTGTCGCCCTCGTTGACCGCCTGGCCCTCCTCGCAGCAGATTTCCTTCACCGTTCCCGCGTCTTCGGCCTCGACGGGCATCTCCATCTTCATCGACTCGAGGATCGCTACCGTGTCGCCCTCCGCGACCGTGTCGCCGACCGCGCACTCGATTTTCCATACCGTGCCGGTGATATGAGCCTCTACATCCGTCATCTGATCCTCCATCCGCCGGTCGCCACCACTGGATCGGGACAATAGTCAGCGCGCCCGACCGATCCGTGCGCGCGAGGAGGTTCGTTCTCGTCGCGGCTCACAACGAGGCCGACTGTATCGCCGCGACGCTCGCAGCGCTCGCACTGGCGTTCCCCGAGGCGACAGTATGGGTGGCCGACGACGGCTCGAGCGATGCCACCGCCGAGATCTCCCGCCGCGAGGGCGCACGCGTCGTTTCCAGCGAGCGCGTCATCGGCAAGGGCGCCGCGGTCACACGCGCCGCTTTAGAGGCGCTGCGCGAGTCGCGCGCGAACGGAGCCGAAGCCGGCGAGCGGTCGGTGTTCGTGCTGTGCGACGGCGATCTGGCGGACTCCGCCCGGACGCTCGGGGCGCTGGCCGAGGCGGTGGAACGCGGGGACGCGGATGTCGCGGTGGCCGCTTTCGCCACGCGCGTGGGGGGAGGCGTGGGACTCGCCCTCGGGTTCGCGCGCTGGGCGATCCGTCGGCGCTGCGGCCTGCACGCCACGGCTCCGATCTCCGGCCAGCGCGCGCTCAGCGAGCACGCGCTCCAGAACGTTCTGCCATTCGCCCACGGCTACGGGATGGAGATCGGGATGACGATCGACGCCGTTCGCGCGGGCAACCGTGTCGTGGAGGTCGAGCTCGACCTGACCCACCGTGCGAGCGGTCGCACGCTTCGCGGCTTCGCCCATCGCGCCCGCCAGCTGATCGACTTCGTGCGTGTCTATCTCGCCCGCGCGTAGACGCCGGCGAGATAGATCGCCGGAAGCGGTCAGCCACGGCCTGGGGGACGACGCGCGTAACCTTGCGCCGTTTTTCAGGTAGAGCGAACAGATGAGCGAGCTGGCCCCGATGCGCGAGCAGGTCTACACCGACCCGCGTCCCAAGGAGCACTTCGATCGCTTCCACGAGCGATCGCGCAGCCGCGAACCGGACTGGACGTATGAGATGACGCGGGTGCTCACCTCGCTGTACGGCTACACGTTGCTGCGCGCCCGCGCGATCTCCACCGAGAAGGTGCCCGGCAGGGGAGCGGTGATCCTCGCGCCCAACCACTTCTCGTTCATGGATCACTTCCTGATGGGCGCCTACATCCGGCGCAAGGTGCGCTTCATGGCCAAGTCGCAGCTGTTCAAACGCCCGATGCAGTTCGTCTACACCCACGGCGGCGTCTTCCCCGTCCGCCGCGGCGCGCGTGACGAGGAGACGTTCATCACGGCCAGAACCGTGCTGGCGAGGCAGGGGGCCATCGCGATGTACTGCGAGGGCGGCCGCTCGCGCACCGGCAAAGTCGCCGAGCAGGCCAAGCGCGGGATCGGGCGCCTGGCGCTCGAAACGGGAGCGCCGGTGGTTCCGATCGCCATCTACGGGTCCTCGCGGATTCGCAACTGGAAGCGCCTGCAGTTTCCCAAGGTCACCGTTCAGTACGGGGACGCCATGCGCTGGGAGGCGATCGAGCACCCGACCCGTGAGCAGCAGCAGGCCGTCGCCGACCAGGTCCTCGCCGAGATCCGCCGCCTGTACGCGGGCCTGGAGGAGTACGGTCGCATGGGGGTCCTCAGGCGGGTGCGCGAGCAGCGCCGCGCCGAGCGCCGCGCCCACGACGGGGCGGCTGTCGCCTGAGCTTTGATGCATCGTCGGGGCCTTCGCCTAGGCTGCGACGCACTGACAGCGTAGGCGTGGAAGGGAACGATGCAGGCTCGACTTGACGTTGGCGCGGTGATCAGCCGGGTGTTCGGCATCTATGTCGAGGAGGCGGCCGTGCTGATGCCCGCCGCGGCGGCCGTGTTCGTCTTCACGGGCGTCCTCTCCACCGTGCTCCTGAACGCCGGTTCCGGGCTCGCTGTCGTCGCGCTGCTCATCAGCCTCGTCGCGACCACGCTGTTCACGGGCATGGTCGTGCAGCTCGTCGCCGACATCCAGGACGGTCGTCGCGACGCGAGCGCGGGCCAGCTGTTGCGCGCTGCAGCACCGGTCCTCGGTCAGCTGATCCTCGTGGGGATCGTGGCGGGAGTAGGGGTCCTCATCGGCTTCATCCTGGTGATCGTTCCGGGGCTCATACTGATCACGATCTGGTCTGTCGCGGCTCCCGTCGTCGTGCTCGAGCGGCCCGCCGGCCTGGGGGCGCTCGCGCGCAGCCGCGCGCTGGTGCGCGGCAACGGCTGGCAGGTGTTCGGCGTGATCTTCCTGCTCGACATCCTGGTCGCGCTCGTCGCTGGAGCGATCGAGCTCGGAGCCGATTCGGCCGGCACCGGCGTGGGGATCGTCGTGAGGGTGCTGGTCGGTGTGCTCACGGCGCCCCTCGCGGCGCTGGCGGCCGCGGTCCTCTACTTCGACCTGCGCGGGATCTCCGCCGCCGAGCCCACCGGCGGCGTCCCGACCGTCGCCGGACCGACAGACACCGCCTGACTCCCAGGCGCAGCCGGCACTAGGGTGCGCTGCGGCGCCATGTCCACGTCAGACGTATCCGAGCTGCTCAGAGCGGACCTCCTGTGGGGAGCATCGATCATGCTCGCCGGCGCTCCGCCGCCGCCCGGGGTGGATGAATCGCTGGGGACGGCGGTCGCTGCGGCGTGCTCCGCGCTGGGAGCTCGCGTGTGGGATTGCCGGCTGCTGGGTGAGGAGTCGCGCTGCCTCGAGGAGTCCGCGATCGACGACCTCGTCGATCGGGCGCTCGGCGAGCTGGGAGGCATCGATCTGCTGGTCGTGGACGCTGCGGCCCTGTTCTCATCCTCAGAGTGGCGCGCCCCGGAGTCGCGGGCGCCGGCGCGCGACTCGCTCGCGGTGTGCCTGGAGGCGAGCTGGAACGTCACGCGGGCCGCCGTCAACCGTGCGTTCCTGGCGCACGACACGCCCGGGCGGGTCGTCTATCTCACTCCCGCACCCGACGCCGGCGCGTACGCCGAGGCGGTCCGCGCGGGCCTCGAGAACCTCGCCCGCACGCTGTCGATCGAGTGGGCCCGCTTCGGGATCACGACCGTGGCGATCACCCCGGGCGCGGACACGAGCGCGGGCGATGTGGCGGCGCTGACGGCCTATCTCGCTTCGCCCGCCGGCGTGTACTTCTCGGGTTGCCTGCTGGACCTCAGAGGGCCGGCCGGGACGCCGGGCGCGATCTAGTACGCCGCCCACGAGTTCTGTGTGACCATGGTGTTACACGAGCCGGCCGGGAGGTACGTACCCTCCCAAAGTTCTGTATGACCATGGTGTTACAGAACTTTGGGAGTAGAACATCCAATCGAGCCGGTTCGAGTGGCGCCAGTTCGAGCCGGTTCGAGTCAGTTCGAGCTGCGCCGGCTCATCCCACGGCTTGCTGGCGAGCGGCGGCTCAACCGGTCATGCCGCCGAACAGCCCGCCGGTGACGTGGAGGGTCTGGCCGTGCACGTAGTTGGACCACGGCGAGCACAGGAAGAACACCCCGCCGGCAGCCTCCTCGGGCGTTGCTGCTCGGCCCAGCGGGATCAGCATCGAGGCCATCTGGCGCATCTGCTCGGGGATGCCGAGCTGGATCTTCTCGCCGTCCTTCTCCATCGTGTTCTCATCGACCTTGGCCTGGGTGAGGCGGGTGTCGATGAAGCCGAAGGCGACTGCGTTGACGTTGACCTTGAACTGGCCCCACTCCTTGGCGACGGTTTTGGTCAGGCCGACAACGGCGGCCTTGCCGGCGGAGTAGTTCGCCTGGCCGGCGTTGCCGAAGGTGCCGGACGTGGAGGAGATGTTGACGATCTTGCGGAACACCTCGCGGCCTTCCTCGCGCTCCTTCTTGGCGGGCTCGCGCAGGTGCGGCGCGGCGGCGCGGATGACACGGAACGGCACGACCGTGTGGATGTCGATCATCGCCTGGAAATGCTCGTCGGACATCTTGTGGATCGGTGCGTCGAGCGTGTAGCCGGCGTTGTTGACGATGATGTCGATCTTGCCGAACGAGTCGATCGCCCGCTGGATCAGCTGGTCGGGCATGCCGGGCTTTGTCAGATCGCCGGCGAACACGGCGGTCTCGCCGTTGATCTCGCCTGCCGCCTGCGCGGCCACGTCGCCGTCGAGATCGTTGATCAGAACCTGGGCGCCCTGCGCTACGAGCAGTTCCGCGGTCGCGCGCCCGATCCCGCGTGCCGAGCCCGTGACGATCGCCGACTTGCCGTCGAGTACTCCCATAGCTGTGAGGTCTCCTTCTGGTGGTGGGGGAGCGGAGGTTATAGGCCGAGCACCCGCCCGAGGATCTCCCGCATGATCTCGTCGCTGCCGCCGCCGATCGGGCCGAGGCGGGCGTCGCGGGCGGCGCGCTCGATGGGGTGGGTTTGGGGACTTGAATCACCGCGCATGTAGCCGGCGCCGCCGTGGATCTGCAGGCAGTCGTCCATCAGCTCGAAGCAGGCGCGCTGGGTCAGCAGCTTGGCCATCGTGACCTCGCGCAGGGGATCCTCGCCGGCTACGAAGCGACGGAGCGCGTCGTAGGTGACGCAGCGACACGTGTACACCGAGGTGGCGAGGTCGGCGAGCTTGTGACGGATCGCCTGGTGGCCCGACAGCGGCCGGCCGAAGGCGTTGCGCTGGCGGGCGAACTCGGCGGTGCGCTCCCAGGCGACGGTCATCGCGCCGACGGCGCCGAGGGCCATCGCGAGGCGCTCCCATTGGAAGTTGGCCATGATCAGCTTGAAGCCGCCGTCGAGCTCGCCCAGCAGGTTTTCCTCGGCGACGAACACGTCCTGGAAGCTGATGGTCGCCGTGTCGGATGCGTGCCAGCCGAGCTTGTCGAGCTTCGACGAGGAGACGCCGTCGCAGCGGTCGACGATCAGGAACGAGATCCCGTGGTGGCCGCCCTCGGCGGACGTCTTGACGGCCGTGACGATGAAGTGCGCGCGCTCGCCGTTGGTGATGTAGGTCTTCTCGCCGTTCACGACCCAGCCGCCGTCGACGCGCTCGGCGCGCGTTGACAGCGCGGCGACGTCCGAGCCGGCGCCCGGCTCGGTGATGCCGAGCGCGCCGATCAGCTCGCCGCGGATGGCAGGCACGAGGTAGCGCTGCTTCTGGTCCTCGGTGCCGAACTTCCAGATCGGCGGCGTGGCGATGTTGATGTGGGCGCCGATCCCCGCCGCCGTGCCGCCCGAGCCTATGCGGGCCATCTCCTCGCACAGCACCGCCTCGTGTAGGTAGTCGCCGCCCTGCCCGCCGTAGGACTCGGGGTACTTCAACCCCAGCAGCCCCTGGGCGGCGAGCTTGGGAAACACGGCGTCGGGGAACCAGCGCTCGTCCTCCCACTGCTGCGCATGGGGCGCGAGCTCGCGCTCGATGAAGCCGCGGGCGGACTGTCTCAGCTGTTCGTGCTCCTCAGAGAAGGGGGGTGTGGAGATGCTCACGATTGGTAATCTGATGGTATGCGAGTTGCCATTGACGGTGTGGGCCGCATCGTGATCCCGAAGCCGATGCGCGACGCGCTCGGGATCGAGGGGCCGACGGAGCTGGAGCTCACGGAGATGGACGGGAAGCTGGAGCTGACGGTGCCGTACATGAAGGCGCATCTGGAGGTGCGCGACGGCTTCGCGGTGATCGTCCCCGACGAGCCTGTGCCTCCGATGACGGCCGAGATGGTGCGCGAAGCGATCGAACGCTCGCGCCGTTGATCGCCCCCGACTCCAGCGTGCTGATCCCGGCGCTCGCGGCCTCCTATGACGGGCACGAGCGGTGCTTCGCTGCGCTGGCAGGCCGCTCGCCACGGTTGATCTCGCACGTTGCGTTCGAGACGACCTCGGTGCTCAGCCGGATGCCCGAAGGGCTTCGGATGACCCCGGTGACCGTGCGGGATGCGCTCGATCACGATTTCCCGGATTCGTGGCTCGCGCTCGACGCCGACGGTCAACGTGCCTGTCTGCGCCTCGCGGTCGATGCCGGCCTGCGCGGCGGCGCGCTCTACGACGCCCTGATCGCCGCGACCGCGCGCGAGCACGGGGCGACCCTGCTCACCGCCGACCGCCGCGCGAGGGAGGCTTACGAGGCGACCGGCGTCGACGTGGCGTACCTCGACTCTTGATCGCCTCCCTGTCGTTCCACCCGGCGCATGCGCCGGGTGGCGGGGCCGCACATGTGCGGCCCCGAGGGAGAGCCGCATGCGGCTCTCCCGGCCACGCCGCATGCGGCGTGGCCCCAGCTCACGAGCGAGCATGTGGCCCATGCGGCGCGGCCCTAGGCTCACAATCGAGCACGCGGCTCGCCCGCCACGGAGATGACCATCGGGGATCGGACTACAGCCCGTACGAGCGGCCGATGACCTCGAGCATGATCTCATCGGTGCCCGCGCCGATGCGGTTCAGGCGCATGTCGCGCCAGACGCGCTCGACGTTGTACTCCTTCATGTAGCCGGCGCCGCCGTGGATCTGGATGCACTCGTCGGCCACTTCGCAGGCGATCCGGGACGCATGGAGCTTGGCCATCGAGATCTCTCGCACGGGGTACTCGCCGTTGGCGAAGCGCCAGGCCGTCATGTAGACGAGCTGGCGTGCTGTCTCGATTTTCGTGGCCATCTCGGCGAACTTGTGGCGGATGACCTGGAACTGGCCGATCGATTTGCCGAACGCCTGGCGCTGTTTGGCGTATTCGAGCGTGCGGTCGAAGCATTTCTGGGCGCCGGCGACGCTGCCAGCCGCGCCGATCATGCGCTCGCCCTGGAGCTCCCACATGATGTTGTAGAAGCCCTTGCCGACCTCGCCGAGGACCGCCGTCGCGGGGACGCGAACGTCCTGGAAGGCGAGCAGCGCCGTGTCGGACGCGTGCATGCCCATCTTCTGGAGCTTCTTCTCCCGGATCACCCCGGGCGCGTCCATCGGCACGAGGAACAGCGTGAAGCCGTCGTAGCCCGCGTCGGGGTCGGTCTTCGTGACCAGCACGATCACGTCTGCGCGGTGGCCGTTGGTGATGTACGTCTTGGAGCCGTTGATGACGTAGTCGTCGCCGTCCTTGACCGCGCGTGTCTTGATGCCTTTGACGTCCGAGCCGGCGTCCGGCTCGGTGATGCCGAGGCAGAGGATCTTCTCGCCCTTGATCGCCGGCACCACCCATTCCTGCTTCTGCTGCTCGGTGCCGAAGGCGAGGATCGGCGGCATCGCCATGTCGGTCTGCACCGCGATGCCCATCGACAGGCCGCCGCAGTTGGCGTTCGAGAGCGCCTCCGCGAGCACCATCGCGCTGAAGTAGTCGCCGCCCTGCCCGCCGTAGGCCTCGGGCTTGTCCAGGCCGAGGAAGCCGAGCTCGCCCATGCGCCTGAAGACCGAGTCGGGGAACGTCGTCTCCTCCCACTCGTCCGCATGGGGCGCGAGCTCCTTGATGGCGAAGTTGCTGATCGACTCGCGCAGCTGTTCGTGCTCGTCGGTGAAGATGAAGTGCTTGCGATTGGCCTTGAAATCAGGCTTCAGCACGCTCTCGGCGGTGGTGGCCATCGTGGGAGGGATCTCCTTGTTCGAGGTCTCGTGGTCGGGCGGTCGAGGATCGACCGGCGCGGGGGGGTGGACTGCTGGACGCTAACGCAGCTCGCCCCAAAAGTAAACAGTAGAGCTGCTCACTTCCCACGATGGGCCCTTACCGGCTACGATGCGCCCGTGCCGAGCGAGAAGGTCCTCTACGACGTGAGCGATGCGGGCGTCGCCACGATCACGCTCAACGACCCGGACACGCGCAACGCGCTGTCGGCGGAGATGCTGGCCGGCCTGATCGCGGCCTTCGGGCGCGCCCGCGACGCTGAGGACGTTCGCTGCGTGGTGCTCTGCTCCTCGCACGAGAAGACCTTCTCCTCGGGCGCCAACCTGGGCGGCTTCGCAGGCGAGGAGTCGCTGGTCCACAAGCACTTCGGCTCCGAGCGCTTCGTCGGGCTGTTCAAGCTGATCGGCGAGCTTCCCAAGCCCACCATCTGCGCGGTGCGCGGCCACGCGCTCGCCGGAGCGCTCGGCATCGCGCTGGCGTGCGATCTGATCGTGGCCTCCGAGCAGGCGAGTTTCGGGACCCCCGAGATCAACGTCGGCGCCTTTCCCTTCATGATCATGGCGCTGATCTACCGCAACGTTCCGCGCAAGAGGGCCAACGAGCTGCTGCTGCTCGGCGAGCGCTGGAGCGCCCAGGAGGCGCTCGCGGCGGGCATCGTCAACCGCGTCGTCGCAGAGGAGGAGTTCGACGCGGCGGTCACGGAGTGGGCCGGGAAGCTCGCGGGCAAGTCGCCCGTGATCATGCGGCTCGGCAAGGAGGCGATGCGCAGGCAGATGGACATGCCCTTCGACGACGCGCTGGACTACCTGCGAGCGCAGCTCACACTGGCGCTGTCCACCGAGGACATCGTCGAGGGCGTGAGCGCGTTCTTCGAGAAGCGCGATCCGAAGTGGAAGGGACGCTGATGAGCACCGAGGACCCCGGCGCCGACGGCGTCGTCGCGACGTCCCTGCTGCGCCCGCTGGTCGAGGACCTCGAGGAGCGCCGCGAGAAGATCAGGCTGGGCGGCGGCGAGGCCAAGATCGCCGAGCAGCACGCCCGCGAGAAGCTGACCGCGCGCGAGCGGATCGCGCTGCTCCTCGACGAGGGCAGCTTCGTCGAGCTGGGCATCCACGGCAAGCCCCACTTCTCCCAGCGCGCGATGGACGGCGTGGACGCGCCGGCCGACGGCGTGATCACCGGCTACGGCAAGATCGCCGGGCGCCTGACGGCCGTGTGCGCTTACGACTTCACGGTGATGGCCGGCTCGATGGGCATGACGGGTGAGCTCAAGGTCACACGCGTGCGCGAGCTCGCCCTGACCAAGCGCATGCCCTTCGTGTGGCTGCTCGACTCAGCCGGCGCACGCGTGCAGGAGGCCGCCGGATCGCTGTTCGCCGGATCGGGTCACCTGTTCCGCGAGGAGGTCGTGATGAGCGGGGTGATACCGCAGGTCGCCGCGCTGATGGGGCCGTGTGCGGCCGGCACCGCATACATCCCCGGGCTGGCCGACTTCGTGCCGATGGTCAAGGGGCGCGGCTCGATGGCGCTCGCCGGGCCTCATCTCGTCCGCGCGGCCGTCGGCGAGGACGTCACGCAGGAGGAACTGGGCGGCTCGCGCGTGCATTGCCGCAAGTCGGGCGTCGGCGACATGGAGGTGGCGAGCGACGAGGAGTGCATCGATGCGATCAAGCAGTACCTGTCGTTCATGCCCCAGAACTGCGAACAGAGGCCCCCGATCCGGGTGGGCGGGGCGGGCGGGGCCAAATCCGATCCGATCGACCGGCGCGAGGAGGACCTGCTGGACATCCTGCCGGAGTCCAATCGCAAGCCGTATGACATGTACGAGGTGATCCGCCGGATCGTCGACGACGGCGAGTGGTTCGACATGAAGGGGCAGTGGGCCCGGACGATCATCACCTGCCTGGCGCGCTTCGGGGGCAGGCCGGCCGGGATCGTGGCCAACCAGCCCAAGCAGCTCGGTGGCATCCTCGACAACGACTCCGCCGACAAGGCCGCGCGGTTCGTGAACCTGTGCAACGCCTTCGGCATCCCGCTCGTGTTCATCCAGGACGTCCCCGGATTCATGGTCGGCACCAAGGTCGAGGCCGAAGGCATCATCCGCCACGGCGCCAAGATGCTCTACGCGGTCTCCAACGCGACCGTGCCGAAGATCACCGTGATCACGCGCAAGGCCTACGGCGCGGGCTACTTCGTGATGAACGGCCGTGCCTACGAACCCGACCTGATCGTCGCCTGGCCGAGCGCCGAGATCAGCGTGATGGGCGCCGAGGGCGTGGTGGAGATCGCCTTCCGCAAACAGGTCGAGCAGGCCGATGACCCGCAGGCCAAGAAGGCCGAGCTGATCGAGGGCTTTCGAAAGATCTTCAACGTGTACATCGCAGCGGGCAACGACCTGGTCGATGACGTGATCGACCCGCGCGAGACGCGCGAGGCGATCTGCCGAGGGCTCGAGATGTCGGCGGACAAGAAGGTCGAGCGCCCGTGGAGGCGCCACGGGGTGGTGCCGGTATGAGCCTTGAGGATCCCGTGGTGATCACCTGCTCGATCTCGGGGGCGATCGCCAACCGCGAGCAGTGTCCCGCGATCCCGTACACGCCCGCGGAGTATGCGTCCGAGGCGCGGCGGATCGTGGATGAGGGCGGCGTGATGATCCACATCCATGCGCGCAAACCCGACGGCACGCCGAGCTACGAGGTCGAGGACTTCGCCGCCATCACCGCGGCGATCCGCGCGGAGGTGGGCGAGGAGGTCATCGTCAACTTCTCCACCGGCACCATCGGCGTTCCGCTCGAGAAGCGCGTCACCTACCTGCGCGAGTGCCGCCCGGAAGTGGCGGCGCTGAACATGGGGTCGCTGAACTACGCCAAGTACTCCCGCTCGCGCAAGGAGTTCGTCTTCTCGATGGTCTTCCAGAATCCGTTCGAGGAGATCATCGAGCTGCTCGAGGCGATGAACGAGCTTCACATCAAACCCGAGCACGAGTGCTTCGACGTCGGCCACGTCGGCAGCCTCGCGCCGCTGATCGACATGGGCGTGCTGAAGGCGCCGCTGCACGTCGACTGCGTGATGGGCGTCGTGGGCGGCATCCCGCCGAGCGCGCGCAACCTCGCGGCGATGGTGGACAACATCCCCGCAGGGGGTGGGTCGGCGGGACCCAGAAATCACTGGGGCGTGATCGGCATCTCGCGCGACCAATGGATGCTCGTGGCCGCCGCGCTCACGCTGGGCGGCTCGATCAGGGTGGGGCTCGAGGACAACCTGTATCTGCCGAACGGCGAGATGGCACGCTCCAACGGCGAGCTGATCGCCAAGGCCCGGCAGATGACCGAAGACGTCGGAAGGCGCCCGGCGACGGTCGCCGAGGCTCGCGCGATGCTGGGGATCTCCCGATGAGCCTTCCGCTACAGGGCGTTCGCGTCCTCGACCTCTCCCGGCTGCTCCCGGGTGGCTTCTGCTCCCTGTTGCTGGCCGACTTCGGCGCCGATGTGCTGAAGGTCGAGGACACGGGCATGGGCGACTACATCCGCTGGACGCCGCCGTTCTACGAGGGCGCCCACGACAGCGCCCGCTCGGCTCTGTTCCTGTCGCTGAACCGCAACAAGCGCTCCATCCGCCTGGACCTCAAGAGCGACGGCGGCCGCGAGGCGCTGCTGCGGCTCGTGCGCGAATACGACGTCGTGCTCGAGTCCTTCCGTCCCGGCGTGCTCGACCGCCTGGGCGTGGGCTATGAGCGCATGCGCGAAGAGAACCCGGGCATCGTCTACTGCGCGATCTCAGGCTACGGCCAGGCGGGTCCCAAGCGCGACGCCTCCGGGCACGACATCAACTATCTCGGACTGATCGGCCTGCTCGGCCTCACGGGCGAGCGCGGCGGCGGGGTGGGTGGGGGTCCGATTCAATCGGCCGGGCAGATCGCCGACCTCGGCGGCGGCGCGCTGATGGCCGCCTTCGGGATCATGGCGGCGTTGCGCGAGAGGGATGGGGCGCCCGCCCACCCGGGGGGGGCGGGATCCGGATCTCCGGGGTCGGGCGTTGGGCAGATGGTCGACGTATCGATGGCCGACGGCGCGCTGTCCTGGCTGGCGATGGTAGCCGGCGCGTACTTCGCCGACGGGACGGTGCCGCGCCGGGGCGAGCTCGCGCTGGCCGGCTCGCTGATCTGCTACCGGCCGTATGAGTGCTCCGACGGCTGGGTCACGCTCGGCGCGCTGGAGCCCAAGTTCTGGCAGGCCTGGTGCCGCGGCGTCGGGCGCGAGGAGCTCATCGCGGCGCAGTTCGAGCGCCCGGGCTCGGCGGCGCACGAGCAGGTCAAGGAGATCTTCCTCGGGCGCACCCGCGCGGACTGGGAGGCGTTCGCCTCCGAGCACGACTGCTGCCTGGAGCCGGTGCTCGAGCTCGACGAGGCGCTCGACTCCGCTCTCGTGCGCGAGCGCGGCATGGTGGTCGAGATCGATCAGCCGGGAGCCGCGCGGGGAGTCCGCCAGCTCGGCATACCGGTCAAGCTGACGCGGACGCCGGGCGAGCATGACCGCCTGCCCGGCCCGGCGCTCGGCGAGCACACCGAGGCCGTCCTGCGCGCGGCCGGCTACTCGCAGGGAGAGGTGGCCGAGCTGCTCGCATCCGGAGCGGCCGCGGGGCCGGCGGAGTCCCGGCAGGACGCGACCCTGAGGGTGTGAGCCCGCGTCCATGGCCGGCGTGGGCGCGAGCATGAAGAGCGACGCCGGCGCGGTCGAGCCGGGCGCCGAGGGTCGCGCGCTGTTGAAGATGAGCGAGCTGGCCGAACGCTCGGGCGTCAGCGCGGGCACGATCCGCTACTACCTGCGCGAGGGCCTGCTCGGCGGCGGCGAGGACGTGGTCAGGACGAGCCGCAACATGGCCTACTACCCGCCCGAGTATGTCGAGCGGATCGCGCTGATCAAGCGGCTGCAGGAGGAGCGCTTCATGCCGCTGCGCGTGATCAGGGGCGCTCTGCGGGAGGATCCGGAGCGCGTGCGCGCGCTGATCGAGCTCGAGGACCGCATCCTCGAGCGGGCGCTCACCAGCGCCGGAGACCACAGCCGCGTGTCGAGGACCGCGGTGCAGGCGCGCTACGGAGTCCCGCGCAACGTGCTCGAGCGCCTGGCGGAGATCGGCGTGCTCACACCCAGCCAGCGCGGCTACGACAACGACGACGTGAAGATCATCGAGGCGATCGCCAACTTCCGCGCGGGCGGCTATGACGAGACACTCGGCTTCACCGTCTACGACACGCTGCGCTACCGCAAGGCGCTCGAGCCGCTCGTGGAGGAGGAGGCCAGCGCGCTGCTGGAGCGCCTCGCGGGCGAGGTCGACGTCGAGCGCGCGATGGAGATCGTCGCCGCCGGCGCCGAACCGCTGCGCGAGCTGATCGGCGCGATGCACTCCAAGCTGCTGCTCGCCGCGCTTCGCCACCACCGCTGAGGGTTCCCCATCCCGGCTGCCGCGGGCGTTATGCTTCTCGACGTTGACTGACCAGTCAATCTAACCTGTGGTTCCGGCGCCCGCGGAATCTGCGGGCGCTACGCCCGTGGGAGGGAACGCGCTTTGAGGGTCGCTGCAGTCCAGCTCAACTCCACCGCCGATCAGGCCGCGAACCTGGCTGTCGCCGACCGCCTCACGCGTGAGGCCGCGGCGGATGGCGCCAGGCTCATAGTACTGCCGGAGAAGTGGACCGCGATGGGCTCCGAGCAGGAGCTGAAGTCCGCGGCCGAACCCCTCGACGGCTCGGCGGTGCGATGGGCGCGGGCGCTGGCGCGCGAGCTCTCCATCGACCTGGTCGCCGGATCGATCCTCGAGCGCGTCCCAGGCCAGGAGAAGCTCGCGAACACCTGCGTGCACGTCGATCCCGCGGGCGAGATCAAAGCTGTCTACCGCAAGGTCCACATGTTCGACGTCGTCCTCGCCGGGCGCTCCTACAGAGAGTCCGAGCTCGAGCAACCAGGCGAGGAGATCGTCCTCTCCAGGACGGCGAACGGGGTGGAGCTGGGGCTGTCGATCTGTTACGACCTGCGCTTTCCCGAGCTCTACAGGATCCTCGCCGTGATGGGCGCGCGCGTGATCGCGGTGCCGGCCGCGTTCACCCTGCAGACCACTCGCGACCACTGGGAGACGCTGCTGCGCGCGCGCGCGATCGAGAACCAGGCCTTCGTGATCGCGGCCAACCAGGTGGGCGCGCATCCGGCGGGGCAGCACTCGGGCGGGCGCTCGATGATCGTGGACCCGTGGGGAGTCGTGCTGGCGCAGGCTCCCGACGGCGAGACCCACATCGTCTGCGACCTCGACCTCGACCGCCAGCTCGACATCCGCGCCCGGCTGCCGTCGCTCGCCAACCGGCGTCCCGCGGCATACCGCTGGCCGGGGAAGGAGGCGGCGTGAGCGTCGCGCGAGGAGACAGCCGATCTCCGATCGGTCCCCGCGGCAAGGCCTCGACGGACAAGCGCCGGCTGATCCTGGATGCGGCCGTGCGCGTGTTCGCCCGCCAGGGCTTTCACGCGTGCCGGGTGTCGGACATCGCGGATGAGGCCGGGGTGGCCTATGGCCTGGTCTACCACTACTTCGCCTCCAAGGACGAGGTTCTCGACACCCTCTTCCTCGAGCGCTGGAACGTGATGCTCGAGTTCATCCGCGAGGTCGACTCAGAGCCGATCGCAGTGCGGGAGAAGCTCCGCGCGATCGCGTCGTTCATCGTCGACAGCTACCGGCACGACCCGGACCTGATGAAGGTCATCATCGTCGAGGTCACGCGGGCGGCCAACTCGTTCGGCAACACGCACATCGACACGATCCGCGAGGCCTACGATCTGATCGGCGGGATGATCATCAAGGCCCAAGAGGACGGCGTCTTCAAGCCTGAGATCGAATCGCGCTTCGCCGCCATGGCCTTCTACGGCGCGATCGAGCAGCTGCTGACCGGCTGGATCTTCGACCTGCTGCCTGACGAGGATGAGTATTTCGAGCGCGCCAAGTGGCTCGTCGTCGAGACGGTCTGCGGCGGCCTGGAGACGAAGGCGTCCGAGCAGGCGAGCGTCACCTGAGCCCGCGCGCGGAGCGGGGAGTCGGCCCGGCCCGCTCCGAAGGGCGCGAAGCGGCGACCACCGCGGGGAATAGACTGCCGAGATGATGGAGAACGAGATGGTCAAGCGCCTCATGTGGTCGGGTCTGCTCGCGGGCGTCAGCGCGCTCGCGGCGCTCGCCTCAAACCGCGTCGCGGGCCTCATCTGGAGGCGCCTGTTCGACGAGGAGCCGCCCGAGTGAGCGCCTCCGACCCACCGCCGTCCGGCGAGCGCCAGCGCGACGGTCAGCCCCAGAACATCGCCAGCGCGATCGCTGAGGTTTCCGAGCGCGCCACGCTGCTGATCCACGAAGAGATCGAGCTCGCCAAGGCGGAGGTGAGCGAGAAGACGACGAAGCTCGTCAAGGGCGCGGTGGTCGGAGTGGCGGCCGGCGTCTTCTTCCTGATGGCGGTCGTGTTCGCGCTCGTCGGCTGCGCATGGCTCCTCTACTACTACCTGCCGGGCAACGAATTCACCTACTTCTGGGGCTTCTTCGCGATGGCCGTGATCCTCGTGGTACTCGGCGTCGTGGCGGGCCTCATCGCCGCCAGGGTCGTCAAACGCGGCTCGCCGCCCGTGCCGAGCATGGCGATCGAGGAGGCACGCAAGATCCGCGAGGCCGTCAGCGCGAGCCCGGCCTCGGCGAGCGCGCCGCACGCGAGCGCGCCGCACGCGAGCGC
>JADGPK010000187.1 GCA_017882445.1 Solirubrobacteraceae bacterium
GCTCGGCGGCGAGCGCTGCGTCTGCGAGATGACGGGGCCGCTCGACCAGAGCCAGCCGCTGGTCTCGCACCACCTGGCCCTGCTGCGCGACGCCGGGCTCTTGCGCATGCGCAGCGAGGGCACGCGCACCTACTACTCCATCGACTGGGACCGCTTCGACGGCGATCTCAAGGGCTTCCTGGCCTACGTCGAGCGCCTGCGCAGCGCCCCGCCGATCCCCGGCAACGCCGACAGCGCCTGCGCGACCGCCGCGAAGAAGCCGGCGCAACGCAACGCCTCTTGACCGCAACGAGAAGGAGAGACACGTGAAGCTCGAGATCCTTGGTTCAGGTTGCGCCAACTGCCAGAAGCTGATGGCGCTCACCGAAGAGGTCGTGCGCGAGCTCGGCGTCACCGGCGCGGAGCTCGTCAAAGTGGAGGACTTCCCGAAGATCATGGCCTACGGCGTCATGTCGACGCCTGCTCTGGCGATCGACGGCAAGCTGGTGATGAGCGGCAAGGTACCGTCGAAGGCCGAGGTCAGCTCGCTGATCACGACGGCGCTGGCCGCGCAGGGATGACGTCGGCGCGCTGCATCCGGAACCGGGGCGCGGCGCTTGCGATCGTCGGCGCGCTCCTCAGCCTGCTCGTGCTCGTGGGGTGCGGCGGATCCGGCGGCGAAGCCGGCCCTTCCGCCACACCCGCGTCGGGGCACAGTCCGGCCGTCCCGCCAAAGGTCACCTTCGTCGAGCTCGGCTCAAACAGCTGCATCCCTTGCAAGGAGATGCGACCGGTCATGAGGGGCATCGAGCAGGCCTTCGGCGTTCAAGTCGATGTCGTGTTCTATGACGTCTGGGAGAACGACGCACCGGCGAAGGAGTACGGCATCCAGTACATCCCCACCCAGGTGTTCCTCGATGACAAGGGCGTCGAGTTCCACCGGCACGTCGGCTTCTACCCGCAAGAGGACATCGAGGCGCTTCTGGTGGAGCAGGGCCTCTCGAAGCTCGCAACGCCGTAGCGGCCGGCGTGCTCGAGCAGGTCCTCACCAGCCTGAGCAACGGGCTCAGCCAGTCACTCGGCTGGGCCCTCCTCGCGGCCTTCGCCTGGGGCGTCGTGAGCATTGTGTTCAGCCCGTGCCACCTGGCGAGCGTGCCCCTGATCGTCGGGTTCATCTCGACGCAGGGCGACGCCTCGACTGGGCGCGCGTTCCGGCTGTCACTCGTCTTCTCCCTCGGCGTGCTCGCCTCGATCGCACTGATCGGCCTGATCACCGCCTCGCTGGGCCGCCTGGTCGGCGACCTCGGCGCCGTCGGCAACGTGGCCGTGGCCGTGGTCTTCTTCGTCTTCGGCCTCTACCTGATGGACCTGCTGCCGCTCCACTGGACCTCCTTCCCGTCGACGACCCGCAAGCGCGGCATGCCGGCAGCCCTCGGGTTGGGCCTCGCGTTCGGCGTCGGACTCGGCCCCTGCTCGTTCGCCTTCCTCGCTCCCCTGCTGATGATCGTCTTCGGCCAGGCCGAGGCGGACTACGCCCTCGCCGTTGCCCTTCTCGGGGCGTTTGCCCTCGGCCACTGCGGCGTCATCGTTCTCGCCGGTACGGCGGCGCAGAAGGCGCAGACGGTCGTGTCGTGGGGCAGCCGCTCGGGCATCACGCGCTGGGTGCGCCGCGCCTGCGGCGCCCTGGTCGTGCTCGCCGGGGTCTACCTGCTGCTGAAGTAGGCTGCTCGAGGGCGGCGTGCCGACCGACCGCACCTACATGCCGCCGACCCGCCAGCGCGACGCGCGGGGCCGGTTTCACAGGCGGCTGGTCAGGCGTCATCATGAAGGCGTGGCGACTCGCGGAAGAGAAGGGAATGGCGACGGTGAGGCTCGCCGGGCGACGCGCCGGCGCCCGCGCCGGCGGCACGCGCCGGCCCTCGTCGTCATCCTCGTCGTCGGCCTCGCCGCCCTGGCCGCCGCCTTCGCGCTCGCCAGCGCCCTCGAGGACGAGCGCCCGCACGGCCCCTACCTCATCGGCGCCTGGACCTTCGGCGACCGCGGCTCGCTGGAGCGCGCGGTCGATGCCGGCGCCATCGACGAGGTGAGCGTCGACTGGCTGCAGTCGCGCGCCGACGGCAGCGTCGAAGCGCCCAAGGCGGACGCAAGCTTCATCGCCGAGGCGCGCAAGCAGGATTGCCGCGTGATCGTCACTCTCACCGACTACAACGAGGCGATCCCCCAGTTCGACCCGGCGATCCCGGCCGCCATCCTGGCGACGGCGGAGACCCGCCGTCGCCACGTTGCAGCCGTCGCGGACTGGTGCCGCGACAACGACGTGGACGGCGTGGACGTCGACTGGGAGGCGCTCACGGCCGAGCAGCGCAACGGCTATGCGACGTTCGTCGAGGAGCTCGCCCGTCGGCTCCACCGCGACGGCCGCCTCATCGCCGTCGACGTGTACCCCAAGACCCGCGAGCCGGGTGGGTGGGACGGGCCGCGCGCGCAGGACTGGCGGCGTCTGGGCCGGGCCGTCGACCAGTTCCGCGTGATGACCTACAACTACTCGGGGTCCTGGTCCGGGCCCGGCCCGCTCTCGCCGCCCGAGTGGATGGACCGCGTGCTCGACTTCGCCGAGACGCAGGTCAAGCCGCGCAAGATCGTCATGGGCGTCGGCTTCTACGGCCGCGACTGGCGCGGCGCCCAGACCACCGACCTGGTGTGGGCGGACGTGGGCCGGATCCGCTCGGCCGACAAGCCGCGCGCTTCGCGCGGCCCCTCGGCCGAGCTCATGCTCTCGTACAGCCATGACGGCGCCCGGCACACAGCCGTCTTCCCGGACGCCAAGGCGATCGACGCCAAGCTGCTGATGCTCCTCGAGCAGCATCCCCACATCCGCGGCGTGTACTGCTGGATCATGGGCCAGGAAGACCCCGCGGCCTGGAAGGTGCTGCGCAAACGCCTGCACTGACGCGCCTGCCCGAAACCGACGATGGCGTCATCGGCCGCGCGCGTCACGCCTCGGGCGGCTCGCCGTCCCAGTAGCTACACAGCTCGAGACGCCCGGTGACGCCGAGACC
>JADGPK010000188.1 GCA_017882445.1 Solirubrobacteraceae bacterium
GGTCTGGGGGAAGAGAAAGGCGATCGTGCCACCATCGGCCAGGTAGTAGTCCGCACAACAGGACCAGAAGAGCATCGCGATGTCGCGTTTGGATCCTCCAAGGATCGTGTTGAAGCCCTTCAATGTGAAGAGTCCGTGAAGCTCCCAAAGGCGAGCCGTGACTCTGCGGTATTCGTCCGAGAGGCTCTCCCAGTTGATCCACGGTGGATTGCCGACCACGTACTCAAATCTGCCAGACAGAGATGGCGCGAATGCGTTGCGAAGCAGGCGCGCCCAGATCCCGTTCTGACCCGAAGCGCCGAGTCTCTCAACCTTCGTGTACAGCTGCTCCAGTAGTCGATTCGTCGACGGTACTGTGGTGGCGCGTCGGAGTTGGACGCGCGCGACGAACGCTGCGGGTCCGATCGCAGATCGAACTCCGCGCTCGAGTTCTTCGGTGACGACGCGAAGTCCGTCCTTATTGGCAAGCTCAATTGGGAACTTGAAGTCGCCGACTGAACTTCCTCGCACGAGGTGATCACTTCGCGCCTTGGCAATCGGGCTGGCGATAAGGCGGCTGTATGGGAGCGGGGCAAGGAGTGAATCCGCAAGATAGACGGGCAGACTCAAGGGGGTCGCCTTGCGAAGCAGGGGGCCAAGGGCCAAGAGGTAGTTGGTCCGGGCCGCAAGGACGGCGACCGGGTTGAGGTCGAATCCAACCACATTGTTGAGGATGGCCTTGGCGGTCTCCTCGTCGGAGACAAGCGACGCGGCAGCGTGCTGACGGATTCGACCGATTGCCCGAATCAGAAATGTTCCGCTTCCGCACGCCGGATCTAGGACTCTCGCGGCCAGGTCACCGTTGTATCCGGCCTGATCGAGGGTGTAGTCGGCCAGCCAGTCCGGCGTGTAGTACTCGCCGAGATCATGGCGAACCTTCTTCGGCACGAGGTACTGATACAAGTCCTTGAGAAGATCGCGGACTGCATCCGGGTCGAGGGTGCTCGTCGCTGGTTCGAATTGGGTCAGCTCCTCGGCAAGTCGCTGCACCACCTCGGCCGTCTCGGAATTCCACGTTTCGAGATACCAGCCGAAGTAGTCGGCCTCCAAGAAGTTCTCGATCCCGTGGGCGGCAAACAGACTGCCTGCCTCGAGGTCCGCGAGGATGAGCGCCCGATCAGCCGGGGCGGAGTTCGCGATCTTCGCCGCCTGTGATGAGAGAAGCGAACCAGCCTGGAGGGACAGAACCTCAACCGCCAAGAGCTTCATCAGCAGGGCGTAGTAGGTCTGGACGCAGAACAGGAGTGCTGGCAGGCCGGTGCCCGACGGGACGCCGTAGAGCTTGGCGAGGAGGCCCGCGTCCTGCCGTGCCTTCTTCGCGTCCTGCGCGTACACCGCGCCGAAGGAGCGCATCCACTCGTCGTAGAGGAGCCGCGCCTTCGCAGGGATCGTCGGGTCAACGAGGCGAGATAGGAGGTGCGCGACGAATTCGCGGGCGAGCGGCGATTTGCCCGCTTCTGGGCCGAAGGTTTGCGCAAGCGACCGACCGTCGAGCCGTTTGCGGCCGAGCGCCCGCAGGTATAGCAACAGCTGGCTGACCGAACCCGCGTTGACCGGGTAGGGCCCTTCGAGCGGGATCAAGGCCTCAAGCTGAGGGGGGAGCGGCCCTGGGTATACGGGACCGGTGGCACGAAGGAAGCCAACCTGTCGACCGTCGAACACGACGCCCGCGTGACGCCGGAGCGCGTCCAGCTCGTGCGGCTTTGAGGAGGCCGCAGAAAGCAGCATGTACTCGCGGGCCTGCTTGGCCGCATGTGCCAAGCCGCCGGCTGTGGCGAGGGTGCCCGGTGACTCGTACTCGATTACAAGCGCGCCGTACATGGTGTCGGCGCGGCCGCGGATGGTGATAACACTGTTCTTCGCGTCGAGCGTCTTCTCTCGCTCAGGGTCGGTCGTGACGCCGAGGCCGACGCGAGCTTTGTCAATCAGGGGCTCAATGCGCACCCGGAGGTCGATCTCGTTCGCCGACTTGGCGGTCTCGGCCGCCAACTCCTCCGCAAGGACCGCTACGTCGACCGACATCCGTTCTTCCCTCGGTGTATTGCTTCCCCGGTGGAGCGTACCAGCGAGCGGTTCACGCTCGAGTCACGATGCGGGGCATCGTGTGGCGCCGAGCAACCCATCGCGCCGTCGGCGTCGCGCGCGCGTCTCGAGGGCCCGCTGACCGCAGCCAGGGCCGCGACGCCTTCAGGCTCGAACCGAGCTCCCGTACTCGTGCTCGCCCGCGCCGGTGCCCTCGACGAAGAGTCCGAGCGCCACGAGTGCGCGCCCAAGCGTGAGGCGCACCGATGAGCGGCGTGCCTGGATGCTGACTAATCGCTCGCGCTGCGCTTCCGCACGAAGCCGCGTCATCCGGAAGGCGATTTCCACACCCATCCTTGCATCCCCTCTGACCGCGTCGCGCGCGTCCCAACGAGTCGACGCGTGGTCGGGTCGAGGCCCCGTGGTCATCGCGTCGTCCTTTCGTACGTTGATCGTCTAACTCGTCGCCGTGGCGCTCGTTGTCGAGTCATGTGGTCGGGTGCTTCAGCGTGTCGGGGCGTCGAGGTAGCGGGCGAGGTCGGGCCCTGCCTCCGCGACCCGGTCTCGGCGCAGGCTGTAGTAGGTGAGCCCACCGATCTCCGTCACGGTCACGAGCCCCGCGGCCCGGAGCTGGGCGAGATGGTGCTTCACGGTCGGTTTCGAGAGGCTCATGCGCCCCGCGATCTCGGTGAGGTACAGGTCCCCGTCCGCTAGGAAGCGGAGGATCCGCATCCGGCTCGCGTCGCCCAGGGCCTTGAAGAGGCGGATCGTCGCGAGCGGCACCGCCGCGGGGTCGCCGTCGAGCGCCGTTTCGGCGAGCGGGTAGGCGAACAGGTGCCAGCCTTCGCCGGCGAAGACGTAGTTGTACGGGCGGGCGAAGTAGCTCGGGACCAAGTGGACGCGCCGGACCCCCGCATCGGGCGTCCAGCGGTAGCCGTTCGTGGCTCGCTCGATGAAGTCCTCGAGCGGCAGGCGC
>JADGPK010000189.1 GCA_017882445.1 Solirubrobacteraceae bacterium
TGTGCCGCGACCGCTGGCGCCGGCATCGCGGCGGCCGCTAGGGGAGAGAACCAGCACAGAGTGGGGTTTCGCTGACGGGACACGTCATCAAGACCTGTGACACTCTCGAGCCAGCATGCGGCAGGCCGCTTAGGTGAGTAGCGCCTTGCGGTGCGACGGTGGGCGGCCGCTGGCCAGCCGCCTCTCAGGCCAGGCGCAGGCAGACCACGTGCAGGTCGTCTTTCAAGCTGCCGGCGAACTCGAGAGCGGCGGCGCGCACGCCCTCGGCGACCTCCTGGGCGGAGCGGCCGCTCAGACGGTAGGCGAGATCGACGAGTCGCTCCTCGCCAAACCACTCCGCGCCGCGGCGTGCCTCGGTGACGCCGTCGGTGTAGAGCAGCAGGTAGTCCTCCAGAGAGAGCCTCGAGTGCTCTTCCTGGTACTTGCTCGGAAAGCTGAGCAGGGGCGGGCCGAAGGCGACCTCGAGCGGGCGGCAGGAGGAGGGACTCATGTGGACCGGGGCAGGATGGCCGGCGCTCGCGTAGAGCGCATGCCCGGTCTGGGGATCGAGCACGACGAGGAAGGCCGTGACGTGGGGCTCAGCGGAGTCGTAGCGCAGCAGCACCTCGTTGGTCCTCGCGAGGATGAAGGCCGGCGAGGGCTCGATGGCGGCAAACGCTCGCACCATGCTGCGCACCGTCTCGGTGAGCCCGGCGGCCTTGACGCCCTTGCCGGCCACGTCGCCGATCAGCACGGCGATCCTGCCGCCTGCCACTTCGAACACTTCGCTGAAGTCGCCGCCGATGAGCTCCGGCTCGTAGGCCGTCTGGGAGACGATGCCGAACTCGAGGCCGGCCACCTCGGGGGGTGGGTGGATGAAGTTCTCCTGCAGGGTGGTGGCGATGCGCTGCTGCGCCGCGTAGAGCCGCGCGTTCTCGAGGGCCAGGGAGACGGTGGCACCGAGCTTGCGGCCGAAGTCGATCTCTGAGTCGCCGAACACCCGCGCGTTCTTGCCATAGAAGAGCAGGCAGCCGACCACGGCCTCGCGCGCGAGCAGTGGCACAGCGAGCACGGAGCGCAGGCCATGGGCGTGGGCGAAGCCGACTTCAAGCGACGGAGCAGACGCCATGTCGGCGATCGCGAACGGCTCCCTACGCTGAGCGGCGCGGGTGGCGTTGGGCGCCTCCAGCTCACTCAAGCGCATGCCAATCTCCTCCTTGGAGAAACCGTGCTGGTAAGCCACGATCCACATGTCCTCCTTCCTCAACTCGATCCCGCCGGCATCGACAGCCAGAGCCCGCACGCCCTCCTCTAGGGCGCGCTGCGTGATCACGTCGGCGTCGAGCGTGGAGTGGAGCCGGCGATTGATGGCATTCAGCGCCTCGGCCAGCTCGGCACGCCTAGCGAGGTCCTCGGCCTGCACACGCAGCTCCTCGGTCCGCGCCTGTAGCTCCTCGGCCTGGAGCTGAGACTCCTCGAGCAGGCGCTCACGCTCTTCCTCGGCCTGCTTGCGCTCCGTGATGTCGGTGAGGAAGCTGCGGAAGTGGAGCAACTGGCCGGCGTCGTCGAAGAACGGCTGCGCGAGCACCTCGATGGGCACGCGACTGCCGTCTTTGCGCAGGTACTCCTTCTCGTAGCGCACCGCCCGGCGCTCGCTCACGGCCTCGGCCAGGGACTTCGACTCTGCTTCACGCCACTCCGGCGGCGCCAGGTCGACGCTCCACGTCGACTGCCTCTCTTCCAACTCCTGGCGGCTGTAGCCGGTGAGGTCGGCGAACGCCTGGTTGAAGAGGACGAGGCGCTCGTCCGGCGCCCCAACGCCGAATGGTACGTCAGCACGCTCCAGCACATCAGCCAGGAAGCGCTCCTTATCCTTGCTGCCGCGGAGTTCCTCGAAGAGCCTCTCGCGCTCCTGCTCGACGTGCTTGCGCTCGTTGATCTCGCGGAAGTACACGCTGATCCCCGACGGCGTCGGGTAGACGCGCGTCTCGAGCCAGTCGCGGTTCACAGGGGAGAGCTGCTCGAAGACGCTGGACTGGCCCAGCTCCATGGCCTCACGGTAGCGCTCCTCGAGCTCCGTCCCGGCAAGCTGCGGCCAGACCTCGAAGGGCGTGCGGCCGAGCAGCTCCTCGCGGGACTTGCCGGTCAGGCGCAGCATAGCCTCGTTGACGTGCAGGTAGCGGTACTCCCAGTCGAGGGCGAGGAAGCCCTCGTTGATCTCCTCGAGCAGGGCCCGCAGCCTCGTCTGGCGAGCGTCACTCCCGGAAGCGCCGTCAGCCTCGCCGAGTACGGCCTCCAGCCCGGGCGCCGCGCAGCGCGGCAAGGCCCGCTTGACCATGCGTACCTCAAGCCCACCGTCGTGGCGCAGCTCCATCTCGTCCATGATGTGGGCGATGATGAACAGGCCGCGGCCGCCGTCGCCCAGGGGGTCGGGGACGATTTGGGGGTCGAAGGCGTCGATGTCGAAGCCGCGTCCGTGGTCGCTGACCTGGCAGATCAGATCGTCTCCGTCGAAGCGCAGCGCGACCTGCATCCCGTCGCCGGCGCCGCTGTAGCGGATGGCGTTGGTGCAGGCTTCCTCGAGGCAGAGCACGACGTCGTCGACGAGCGCCGCGTCGGCGCAGTGCAGCTGCAGGTAGTCGCGCAGGCGCTCCCGGGCGCGGAGCAGGTGGGAGGGTTCGAGGGGGAGGCGAAAATGAAGCGCGGACGGGGCCGTTCTTGGCGCCATGCTTGACTGCGACACAGGGCTCCCTCGTTCTGCAGGCCGCGAAAGTCTACTCAGACGGGCTGCTCGTAGGGTAGCACCGATTATGTCTCGCGGCCGTGCTCGCCTCGCCGGCCGCAGTGTGCCACGGGAAGACAACGGGCCGTGCTAGAATGCGACGCAGGGGTGACGAAGTTGATCCTGACTGGACCACGCGCCGACCTCCTGGAGCCCCGAGAGCGGAGCTAGTGATGGACGACAGTCCGCAGTTTGGCGTCGAGCTGCTTCGGCCGATTGGCGACCTGGCCTTTTTT
>JADGPK010000190.1 GCA_017882445.1 Solirubrobacteraceae bacterium
CTGACCGGCGCCGGTTACCTGCACGAGCCGCACGCAGAGGCCACGCCGCAGGCCGCCGGCGAGCTGCTGCCCTGGGCGCACATCGTCATCTCCAACGTCAAGCGCTGGCAGCTCGACGTCTTCCATGGCGTCAGCGCCGCGCACCTGCAGTCCTACCTCGACGAGCTCTGCTACCGGCCCAACCGCCGTGACGCACGGCTCGACCTCTTCCGTCGCATCCTCAACCGCTGCGTCCTCTACACGCCGCCGACCACGTACTCTCAGCTGATCGCGCGGGCGGCCTGAGCTGAGGGGATGGTCAGTCAAGAGATAAGCCGCCCGCGCGAGGCCGTAGATGAGCTCGACGCTGTCGTGCGCTCCTCGCCGCTCTTCGACCATGCGAGTTCCCTCCCCGGCGGTCCCATTTGGTGACGCTCGGTGGACGAACGGCTCTCTTGGGAGACGATACTGGGAGCCAGCGGTGGACGTTTGGCGGGCCTCATCCTGCGCTTGGCTACCACGCGGCCGAGGTGGGGGTGGGCCGCGTCTTGCAGGGAGCGCGCACAAAACCGCCAGGCGAAGCCGACCCGCGCGACGCCGGGACTCAGGCGGTGGTCGCGCTGCGCAAACCCCAAGAGATGTGGCGCTATGCCGTCTTCTTCTGGCGGGCAGGCTTGGGCGGGAAGGAGACGAGTCGCTCGGGATGCCGCTGCTCGCGCGTGCGCAAGTCGGCCGCGACAGCGCGCAGGTCGTAGCCGAAGCGTTGGGCGTACTCCTGGCGGGCGCGCCGTACTTCTTCGATGATCGGATCGGCTTCCACGTCTAACCCTCCATCAGTTCCTCGGGCGTGCAGATCACAGGGCAGGCATAGCCTGCGTCCTCAAGCAAGGCGGCGATCTGGACGCGGAGCGCAGCGTTTGCGAGGTGCTTGCAGTTCCACGTCAGCAGGTAGTCGACGCCGTTGACGGCAGCGACGGCGATGTGAAGCGCATCGGCCGCGGCGTCCCGTGGGATCGGACCGCTGCCGACCAGGTGTTCGGCGATGGAGACAGCTTCGTCGCTCAGCGCCAGGATGGCGATGCCCTGGATCGTCGCCAAGCGGAGACGCGACGCGTCCGGGTCGCCCGCTTCGGCCTCTTGTTCGACAAGCTCGGAGATGACCAGCTCGAAGCCGCTGGAGCGCTCGTCCCACCACTCTCGTGTGAGCTCCTGATGGGCCGCCACGATCAAATCGCGAGCGGGGCGGCTCGCCAGGTAGCTGATGACGCTCGTCTCCACGTATACCCTCTGCTTCATGGCAATCATGATACCAGAGGTCGACGCGCGCCCGGTCGCTTTCTCTGCCGAGGGCGTCACTCGCGTGCTCGTCTTCGGCTCGCCCCCGGCGACCACTACGCCGCTCTCGGGCGCCTCCTGGCGCTCTCGCCGGACTTCCAGCTCGACCTCGTCGACCTCGACACGTGCCCCGCTGAGCTGCGAAGCGCCATCCTCAGCGGGGGAATGCAGCTGTGAGAGCCGGCGACTACCGCGCCGTTGCCACGGCTCTCAATCGCTTCCGCGGCTTTCGGCATGTAGTCCGCAACCGCAATGTCTACGCCTACGTGCTTGACCCGCGCCGCACGCGCCGCATCGGTGAGCTCATGGACGTCCTGCCCGGCACGTTACGGCTCAGCTACCCAGCGGCCGCGTTCGTCTCCACAGCGGCTGCACCCTTGCACCCGGCGGTCCGGGGAGGAGGGAGTGGTCGGCGGGCGCTGTCTGAGCGCGGTGCATCGATTGATTCGTCGGCGGCGGAGGAAGGCGATTGACAATGCCGGCGTTCAACGCGCCTGACATCGATGCCGCGGCTCCCGACAGCCTCCCTCACCCACGTACCCGCCCGGGCGCAGCTCACGGATGCCTCCGGCAACCGACTGACGTGGCATAAGATCGCCGGCAGCGTGAAGCCTCGGCAGGCACCTTCTGGGCTGGTCTTGGCTGGTCCTGGCGCAACGTCGCCCTCCTCAGAGCGCCAACGTCAACGTGCGGCGGCTCCGGAGGCCTTGTCTGGCGCCACCAGGCTTTCTAGTCTGTCCAGGTCAGCGATGCGGGCGGGAGGAGGCGGTTCACAGTGCCAGCGTTGAACGCGCGACACATCGATGTCGCGGCTCCCGACAGCGTCTCTCACCCATGTTCCGTCTCGCGCGCGAAGCGCCGCCACACATGACCCAGGTGCGGCTCTCCAGCAAATACCAGGTCGTCATCCCTGAGGATGTGCGCCGCGAGCTCGATCTCACCCCTGGCCAGTTGTTCGAAGTCTTCGCCTTCGGCGGCGCTCTGCGGGTCGTCCCGGTGCGCCCACTGGACGAGGCGTTCGGCTTGCTCGCGGCCTTGGCGCCTCACGCCGCGTGTGCCGCCGACGCTCCCAGCGACCCGCGCGACCACGAGGATCGCTTGTGAATCCTGGGCGGCGGCGGTGAAGCTGCTCGATTCCTGTGGCTGGCTCGAAGTCCTCGCCGCCACGCCCCTCGGGGAGGCCTATCGGCCTGCCTTCACCCAACTTGACGAGCTGGTCGTGCCCACCGTCTGCGTTCTGGAAGTGGCCCAACACCTGCTGGAGGTCGCCGGCGACGCCGCCGCAACCGCGGCGGTGGCCATGATGAGCCGTGCACGCGTGGCGCCGCTCAGCCTCGCGTTCGCCCTCGAGGCGGCTCGCCTCGGTGAAGCCTGCCGGCTGCCCTTCCCCGACAATGTCGTCCTGGCCACTGCCTTAAGGCACGGTGCGGAGCTGTGGACCCACGACGAGCACTTCCGCGGGCTCCGCGGCAACATCCACTTCGTGGAGGTCGACGCTTTTACCAGTCCCGCGCGAACGGCGGCCGAGACGGCGGCAACCCTACGAGGCCAAACAGCTGCTCGGTGAGCTCTCGATGGTGAGCGGCATCAAGAAGAGCCGCACCGTGGAGCACGCGCGGTGGTTCTACGTGCGAACCGCCAAGAGCTGCCCGAGAGCGCCGTCGTGCCGGCGCGCTCTCTACGACACCGCCCACCAGGGCCGC
>JADGPK010000191.1 GCA_017882445.1 Solirubrobacteraceae bacterium
GCGCTTCTGGTGGGTGATGACGATCAGCTGGCTCGAGTCGCGCAGCTCCTCCAGCAGCATGATCAGGCGGCCCAGGTTGGCGTCATCCAGTGACGACTCCACCTCGTCCATGATGTAGAAGGGGCTCGGCCGCGCCTTGAATATGCTGACCAACAGCGCCACGGCCACCAGCGCGCGCTCGCCACCGGACAGCAGCGAAAGCCGCTTGATCTTCTTGCCAGGCGGGCGGGCCTCGACCTCGATACCCGTGGTCAGCATGTGGTCAGGGTCGGTGAGAACGAGTCGGCCCTCACCTCCGGGGAACAACCTGCTGAAGACACCCTCGAACTGGGCCGCGGTGTCGAAATACGCCTCGGCAAAGACCCTCTCGACGCGCTCGTCGACCTCACGAACGATCTCCATGAGATCGCGTTTGGAGTTCTTGAGGTCCTCAAGCTGCTCGGTGAGGAACTTGTGGCGTTCCTCCAGCGCGGCATACTCCTCAAGCGCGAGAGGGTTGACCCGGCCGATGGTGGAGAGCTTGCGCTCGGCCGAGCGGAGGCGTTTGGCCTGGACGTCGCGCACGTAGGGCACGGACATGGGTGCATTGTCGGAGTCAGCATCGGCCGAGTCATGAACGGGGTCATCAGGGTCGGCGATCACCGGCACCTCCTGATGAGGGCCGAAGCTCTCGACCAGCACATCTGGGTCGATTCCCAGCTCCTCGATCGCCCTGGCCTGCAACGTCTCGATCCGCAGACGCTGCTGGGTGCGTGCCACCTCGTCGCGGTGGACCGAGTCGGTGAGGTCGCGCAGCTCGTCGCCCAGCACCCCGAGCTCGCGTCGCACGAGGGTCAGCGCCGCATCGCGCTCCGTGCGCCCGAGCTCGGCTGCGGCCCGCTCCGATGTCGCCTGTTCCAGGGCGCGAGCGACCAACCCCACTGCGTATGCCGCGCCCCTGCGAACCGCCTCCGCCACGCTCAGCTCTCGCCTACGACGATCCCTTCGGGCTTCGGCCCGTTGTAGGGCCGCGACCTCGGAGCGAGCGGCCGCCTCGAGCGACTCCGCCCGGCCAGACATGGCGCGCGTCCGCTCCTCGCGGGTGCGCAGGGTGAGGCGCAGCTCGGTCTCCGCGGCACGGGCCTCGGCGGCTCCGCGCTCGAGGCGGTCGCGTTCGTCGGTGGACGGATCCTGTTCGCCCGGCTCAGCACTGGCGTCTTCGAGTCGCTGGCTGAGGGCAAGATGCTCGGCACGGTCACTGCCCAGGGCGATCTCGGCCGCGGCTATGGCCCGCTCGATGCGCTCGGACTCGCCACGCCCCGCGCGGACGGAGCTACCGAGCTGCCCCAGCCGTTCAGCCACCGCAGCCATCCTGGCGTCAGACTCGTGCAGGCGCTCGAGTGCGACCGCCACGGCATCCTTGGCCGCTGCCACCCGATCGATGGCCGTCCCCAGGGCGAACTTGGCCTGCTGTCCCCGATGGACCGCATCCTGAACCTTGGCCTTGGTCTCATCGACGGCCGCCTGGATCTCGATCAGGCTGGGCACGGACGCGCTGCCACCACGGACGTAACCCGGAGCGAAGATGTCGCCGTCGGGAGTGACCGCCGTGATGCCCTGACCGAGGTCGACCAGGTCCACCGCCGTGGACTGATCGGGGGCAAGGGCGACGCGATCCAGCAGCTGCTCGACGGCCGGTCGCAGGCTGTCCGGACAGGTCACCACGGCACGGGCCCAGACGGCGCCGCCGCTCAGCGTCGGCCAGCCGGCGACGTCGACCTTGCTCGCGGTGGCGGCCACGAGCAGACCGGCCCGTCCGGCTTCACGTTCGCGCAACCTTGCGACCGCATGCCGGGCCGCCGCAACGGAGTCGACGGCCAAGGCATCGGCGGCCCAGCCGAGGGCGGCAGCCACGCTGGCCTCATGTCCTGGCGTGACCTGCAGAAGGGCGGCCACCGAACCCATCAGCCCATCGACCTCGTCCCCGGCGGCAAGCAGCGCGGAAGCGCCGTCCTTGCGTCGCAGGTTGAGCTCGAGAGCATCCAGCCGGGCGGCGGCATTGGAACGGTCACGATCGGCGAGTCGCTCTCCCTCTCGCCAACGCGATACTTCTGCCTCGGCCTGATCCGACGCGGCGGTGGCCTGCTCAAAACTGGTGTCCAGGCCTTGTTCGCCCTCTTCGTCCACCGCGACCGAGGCCTCCAGGGCCGCGAACTCCCTCTCGGCCTTGGCGGCGCGGGCCCGGCTCTGTTCGACCGCCTGCTGGAGCCGGCCGATCTCAGCCTCCCCTGCCTCGATCCGGCTCAGTCGTGCGCCCACCTGCCCGGCGAGCTTCGCCAGCCCCTCGCGACGATCCGCGGCGGCTCGGGCCAGGCGCGTGAGGCGAGCGATCTCGGCGGCATACGCCGTCTCGATCTCAGCGCGCACCGTGACCGCCGCCTCCAGCGTCTCCCTGGCCTGCATGGTCTCGGCAAGCAGCGCCGCCTCCTGAAGTCGCACCGTGGCGGCCTCCGCACGCAGCTTCTCCGGATCGCGCGCACGGTTCTCCCCGTCCTCGCTCTCGTCCTCCGAGAGCAGGCGGACGCGCTCGGCGGCCAGCGATCCGGTGGCCATGAGACGCTCACGAAGCGACGACAGAGCGAACCATCGTTCCTGCGCGCGCGTCAGCAACGGCGCCGTCTCCTGCGCCTCCAGCTCCAAAGCCGCCAGGCGCGAGCGAACGAGGGACAGGGCCTCTTCCACCTCGTGTCGATGCGCGATCAGCGCAGTCTCGTCGGCGACCTCCTGCTCGAGGGTACTTGTCAGCTGGATCAGATCGTCAGCAAGCAGTCGAAGGCGTGCGTCGCGCGCCTCGGCCTGGATCGTGGCGGCCTTGCGGGCAGCCTCAGCCTGGCGACCTAGCGGGCCGAGCTGGCGGCGGATCTCGCCGGTGAGGTCGTTGACCCGGGTGAGGTTGGCTTCCATCGCCTCCATCTTGCGCAGCGCGCGTTCCTTGCGCTTGCGGTGCTTCAGGACGCCGGCAGCCTCCTCGATGAAG
>JADGPK010000192.1 GCA_017882445.1 Solirubrobacteraceae bacterium
GAGGCGCGTCCCTCGCCGGTCCAGTAGACGTCCTCGAGGTGCAGGATGAGCGCGAACTCGTCGAGCGTGAGGGCGGCGCCCGAGCCGAAGGCGAGGGCGCACATCTCGACCCACGGGCTGCCCGGCTGCAGGGCGAACTCCAGGATGCCGGCGACGACCATCCCGACGAGGCCGAACACCGAGTGGTGGATGTGCAGCCCGCCCGCCGTGACGATGCTGCCCACCCCGAGCCGGGAGCTCCCCCTGGCGCGCGTGACGCGGGTGTTGAGCCGCGCCAGGACGAACGTGAGGATGAAGCCGGCGAGCAGGAAGAACAGCGGCCGCTTGGCGTCGTCGAGCACGTGCCCCGGGAGTGTGGCGAAGAGGGAGAGCATCACGCCCCTATTATCGGCGCAGCGGGCGGTCCGCTACCACCCGGGGCGCCGGGACGGCGCCGGGCCGCGCGCGGAGTGCCGCCTCGCACGGCCGTCCGCGCGTCAGATGGACGGGCCGGCGGACGCCGAGGAGCTCGGCGAAGACGACGGGCTCGGCGACGGCAGACCGTCGGGCAGCCAGTCCTTCTCGATGTCCTTGAGCACGGCCTTGGCCAGGCGCTGCTGGCCCTCGACGGTGAAGTGCACGCCGTCGGCCAGCCGCCAGTCCGCGACGTAGTCCCCATTCGAGTCCACGAAGAGACCCCAAGCGTCGACGTATTCGGCTCCCGGGTGCTGCGCGGCGGCGTTCTGGATGATCTTGTTGATGAGCTTCATGCGTGAGTTGCGCCATGCCTCCCCCATCATCGGCATGCCCACCCAGTACACGCGCCGGGCGCCGCCCTTGAGCATGGCGCCCATCATGTCGGACACGCGCTTCTCGTAGGCGGTCTTCCACTCGAAGGTGCCGTACGAGATCCACGTGCCGTCGTCCCACACCGACTGCGTGTCGTTGGTGCCCATCATCATGACCACCGCGTTGGGCCGCGCGGTGCGCATGACGGTCTCCATCTGCTTGCCCCAATCGAAGAAGTCCCAGCGACAGATCCCCGAGGACTCCTTGTAGTAGAGGATGGGCTTGAAGACCTTCGTCTTCTCGAGCATGGGCCCGACGGACCAGCCGAGCTCGCCGCCCATGGAGTCGCCGCCGGTCCAGACGCGCACGGGGTCGGACCTGCTCGCCACCCACACCTTGGGCGGCGGCGTCGTGGGCTTGGGGCTCGGCGACGCCGAGGCCGCGGCGGTCTGGGCCGGTTTCGGCTTCGTGCCGCCGGTCTTCTCCTCGCCCTTCCCGCGGCTGACCACGACCGCGGCGATGATCGCCGCCACGACGAGCACGAAGACGATGAGCACGAGAGGACGCCGCCGGGCCAGATGGCGCCGCCGGCGGCGCGGGTCGCGACGTGGTCTGGGTGTGTAGCTGCCGTAGTCCATAGGCTCAGAAGATCTTCCGGGAAGTGTACAGCAAGGGGTTCGGCGCCACGCCCGGCCCCTGCGCACGGCCGCGCGCCGCCGCCCCACCTTGCGCCTCCCCGCCGGTGGGATACAGTGACGGCGACGCCATGCACGAGCCCGACGACATCCAGATCCGGACACCCGCAGAGGTTGAGAAGCCCCCACGTTTCGCCGACAGCTACGGCCTCGTGCTGGTGCTGCTCATCGTCAGCTACTTCGTGTCGGCGGTTGCCGGCGACCATCACTACGGCCGCATGCTCAGCCTCGTCGTGCTCGCCGCCACCACGTGGCAGGCCCTGCGCGCGTCGCAGGTCCAGCGCCGCGTGCTGCGCTACGCCGTCGCTTTCATCCCAGTGGCCACTCTCGCCGCCATCGCCCTCAGCGTGTTGGGCAGCGAGAACCTGGCGCGGGCGGTCACGGCGACGCTCACCGCCCTTCTGGTGATCGTGGCCCCGGCGGCCATCGTAAAACGGCTGGCGACGCACCCGACCATCAGCATCAACACCTTCTACGGAGCCATCTGCGTCTACCTGCTCATCGCCATGTTCTTCGCCAGCATGTTCGCCCTGACCGGAGTGCTCAGCGGCGACTGCTTCTTCGCGCAGATCCAGCCGCCGCACAAGGCTTCGACGATCGACTTTCTCTACTTCAGCTTCACGACGATCACGACCGTCGGCTACGGCGACCTCACGGCCCAGGGAGATGTGGGGCGCATGCTGGCCGTGTTCGAGGCCGTCCTCGGCCAGCTCTACCTCATCACCGTGGTGGCCCTGGTGGTGCAGAATCTCGGCCGAGCGCGGCGCGAGCGTCCTCCGCGCGGCTGACGATGAAGTAGCGGCTCCAGACGACCAACCGCTGGATGGCGCCGCGCGCTTGCCGGCCGGCCATGCGCTCAGGCTTTCCGGAGGGCCAGCCCCTGGGCGATCAGCGACGCGCCGAAGAGGATCGCGTCGATGCCGACGAGGATCATGAGGATGGCGATCGTCGGTCCGGGCCAGGCAATGACGACGATGCCGATCAGCGCCAGCAGGACGCCGAAGCCCGCGGCGATACCCCAGCCTTCGCCGCGGTCGATGAGCGCCGCGATCGCCATCACGACGCCCCAGAACAGGAAGGCGAGGCCCACGAGGACGGCCACGGTCTTGACCGAGGTGTCGGGCCAGAACACGAGGACGAGCCCGAGGATCAGTATCACGAGCCCGCCGATGATCTTGCCGGTCTTGCGTTCGGCGCCGGCGGCGCTCACGAACTGCACCACGCCGGCGAAGATGAGGAACAGGCCGGCGAAGATCGCCACCAGGCGCACGCTGCTCCAGATGTTCGCCAGCACGATGATGCCGAAGATGACGGCGACGATCCCCACCGCCAGCATGACGCCCCAGTAGCGGCGTGAGAGCGCCTTCTCGTTGACGACCACGACCGTCGCGCTGTGCTGCTCGTCCATCTAGCCGTCCTCCTGGTCGATCATTTTTCGCAGTGATGCGACCAACGTCGCCTTCGCGGCCTCGAACTCCTCGTCCGAGAGCTCGCCCATCGCCCGCAA
>JADGPK010000193.1 GCA_017882445.1 Solirubrobacteraceae bacterium
AGAGGTAGGCCCACAGATTGGGCTCGTTCCAGCACTCGTAGTAGCGCACCAGGCCGCGGAAGCTCTGGGCCACGTGGCGCGAGAACCGTTGCCAGTCGTCCAGCGCCGCCTTGGCCGCCGGATAGAAGGGGTAATAGACGCCGGGGGAATAGAGACCCTCGAAGGGCGGGTCGTGCCAGAAGGCGCGGTCGCTGGCCCACTCGGGCGTCTGGTACACCAGGACCATGAGCTGCAGCCCCGCGCCGTGCGCCGCCGCCAGCGAGTCGCGGACGGCGCCCAGGTAGGCCTCATCGTACTGCCCCGGCTGCGGCTCGGCCCTCGCCCACGAGACCGTCACGCGCACCACCTGGCAGTCGAGACCATGGCTCAGGTCTTTCACGATGGCCGCGCGCTGGTCGGGCGCCGCCATCACCCAGGTGTCGTCGATGATGCCGCGCTGCACGCGGTGCGCCGCGGCGCCGGCCGGCAGGGCCGTGGCCGCCGCCATGAGCAACAACAGCACCGCGAGCACGCCCGTCGCCGCCCCGGTCGCCACGCGGCGCCTACCCATTGGTCGGTACAGAGCCATGGGCGCAGGGTACCACAACGACCATCTGCGCGCCGTAGACAAAGGCCTCCGACGAGATGGCGTACTCGCGGTCGGGACGGGCGGGGCAGCCTTGCATCGGCCCCGCCCGTCCCCGGACGACTTCTGCACAGCCCGCGTCTACTTGATGGTGACCGTGCCGCTGTTGCCCGTGCCGGCCGCGGAGTACAGCGCCGTGGCGGCCGTGCTGGCCGAGAAGCGGTACTTGCCCTTGGAGCTGATCTTCAGCGTCAGCGAGTACTTGGTGAAGCTGCCGTTATCGGCGTTGGTCGCCTTGTAGGTCTTGTAGGCGACCCACTTGCTGCCGTTGTAGCGGACCGCCTTGATGGTGACGGTCTTCTCGCCGGCCGGGAACTGCGGCTTCAGCGAACCCGACACCTTGAACGATGCGTTGGCCTTGGCCGAGGAGGGCGCGCTGGGCACGCCCAAGGCAGGCTTCACATTGATGGTGAGCCGCTTGCTCACAGTGGCTCCGAGGCCCGTGGACGGACTCCCCTGGAACCAGAAGTGGTAGTAGGTCAACTTCGTAGGATAGGCGATGCCGACATACTTGCCGGCCGCGGCCTGAGTAGCGTCAGTCGTGATGTTCGCCAGGCTGTACCACGGCGCCGGGAACGGATCGCCCGTCGCCGAGTACTGCAGCAGCACGTACTGGCCGCCCACCGGGTCTGAGCCTTTGGTCGTGTCCGTCAGGACGCCCTTGATGATCGAGTAGCCGCCCCAGGTCACGGTCGTCGAGGACGCGCTGGCGCTCATGAACGTGGTGTCCAGCGCCGCTCCGACCGCCGCCGTCGCGCCCAGGGCCCCCAGCGCAACGACCAGGACGGCCAGGAGGACGAGCACCCGCAGACTGCGTCCTCTGATGGCAGGTGAGCGATTCATGAAGCTACCTCCTGTAGTCGCGTGCGCCCCGGCGTGAACACGCCGTTCAGCGTCTTCCGCGGTCGCGAACTGCCCTTGTGGGCCTGGCTCAAGCCCACGCCGCCAGTCTACCCACAGAGAAATGAGTATGAACGTAGCTGGTCGTCCACCACGTCTACGGAAAGACGGCAGCACTGTCCGCCTGCCAGCACTCACCCCGTTGCCCCGCCTGCGACCACGTCTTCGGCCGTCACGAGCAGGACGCGCTCGGCGGTGGCCTCGGCGACCAGGTCTGGCGTGAAGCCAGACCTCCAGAAGAGCGCGAGCCACACCGGCTCAAGGGGCCCCATGCGGGTCTCGCTGCGAAACAGCTCGCTGCGCGCACGCAGGGCATTGCTGCACGAAGTTATATGGAGATGAGCGCGCCGGCCGCCGGGGTCAGGGCGGGTACATGGGTGAGGGAGGCTATCGGGAGTTCGATATCGATGTCCGGCGCGTTGAACGATGGCACTGTCAACCGCGTCCCGCTGCGTCGCCGTGATCCCCGAGAACCGCATTCCCACGCATCCGGGCGTGATCCTGAGCCAGGAGTTCCTCGTACTGGCTCAATCTGCAGGCGGCCCGTGAGACTCGTCAGTAGTGGTAGCGCAGCTGGGCGACCAGGACCGCATCGCCCTCCACCTTGTACACGATGCGATGCTCATCGGTGATGCGCTGGACCAGCTTGCGGTCGGTCTTCTGCCAGGAGAGGTACTCCTCCCGGGCGGTCCCGCCGCCGGCCTCCAGCTCGGCGATCGCTTCGAGCAGATGTCGAGCGTTCTTCGGGCTGCGCAGGAGGTAGGCTGTCTCCTCGAGTGCCTCGTAGTCGTCCAGCGAGATCATCACCACCGATGACGACGCTTTCAGGGACCGCTACAAGGAGATCGCCATGAGACTCAAGGTCGTGGTACACGAGGCCGAAGAAGGCGGATTCTGGGCTGAAGTCCCCGCTATTCCTGGTCGCGCCACGGAAGGCGAGACGTTCGAGGAGCTGCTGACCAATCTCTATGAGGCCGTTGAGGGTTGCCTGTCGGTCGGCGGTGCACGATCACCAGCCACGAGATCGTCCACCTCGTGCGCTTCAAGACCCTCGAGCAGGGGCACGATCCCGGACAGCGCCTGTGCACCACCACCTCCTCCCCGGACCGCCCTCCTCGCGCCAGGGCGGCTCAGGTGTCTGTCGAGGGGGGTTTTGGCGAGGCGGCGTCGATCGTCAGCTGGGCTTGGGTGGCTCGAAGCGCGGCGGCTAGGGCGCGGCGGCTGATGCCGTTGCCGACAGCCGCCTATCCACCGATCGGCAGTGGCCTGATCCGGATCCGTGCCTGCTCGATCACGACGACGCTTCCCGTCTGGAGGTCGTCTGCGAGATCTCCCAGGTTGTCGAGCAGGAGCGCAAGTTGAGCGTCGGGACTCCGATCGGCGCCGCGCCTGAAGAGGACGAGCGACGGCTTGGGCTGAGCACGAATGGCAAGGAGCGTGCCGAA